>CAYWON010000042.1:0-43112 GCA_964459885.1 uncultured Archangium sp.
CACCTTGAAGCGCGTGCCCTTCCCCAGCTCGCTGTAGACGTGGATGAAGCCGTGGTGCTGCCTGACGAGCGCGTGCACGGTCGAGAGCCCGAGGCCGGTGCCCTTGCCGATCTCCTTGGTCGTGAAGAACGGCTCGAAGATGTGCTCGAGCACGTCGGGCGACATGCCGATGCCGGTGTCTTCCACGCGCAGCAGCACGTAGGGCCCGGGCCGCGCCTCGAGGTTCATCTCTGAGTACGCCTCATCGAGCTCCACGTGCTCGACGGCGATGGTCAACGTGCCGCCGTGAGGCATGGCGTCGCGCGCGTTGACGCACAGGTTGGTGAGAAGCTGGTTGAGCTGCGTGCGGTCGCCTTCCACCGTCCACGCGCGGGCCACCACGTGCACCTGCAGGCTGATGTTCTTGGGGAACGTGTCGCGCAGCATCTGCTGCACGTCCATCACCACGTGCTTGAGCTCCACCGGCACGCGCACGCCGTCGGCGCCCCGCGCGAACGAGAGCAGCTGCTTGACCATGTCGGCGCCGCGCTCGGCGCTGCGGCGCAGCAGCGCGAGATCTTCCGCGCGCTCGGAGTCGGGCTCGTCGAAGGCCAGGGCCGAGGCCGTCATCACGATGGGCGCGAACACGTTGTTGAGATCGTGCGCGATGCCGCCCGCGAGCGTGCCCAGGCTCTCGAGGCGCTGCGCGCGCAGGAACTGCTTCTCGAGGTTCTTCTTCTCGGTGATGTCGCTGTTGATGGTCAGCACCGACCTCGGCTTGCCCTCCGCGTCGCGGAGCAGCGTCCACCGGACGTCCATGTAGAGCTGCCGGCCGTCGCGCGTGCGATGGCGCACCTCGCCGCGCCAGTCACCATTCGCCAGCACCGTGGCGGTCGCGTCGTCGAACGTCGGGTAGTCAAACTCGGCGTACAGCAGGTCGCGCACGCTGCGCCCCGTCGCGTCTTCCGCTGACCAGCCGTAGAGGCGCTCGGCGCCCTTGTTCCAATAGACGATGTTGTGGGCGAGGTCGCGCAGCAGGATGGCGTCTTGCGCGTGGTCGAGCAGCGTCGCCTGTTCCATCAGCCGCTCGTCGGCCTGCTTGCGGCGCGTGATGTCGCGGAAGTGCACCGCGATGCCGCCTTGCGACGGCGTGACGCGCACGTCGAACCAGCCCTCGAGCGGCGCGAAGTAGACCTCGAACGTGCCCGGCACGCAGAGGTCGCGCGTGCGGGTGAACTCAGCCTCGACGACGGTGCCGAGCGCGTCGGGGAACTTCTCCCACACCACGGTGCCCAGCAGCCCGTCGGGCGTGGAGCGCATCAGCTGCGCCGCGGTGCGGTTGCAGTAGGTGAAGTGCCAGGTCGCATCGAGCGTGTAGAAGGCCTCGCCCATGCGATCGAGCGTGTCCTGGAGGTTGTTGGCGATGCCCGACACCCGCCGCGACTCGGTCTCGTCGACGAGGAACAGCGCGTAGCCATCGTCGCTCGGCGCGAGGCGCACGCGCAGCCAGAGCTCCGAGAACGGCACGAGGCCCTCTGCGGCGGTGTGCGCGCGCACGGCGCTGGCCACCCAGTCGCAGAACGGGGCCGACGCGCCGGGCACCCGCGCGGGCGTCAAGGTGTGGCCGATGAGATCCGAGAGGGTGGCGCCCAGCAGCGCCTCGGCGCGGGGGTTCAGCTCGACGACGGCGCCGCCACCCGAAAGCAACACCAACCCTTCCTCGAGGCCGTCGAGCAACACGCCCAGCCAATCGCGTCTGCGCACGAGCGCACCGTCTTCAACGCCCGCTTCGCGTGATGCCCCCATCGCGACAGCACCTCCGGATTCAATTGGTACGGCGCCGCCATTGTGCGTTGGCTTGACGCCAAGGTGAAGCGCGACGCGTCAGTCTGTCAGCGCGGCCACCAGGTCAGGCTGTTCGACGAAGGCGTGTTGATCGGGCCGCCCCTCGCACCAGAACCAGCGCGACGCGCGCACCTGCGGCGTTACGAAAAGTACCAGTGAGCTCCGCGTGCCGTAGTCGAGCGCCGGAAGGTCGACGCACACCCCTGCCGGCACAGGGCCCGACAGCAAGCGCTGGAGCGCCCCCGGCGTGGGCACGCCGTCCTGCGTTTCAAGCGTCGGCCACGCGCTCGTCACGATGTCGGCGCGGCCTTGGTCGTCGCCGCCCAGGCTCCGCTCGGTCACCACATGGAGCCCCGGCGCGAGCGCCAGATGCTGCACTTTTTCACCGTCACTCCACGTCACGAACGCCCCGTGCGCGTCGGCGTAGAGCAGATGAAAGGTGTTGAAGCGCTCGACGGACAACGTCTCGAGGTGGCTCCGCAACGCCACCGCCGATGGGGCGCGCAGCGCTTCGTGTACCAACGTGCCCCGCGAGGCACGCCCGACGTGCCGCTCCGATGGGTACCGGTTGGTGATGCCCACGAAGAGCCCCGTCTTCGTCAGCCCCAACCAGGTGCCACCCCCTTCGTCATCACGTGGCGCGACGAAGTCTTCGTTGCCCCATCGATGGGGAGGTGACGCAGGGCGTCGGCGCAGCTCGTCGCGATTGGCGGCGATGACGAGGGGTGCTGACGAGTACTGCCCAACGCTGACGATCAAGGTACACATGGCGTGTGCGAGACAAACAGAGAGAAGAGACCCGGAAGAAGCTGTACCACGCAGCGCTGGAGGTCTTCTGCCGTGACGGTGTCGCGGCCTGTCGCATCGAAGACATCGCGCAGATCGCCCAGGTCAGCCGCGCCGCGTTCTATTTCCACTTCCCCTCGAAGGACGACGTGCTCCTCGAGCTGCTGAAAGACTCGGAGACGCCGATCGTCGAGGCCATCGAAGCGCTCCCGGCGAACGCGCCGCTGCAGGAGGTCTTCAACACGCTCATCGCGAAGATGGCAGCGTTCTGGTCAGAAGGTGAACGTCGCAAGCTGCTCGTCGAGATGTTCAGCGTGTCGATGCGGCGCACGACCATCGTGAGCGATCGCGAAGCCGAGGTGGTGCGCGCCGTCGTCAGCAAGCGCTTCCTCGTCGCCGGTGAACGCAAGGAGCTGTCGGACGGCATGCCCGCCGAGGTGCTCGCCGATTTCTACCTGCTCAACTGCCTCGCGGCGATGGCGAGCTGGTGCGTGCAGCCCATCATGCCCCTCGCCGACATGCTGCACGGCGTGACGGGGCTCTTCATGACCGGCGCTGGCGCGGTGAAGAGCTGACATGGGCGTCTTCAACCCGACGCTGTACAAGGGCAAGACGGTCTTCGTCACCGGCGGCTCGAGCGGCATCAACCTGCGCATCGCCGAGGCGTTCGGTGAGCACGGCGCGAAGGTGGCCATCAACGGCCGCAAGGTCGACAAGCTCGAGGCCGCGGTGCAGTCGCTGCGGAGCAAGGGCATCACGGCTGAAGGCTACGCCGCCGACGTGCGCGACTACGCGGCTGTCGACGCGGCGCTCGAGGCGGCCACCAAGGCGCTCGGCCCCATCGACGTGTTGGTGTGTGGCGCCGCGGGCAATTTCCCTGCGCCGGTCGCCATGATGTCGAGCAACGGCTTCAAGGCGGTGATGGACATCGACGTGCTGGGCACGTTCAACGCGTGCCGCGCGGCGTTCGAGCGGCTGGCGAAGCCGGGCGCTGCCGTCATCGCCATCTCGGCGCCGCAAGCGCAGGTCGCGTACCCGATGCAGGCGCACGTCTGCGCGGCGAAGGCCGGCGTCGACATGCTGGTGAAGACCCTGGCGCTCGAGTGGGGCGCGGCGGGCGTGCGCGTGATGTCCATCTGGCCGGGGCCCATCGCCGAGACCGAAGGCATGGAGCGCCTCGCGGGTGACGCGGCGTCGAAGCAGAAGATCGAGAACATGCTGCCGCTGCAGCGCTTCGGCACGAAGGACGAGGTCGCGCAGCTGGCGCTCTTCCTCGCGTCGCCGGCGGCGTCGTACGTCACCGGCAGCGTGCACTCGGTCGACGGCGGCATGGCGCTGCTCGGCGGCCACCTGATGAGCCTGTGAGTCGAAGGAAGCGCGCGTGCACTGGCTCGACCGGTTGTCGCTGCGCTTCCTGAGCCGCACCACCATCTTCGAGGACGGCTGGGGCGACGTCGAAGCGCTCGCGCCGCGCGGTGAGACGGCGCACGAGGTTCGCGCCGCGCCGACGCTTCAGTTCTCGTGGAGCTCGCCGCGCCGCGTGAGCAGCCTCACCGTGCAAGACGGCACGGCCGCGAGCCCCGTGGGAGATCTGCCGACCGAGATCGCCCAGCTGCACGTGCGCCGTGTGCTCACGCCCCGCCCTCCGAAGCGCCGCGTCGTGGTGCCGCCGTCGTGGGGCGACGCCGGCTACGGCCCGCGCATGTGGCTGGTCGGCGCGCTCGTGGCGCGAGGGCTCGAGCCGTGGCTGCTGGAGGGCGCGTACTTCGGCGCGCGCGCCCGCCCGCTCTCGCGCGTCGAAGACTTCCTGCGCATGGGCCTCACGCACGTCGAAGAGACCCGCGCGCTGCTGCAGACGCACCACGCTGAAGGCGCGCCTACGTCGCTCGCCGGCTACAGCATGGCGGGCCAGCTGGGCGGCATCGCCGCGGCCACGATGCCGTTCGAGGTGCCGACCGTCATCATGGCGGCGCCGCCCACCGCTGACGTGGTCTTCGTCGACGGGCCGCTCTCGTGTCAGCTGCGTTGGGACAAGCTGGGCGACGACGGGCGCGCGCGTATCCCCGAGCTGCTCCGCCGCGTGTCGCTGCTGGCAGCGCCGCCGCCGAGCTCCAGCCGGCGCGCGGTCGTCATCAACACCCACGACGGCATCGTGGCGCCCGACGCCACCGCGCGCATCGCCGCGCACTGGGGCGTCGAGCCGCAGCGCATCACGTCGGGGCACCTCGGCGCGTATGCACTCGAGCGCCGCGCGTTGCAGCGCATCATCGCCGACACGTTGAGCTGAACCGCCCGCGGCGACGCGGCACTGCGGAGAAAGCGCGCTTCACCTCCGCGCGCTGACTCGCGTTCCGACGACACCCGGGCGCGGCCGGTCTTCAACGACCACCGAGAAGGTCGACAGTGGACGGACTTCGAACGCGTGGCGGCGTCGAAGAAGCGTGTGGCACCGACGTCAACGCCTCGACGGATGTGCTCGGCGCGGCGGCTGTGGCGAGCGCGAGCGACTTCAGGACGGTGTCACCGACACCCAGAGAGCGAGACGCCGACGCGCTGGCGTTCCTCAGGCGACAGCGCCGCCGCGACCTCGACACAGCGTGACCCCACCACGCTGCGCGCGTCGTCGGCGCGCCCCAACGCCGTCAGCGCCAACGCACGCATCGCGACGTCGTTCCCCGCGACCTTGAGCGCGAGCGCCGGCTGGTCCGCGCGCAACAGCCATCGAACCTGACTGTCGCGGCGCCACGGCGCTTCCACCGCGATCGCCGGCGCAGCGCCGACCAGCAGCGACAGCGCGGCCGCCACCGCGACGCGCCCGGACTTCCCACGAGGCTTCGGCGGCGCCTCGCTCGGCAAGCCGCGACAGAGCGCAGCAAGTGCGCGCCCGTCGGCCGGCCGCTGCGAGGCCGACTTCGCCAGACACTGCTCCAACAGCTCGACGAGCGCGGGCGGGCCGAGCCCCCGCAGCGACGGCGGCGACTGCGCCGTGTGCTGCGCGACGTAGTCAGAGAGCGTCGGCCCGGGGAACGGCAGCCGGCCCGTCAACAATACGAAGCCGGTGATGCCGAACGCATAGACGTCGGCGCGGGGATCTGCGGGTTCACCACGCAGCTGCTCCGGCGACAGGTACGCGGGCGTACCGGCGACGAGGCCCGTGTCGGTGACGAAGGCGGTGGCGTCATCTTTGGTGCGCGCGCCGTCGAAGATGCGCGCCAACCCGAAGTCGAGAATGCGCGCGTGCGGCCCTGTCGCGCCGTCGACGACCATCACGTTCTCGGCCTTGAAGTCGCGGTGCACGATGCCCTGCGCGTGAATCGCGGCGAGCCCTTCCGCCAGCTGCGTCAGCAACCGCGTCACCAGCGGCGCCGGCAGCCCGCGCGGCGCGGCGAGCTCGTCGAGGCGGCGGCCTTCGACGTACTCCAGCACCACCACCGCGCCTTCCGGCCCTTCGGTCTCGAAGTCGAGCACGCGCACCACCGACGGGTGGTCGATGGTCGAGTGCAGCAGCGCTTCTCGCTTGAAGCGCGCCTCGGCGTCAGGCGTGGCGGGCTTCGCGCGGCTGATGATCTTCAGCGCCACCTTGCGACCGAGCGACTTCTGCTCGGCGAGGAACACCTCGGCGTGGCCGCCCTGCCCCAGGCGTTGCAACAGCCGGTACCGCCCGCCGAGCACCGTCAGCTCGCGCGGAAGCAGCTCGGCCGGGCTCGTCACTTGGGCGCGTCCTTCGGCAGGTCGGCCTTGCGCGCTTCCAGCACCGGCAGCAGCAAGACCTCGATGCGCCGATTGGCCGCCCGCCCCTTGGGTGTCACGTTGGTGGCGATGGGCCGGTACTGGCCGTAGCCCGCGGCCGAGAGTCGCCCCGGCTTCACCCCGCCCTTCTCAGAGAGGAACCGCACCACGTTCACCGCGCGCGCCGTCGAGAGCTCCCAGTTGGTGGCGAACTTCGCCTTCAGGTCGGGCAGCGTGATGGGCGCGTCGTCGGTGTGACCGGAGATCTGGATCTGCTTGTCGTCCATGCCCTTGAGGATGCCGGCGAGCCGCGACAGCACCTCTTCACCGCGCGTCGACACGTCGGCCTGCGCCGAGTCGAACAACACCTTGTCGATGAGATCGACCTGGATGCGATCGCCGCTCTGCGTGACCTTCACGTCGCCGCGCTTGATCTCTTCCTTCAGCTTCTCTTCGAGCGATCGCGACGCGGCGGTGAGGCGCTCCAACTCAGCCTCGCTCTGCGCCAGCTGCGCCTCGAGGGCCTTCTGACCGGCCTCCAACGCGACGAGCTGCGCTGAGAGCGTCGACACCTGCGTGCCGGCGTCACTGAGCGATTGCTCGCAGTTGCCACGCAACCGCGCGGCCTCGACCATGGAGTCCGTCAGCTCCTGCTTGGTGGCGCGCATCGCTTCCATGCCCTGCCAGGCCCACCACCCGGCGGCCAACGCGGCCGCCATCGTCAGCAGCCACAACACCCACGGGAGCTTGCTGCTCCGACGGTTCTCATCACTCATGGCACCTCTCCCGGCGTCGAAAGCACCCGCCAACGCACGAAGACTACGGCGCGACTGGCGACGCGAGACGATGTTTCACCGCCGTGAAGCCCGCCTGAGTCACAGAAGCGTCACACAGTTGTAACCGGCCCAGCCCGGGCCATCTGCCATCTGACCGCCCATGAGCGCGCTCCAGGGCTTCATCCGCTTCCTGCTCCCTCGCGAAGATCACTGGTACGACATGTTGGAAGAGCTGGCGCGCCTGGGCCACGAGGCGTCGAAGGCGCTCTCGACGTTCAAGGACCAGCCGGCCTCGAAGGTGCGTGAAGCGGTGCAGGCCATCGAGCACCGCGCCGACGACGTGGTGCGACGCATGGAAGACGCGCTCGCGCGCACCTTCGTCACCCCGCTCGACCGTGAAGATCTGCACCGGCTCACCGCCGAGCTCGACGACATCGTCGACCTCTGCAACCTGTCGGCGCGCGCCTTCAACCTGTACCACCTTGAGAAGCCGACGCCCGCGATGGTGCAGCTGATGGAGAAGCTCGAGGCCTGCACCGACATCCTCTCGAAAGAGGTGCCGCACCTCCGCAAGCACGCGTACCAGAGCCTGCTGGAAGGTGGCCGCAAGGTGCGCACCATCGAGAAGGAAGCCGACTCGATCTACCGGCAAGCCATCTCCCAGCTCTTCTCCGAGTCCCACGCGGACTTCCGCGAAATGCTGCGCCAGAAGGAGGCGCTCGACGACCTCGAGGCCGCGGTCGACTACTGCGACAACGTGGCCGACCTCCTCACGAATCTGGCCGTGAAGCATGGTTAGTCTGCTCATCGCGGTGGTCGTCATGGCCATCGTCTTCGACTACATCAACGGCTTTCACGACGCGGCCAACGCCATCGCGACGGTCGTGTCGACGGGCGTATTGCCCATTCGCACCGCGGTCTTCCTCGCCGGCATCTTGAACTTCGTCGGCGCCGTCACTGGCACGGCGGTGGCCAAGACCATCGCGTCGGGCTTCGCAGACCCGGCCAACGTCACGCAGGCGGTGGTGCTCGCGGCGCTGCTGGGCGCGTCGACGTGGAACCTCATCACCTGGTGGTTCGGCATTCCGTCGAGCAGCTCGCACGCGCTGGTGGGCGGTCTCGCTGGCGCGGTCGTCGCGCACGCGGGGCTGAGCGCGTTCAAGTGGGCCGCGCTGGTGCAGAAGGTGCTCGTGCCGCTCGTGGCCTCGCCCACCATCGGCTTCATCGTCGCGTTCTTCGTGATGGTGAGCCTCGTGTGGATCGCCCGCGGCGCGTGGAGCCGCCCGGTGCTCGCCGCGTTGGCGCTGGCGGTGCTCGTCTCGCTCGGCTGGGCGGTGTGGAACTCGGCGGAGCTGTCGGCGGCGTTCGCCACCAGCACGCTCGAGACGCGCATCGTGCTGGGGCTGGGCGCGTGCTTCCTGGTCGGCGTGCCGGTGCTCTACGGCGCGCGGCCCAACGTCGTGCAACAGCACTCGCGCCGGCTGCAGCTGCTGTCGGCGGGCATGATGGCCTTCAGCCACGGCAGCAACGACGCACAGAAATCGATGGGCATCATCACGCTCGCGCTGCTGGCCTTCATGTCGAACGGCCACGCGCTGCCCGACTGGATGCCGCACTGGGTGTTGCCGGTGGGCGACGCGGTGCCGACGTGGGTCATCCTCGCGTGCGCGGCGGCCATCGCGCTCGGCACGGCCGCCGGTGGCACGCGCATCATCAAGACGATGGGCACGAAGATCATCCGCATCACGCCGCTGCAGGGCTTCGCGGCCGAGACCGCGGGCGCGCTCACCATTCTCGGCGCGAGCCACCTCGGCATTCCGGTGTCGACGACCCACGTCATCAACGCGGCCATCATGGGCGTCGGCGCGTCGAAGCGCATGTCGGCGGTCCGCTGGGGCGTGGCCGGCAACATCCTCATCGCGTGGGTGGTGACGCTGCCGTTCTCTGCAGGCCTCGCCTGGCTGTCGATGAAGGTGCTGGCGTTCTTCGGCGCGTAGTCGCGCCCCCGACATCTCCAGACACCGTTGCGCACGCGCGAGAATCTTCCGCTGCGCCGGTCGACTTTTTCGTGCGGGGTGCTGCGAGACGCGGCGGTGCCGCGGACCGCACCGCTACCATTCACGCATGGCCGCTCAGGCGGAACCCTACGCAGAGACCATCGACGGGCGCATCGTGCTGGTTCACTTCCCGCGGGTCGAAGACGTGGTGGCTGCGAAGAGCCCACCGTTGGTGTTGCCGCTGGTGGAGGCCACAAGGCTCGGCCGCGCGGTGCTGCTGGCCGACGCCCCGGCAGAGCTGCGCATCGTCGAGCCGTCGATGGTCTCGTTCTGGCTTGGTGCGTTGTCGCGGCCTGACGTCGACGTCTCGCACATCGGCGTGGTGACGAAGTCGCGCGCCGTGAAGGCCGTGCTGGGCGCCGTCAGGACCGCCCTGAGTCTGCGCTCGCGGTCGCTCGACGTCGGCACCTTCGACACCGTCGAGCAGGCCGTCGCCTGGGGTCGTTCGCACCTCTGAAAACGGTCACACCTGTACGCATCGGGCGGCGCCCGAGTGTGCGCGGCGACAGAACGTCGTTTGCTTGGCGCATGGCCAACGTGACAACGCCGTGGGTCGATGATCTCGGGGACGGTGTCGCGGCGCTGCACATGCCGCAGATCGATCACGTCACCGCCGATGGGAGCGCGCCGCTGGTCGAGCCGCTGAGTCGACTCTCGCGCAGCGGGCCGCTCGCCATCGTCGCGGTGCCACCGCCCGAGCTGAAAAAAGTCGAGCGGTCGATGGTGACGTTCTGGCTCTCGAACTTCACGCGCGGCGACATCGACGTGGGCGCCATCGCCGTGGTGTCGAAGTCGATCGCCGTACGCGTGGCGCTGGCCGGGCTCGGCGCCGCCATGAAGCTGCGCCAACGGCCCATCGTGTTCTCGTCGTTCCCGACCGTCGACGCGGCGGTCGAGTGGGCGCGCACGCGGAACGTGCGCGGTTGACTGCTCAGGCCTTCTGCGCTTCCACCGCGAACAGCAGCGCCTCGGGCGTACACGGCATCGGCAGCTTCACCTCGCGGCCCTTCACACCGAAACCCGTCACCGCGTCGCGCAGCGCGGCCACCACCGCGAGGCCCAGCATCAGCGGCGGCTCACCGACGGCCTTGCTGCCGTGGATGACGTTGTCCTGCGCGGCGTTCTCGAGCAGCGCCACGTTGAACTCCAGCGGCGCGTCACCGAACGCGGGGATCTTGTACGTGTCGGGCGAGTGCGTGCGCAGGTAGCCGGTGTCGTCGAAGCGCAGCTCTTCGCTGGTGAGCCAACCGACGCCCTGAATGAAGCCGCCTTCGATCTGCCCACGATCGATGGTGGGCACCAGCGAGCTGCCGACGTCGTGGAGAATGTCGATGCGCCGCATGCGGTGCTCGCCGGTGAGGCCCGAGAGCTCGACCTCCGCCACGCACGCGCCGTACGCGAAGTAGTGGAACGGCTTCCCGCGGCCAGCGGCCTTGTCGTACGTGATGTCCGGCGTGCGGTAGTAGCCGGTCGCCGACATCGAGATCTGCGCGAGGTACGCCTCGCCAGTCACCTTCTCGAAGGGCAGCGCCAGCTCGGGTCGCGACGCGAGGAACACGCGCCCGCCGGCGAACAAGATGTCCTTCGCGCTCTCGGACGGCACGCCCAGCAGCCGCGCCGCGATGGGCCGCAGCCGCTCACGAATGATCTCACACGCCTGCTTCACCGCCTGGCCGTTCAAGTCGGAGCCTGACGACGCGGCGGTGGCCGACGTGTTGGGCACCTTGTCGGTGGCCGTGTTCATGACGCGAATGCGATCAGCCGTCAGCCCGAGTTCGTGCGCGCAGATGGCCAGCATCTTGGTGTGCAGGCCCTGCCCCATCTCGGTGCCGCCGTGGTTCAGCTGCAGCGAGCCGTCGGCGTACATGACGATGAACGCGCCGGCCTGGTTGAGGAACGACGTCGTGAAGCTGATGCCGAACTTCACCGGCGTCAGCGCGAGGCCCCGCTTCACGTGGGTGTTGGCGGCGTTGAACGCGGCGATCTCCGCGCGGCGCTTCGTGTAGTCCGACGACTTCACCAGCTCGTCGAAGATGCGCGGCAACCGGTTGTCGTCGACCACCTGGTAATACGGTGTGAGGTTGCGCGGCGCGGCGCCGTAGAAGTTCTTCCGCCGCACTTCGACCGGGTCGAGGCCGGTGCGCTCGCAGAAGCGGCTGATGATGTCTTCGATGACGGCCATGCCCTGCGGCCCGCCGAAGCCACGGAACGCGGTGTTCGACGGCAGGTTGGTCTTCGCCGCGCGACCGACGAGCCGCACGTTCGGCAGGAAGTAGCCGTTGTCGGTGTGGAACAGCGCGCGGTCGGTGATGGCGCGCGTGAGATCGTTACTGAAGCCGCCGTTGCTGTAGAGCTGCGCGTCGAGCGCGACGATGGTGCCGTCGCTCGCGAACCCGACGTCCCACCGCGTGAGGAACGGGTGCCGCTTGCCCGTCCACAACATGTCCTGGTCGCGGTTGAGCCACACCTTCACCGGGCGCCCGGTCTTGAGCGCCGCGAGCGACGCGATGGCCGCGTAGTTCGCTGACTGCGTTTCCTTGCCGCCGAAGCCACCGCCCATGCGCGGCACCTCGACGACGATCTGGTGCCGGTGCCAGCCGAGCACGTGCGACACGATGGCCTGCACCTCGCTCGGGTGCTGCGTCGAGCAGTACAGCTTGAGCGCGCTGTTCTCTTCCGGCACCGCCAGCGTGACGTGCGTCTCGAGATAGAAATGGTCCTGACCGCCGGTGACCGTTTCGCCTTGAAAGCGCACGTCAGCCTTCGCGATGGCGCCAGTGGCGTCACCACGCGACATCACGTGCGGGTCCGACAGCCAGCTCCCCTTCTCGATGGCCTCTTCGATGGTGACGATGGCCGGCAGCACCTCGAGATCGACCTTGAGCGCCGCGGCGCCGGCGCGGCACGCCTCGTAGCTCTCGGCCACCACCACCGCGATGGCCTGCCCGAGGAAGTGCACCTCGTGGCTCGCCAAGAGTTCTTCGTCATGAATGACCGGCCCGACGTTGTTGTCAGCGGGGATGTCGGCGGCGGTGAGCACCGCGTGGACGCCAGGCATGGCGCGCGCGGCCGCCGTGTCGATGCCACGAATGCGCCCTCGCGCGTGCGTCGAGCCGACCACCTGCGCCACCAGCTGCCCTGCCGCCGCCGGGAAGTCGTCGACGTACTTCGCCTCGCCGCTCGTGTGCCGCAGCCCGCTCTCATGCAGCAGCGGCTGGTGCAGCGGGGTCAGCGGCGTCTCGGCCGTCGGCAACACCGGGCTGTGCGGCTTCGTCTTCTGCGTCTCACCCAAGGGACACCTCCGCGGCGGTCTGCACGGTCGCGGCGTGACGACCCTTGAGGGCCGGCTGCTTCACGTCGCGCGTCTCATCAAAGAAGCCGCGAAGAAGATTGGCGGCCACCAGCGAGCGGTACGCGGCGCTGCCGCGGTGATCTGACATCGGCGCGAAGTCGTCGGCGATGTGCTTCGCCGCGACCTCCGCGTTCGCCGCTGTCCACGGCTGACCGACGAGCGAGGCTTCAGCCTTCGCCGCGCGCTTCGGCGTCGCCGCCATACCGCCGTACGCGAGGCGCGCCGCCGTCACCGTTCCACTCGAATCGACGTCGACGAAGAACGACGCCGACACCGCCGAGATGTCGAGCTCGCGCCGCTTGCTGACCTTGTACGAAACGACGCGCGCGCTCGCGGGCACCTCGGGCAGCTCGATCGCCGCGAGGATCTCCTTCGGCGCCAACGCCGTCTTCCGGTAGCTGACGAAGAACTGCTCGAGCGGCACCTTGCGCTCGCCGGCACGGCCACGAATGACCGCGGTAGCGCCCAGCGCGATGAGCGCCGGCGGGAGGTCGCCAATCGGCGACGCGGTGCAGAGGTTTCCGCCCACGGTGCCGCGGTGCTTGATCTGCCGTGCCGCGAAGTAGCGCGTCATGCGGTGAAGCGAAGGAAAGCGCGCGACCGAGAACGCCTCCAGCTCCGAGATGGTGGTGCCGCTGCCGATGCGCACGCCGCCGGAGATCTCGGTGATGCCCTTGAGCTCGCTCAACCCTTCCAACGACACGAGGTGCGGAATGGTGGCGAACTTCTTGGTCACCTCGAGCGACAGGTCGGTGCCGCCGACCACGAAGCGCGCGTTCGGGTGCGCGTCGAGCTCGGTCCACAGCGCGTCGAAGGTGGTGGGCGTCACGAAGCGCTGGCTCGTCGCTTCGTACGTCAGCGTCATCGGCCCCGGCTTGAGCGACGGCAGCGCCTCGGCGAAGCGATCTTTCGGGCACGTGCCCGCGACCGCCTGCGCGGCGTCACGAATGGGGCGGTAGCCGGTGCACCGGCAGAGGTTGCCGCAGAGCTGATCGTCGAGCTTCCACGGCGCGTCGAGGTCGCCGCGGTACGTCGCTTCGAACAGCGACATCACGATGCCCGGCGTGCAGTAGCCGCACTGCGACCCCAGGGCCTTCGCCATCGCGATCTGCGCGGGGTGGTACTGCTCACCCTGCTTGAGCGCCTCGACAGTGACGACGTGCTTGTTCTGCAGCATCGGCAACAAGACGAGGCACGAATTGATGGCGCGCCACACGGGCTGCCCGTCGGCGCCCGTCTCGGCGACCGCGACCGAGCACGCGCCGCAGTCACCTTCCGCGCACCCTTCTTTGGTGCCCGTGAGGCCGCGGCGGTCGCGCAGGTAGCGCAGCAACGTGGTGGTGGGGCTCACGCCGGTCTCTTCGACCCAGGCGCCATTCAAGTTGAATCGGAGCTGATTCATGCCGGGCGGATTTCTAGCACTCTGAAGCGTGGCTCCCGACCACCTTCGTCGGTAGATCTGCGCCATGCAGCGGTTGACGCACGCGCTCGACGCCGTGAAAGCGACCCGCTCGCGCAAGGCCAAGGTGCAACACCTCTCGACGCTGCTGCGCACGCTGACGAAAGACGAGCTGCCCTTCGCCGCGCGGCTGATCCTGGGCCGGGTGCTCCCGGTGGGCGACGCGCGCACGCTGGGCGTCGGCTGGGCGTCGTTGAGCGCCGCTGCCGCAGAAGTGACGGGCCTCTCGGTCGGCGCCATCGGCGTGAAGAGCCGCGAGGTGGGCGACTTCGGTGACGCGCTCGAGGTGCTGCTGCCGGCGGGCGAGCGACACCTGCCGCTGCTCGACGTGCCGCCGCTCATCGAGGCCATCGCGGCCACCGGCGATCGCGCCGAGAAGCACCGCCTGCTGCTCGAGCTGCTGCGCCGCGCCGCGCCGTGGGAAGCCCGCTACCTCGTCAAGGCCATCCTCGGTGAGCTGCGCGTCGGCGTGCAGCTGGGCATCTTCGAAGAGGCGCTCGCGGCGGCGTTCGACGTGACGCTCGAGGCGCTCCGACGGGCCTCGGCGTTGACGCCCGACCCGGGCGCGCTGGCGGTGCTGGCCGCCGAGCGACGCCTCGACGCCGCGGCCGTCGTGCCGGGCAACGTGGTGGCCTTCATGCTCGCCACGCCCACCGAGTCGGTCAAAGAGCCGATCGACGCCGCCAACACCATCATCGAAGACAAGCTCGACGGCGTGCGCGTGCAGGCCCACGCGTGGGACGGCCAGGTGCGGCTCTTTGCGCGTGGGCAAGACGAGGTGACGTCGCAGTTTCCGGAGGTGGTGGCAGCGCTGCGCGCGCTGCCCCGGGCCGCGGTGCTCGACGGCGAGGTCATCGCGGTGCGCACCGACGGCGGCGCGCGACCGTTTCAGGCGCTGCAAGCGCGACTCAACCGGGCCACGCCAAGCGACGCGGTGCTGGCCGCTACGCCTGTCGGTTTCGTCGCGTACGACTGCTTGTTCGACGGCGAGGTCCTGCTCCAGCACCCGTGGACCGAACGTCGCGCGCGCCTGGAAACGCTCGGCGTGCGCATCAACGCGTACACGCGGCTCGACGCCACGCAGCCGCTCGACCTGCAGCTCGACGTGGCCTTCGCCCAGGCACGCGAGCGCGGCAACGAAGGCCTGATGCTCAAGCGCACCGACGCGCCGTACGACGCGGGCCGTCGCGGCAGCGCGTGGCGCAAGGTGAAGCGCGCGTACGCCACGCTCGACGTGGTCATCACGCGCGCCGAGCGTGGCCACGGCAAGCGCGCCGGCGTGCTGAGCGACTACACGTTCGCGGTGTGGAAGGGCGGCGAGCTCGTCGACATCGGCAAGGCGTACTCGGGCCTCACCGACGCGGAGATCGCGCTGATGACACAGCGGCTCGAGGCGCTCACCACCGAGAAGCTCGGCGGCTACCACGTGGTGAAGCCAGAGCTGGTCATCGAGGTGGCGTTCGATGGTTTGCAGCCCTCGTCGCGACACTCGAGCGGCTTCGCGCTCCGCTTCCCCCGCATCGCCAGGCTGCGCGACGACAAGAAGGCGCACGAGGCCGACACGCTCGAGACCGTGCAGAAGCTCTTCGAAGCGCAGGTGGGCTCAGGCCACCGTGAGGCGACGCCGCAGCTGGGCCTTTTCAAGTGATTCGCGGGCGCGCTGACCTAGAGTCCGCCCTCGCGTGGAGTCGATAGGACAGCCGCTCTGGTTCGGTCAGTACCGCCTGACGTCGCGCATCGCGACCGGCGGCATGGCCGAGGTGTACGTGGGCCGCCACATCACGCCCGAAGGTCAGTTCGGCCCGATGGTGGCGCTGAAGCGGCTGCTGCCGCACCTCGTGAAGGACTCCGCCATCGTGCGCATGTTCCTCAACGAGGCGCGCATCACCGCGCAGATCAACCACCCCAACGTGGTGAAGATCTACGAGCTGGGCCAGACCGACGGCGAGCCGTTCATCGCCATGGAGCTGCTCGAGGGCCGCACATGGGCCGACCTGCGCCAGCGCGCGATGGAAGACGGTCGCCGCATGCCGTCGAGCGTCGCGCTGATGATCCTCGCGGAGGCGTGTCGCGGCCTCGACGCTGCGCACCGCGCCGTTGATGAACAAGGCCAGCCGCTCGCGCTGGTGCACCGCGACTTCACGCCCGACAACATCCACGTCGGCGTGAAGGGCGACGTGAAGGTCATCGACTTCGGCATCGCGCGCACGACGACGTGGGGCAGCGGCACCGAGCCGGGCACGCTCAAGGGCAAGTTCTTCTACATGTCGCCCGAGATGATCACCGCCAAGCCGGTCGATCACCGCGCCGACATCTTCGCCGCGGGCGTCATGCTGTACGAGCAGCTCTGCGGTCGGCGCCCGTTCACCGGCAACTCGGTCGACGAGGTCGTCATTCGCATCGCTCGTGAAGAACCTTCGCCGCCGTCGGCGTTCGAACCGGCGATCCCCAAAGCGCTCGACCTCATCTGTCTCAAGGCGCTCGCGAAAGAGCCGCGCAGCCGCTTCCAGACGCTCGCTGAGTTCGTCGCGGCGCTGGAACAAGTCGGCGGTGAAGCGGTGCTGGCGAACCCGGCTGACGTCGGCGCTTACGTCTCGCAGCTCTTCCCCGCGCAGGACTCTCGCCGCGACACGCTTCGCCGCGCACGCGAGGCCGACCCGTCGGTGCCGAACGCGCCCGCGATGTCGCCGCCGCGCGGGCTCGAGGCCACCCTGCCCTCGCCCATTCGCGCGTACGAGCCTGCGAAACCTGCCGAGGTCGCCCCGGCTCCGAGCGCTGCGCCTGCGGTCGTCGAACCGAAGGGGCCATCGAAGCTGCCGCTCATCGCCGGTGTCCTCGCAGTGCTGCTCGCCATCGCTGGTGGTGGTTACTGGTTCTCGCAGCGGCCCACCGCGAGCGCCGCAGACCAGCTCGCCGCCGCCGAAGCGCTGCAAGGCACCGAGCGTTCCTCGGCGCTCTCAAAGTTGGCGACGCTGGAAGACGTGACCGACGCGCAGCTGGTGCGCGCCGCCGCGCTGCTGAACGACGCCTCCGCGTGGGACGACGCGTTGACGCTGGTCGACGGTTGGTTGCTGAAGAACCCGAAGAGCCTCGACGCGCGCCTGCTCGAAGGAAAAGCCTCGGTGGAGACGCGCAAGGCCCGCCGCGCCGAGACCGCGCTGCGTGAAGCGTCAGAGCTCGCGCCGAAGGACGCGCGCCCCGATGCGTTGCTGGCGCAGCTGCGTGAAGCGCAAGGCGAAGCGAGCGCCGCGCTCGACGGCTGGAACAAGGCCGTCGCCAAGGCCCCCAACAACACGCAGTACCTCGCACGTCAGGGCTACTGGCTCTCACAGTCGGGCAAGCTCGACGAAGCCGAAGCCGCGCTCGCGAAGGCGAACCGGAAGAAGAGCGACCCGGCCATCACCGCGGAGCTCGGCTTCGTGAAGTACCGCAAGGAGCAGTTCGACGAAGCGCTGCGGCTGCTGCGCGGCGTGGTCAAGGAGAAGCCCGACCTCTTCGAGGGCCACTACTACCTGGCCGCTGTGCTCTTCCGGAAGAAGGACACCGACGGCGCGCGGGCTGAGTACCTCGCGGCCGACGCGCTCGCCCCCAGCGACAGCCGCGCCGTCGTCGGGCTGTGTCAGCTGGAACAGATGCTGAGCAGCCCGGAGCTGGCTGCGGCGCAGCAGCGCATTCGCGAGCGCTTCCCGAAGGACGCTGAAGCGCTCCTCTCCCAGTGTGCAGCGGCGGCGCCGTGACCCTGCGGCTCGTCTTGAACGCTGACGACTTCGGGTACGACCCGGCCGTCACGCGCGGCATCGTCGAGTCGATGCGCGCGGGCGTGGTCTCGTCGACGACGATGATCGTCAACTCACCGCACAGCGAGAGCGCGGCGCAGCAGAGCGACGGCCTCGCCATCGGCTTGCACCTCAACCTCGTGCGCTTCGAGGCGCTGAGCGACGGGCGCACCTTGAGCGACGACGGCGTGCTCGACGCCGCGTTCGTCGCGGCCGAGACGCGCGCGCAGCTCGCGCGGCTGCGTGCGCTCATCGGCCGCGGCGCCACGCACATCGACGTGCACAAGCACGCGCACCTGCAGCCGGCAGTGCTGCGCGGGCTCATGACCGCGGCGCGTGAAGCCGGCCTCGCGGTGCGCAGCATCAACGACGCGATGCGCGCCACGTTGAAGCAGCATGGCGTCGAGACCAACGACGCGTTCCTCGGCGACGCTGCGAAAGACGCGTACTGGACGCCCGCGCGCTTCGAGGAGCAATTGGACCTCGCGCCCCGCGACGGACTCGTTGAGTTGATGTGTCACCCCGGCTACGCGAACTCGCACATCAAGAGCGGCTACTCGGCGCAGCGAGAGGTGGAGCTCGCCACCTTCACTTCGCCGAGCGCGCGTGAAGCCCTGCAGCGACGCGGGCTGACGTTGTCGCCCTGGGCCGACGCGAAATGAACGACCAACCCCGCGCCGTACACTACGGCTGGGTGTTGTTGGTCTTCATCATCATCGCTGTCTTGCTCGGCGTGCTCTTGTCGATCGCGACGGCCATCTTCAACGTCCGCCACGAGCGCAGCCTCGACTCGCCGATGTTGCTGCTGCAGACCGGCGTCACGCTTGTCGCCGCAATCGGCGCGACAGTCTTCACGTGGCTCGCGTTTCGAGAGCCGACAGGGCTGTACACCACGCACCCCGAGCGTCACGTCACCATCGGCTTCGCGCTCGGCGCACTGGCGCTCACCGTGGCCGTCGTCGTCCCCGTGCTGGTCGGCGTCTCGGAGCTCGCGCTCGCAAAAGAAGTGCCCTGGCGCATCGGACTGCTGCAACTGGTGACGCTCGCGCCCGCGGGCATCGGCGAAGAGCTGCTGCTGCGCGGGTTGGGCTTCAACGCGCTCCGCCGCGGCATCGGCGACACGGCCGCAGTGCTCGTCTCGAGCGCCATCTTCGGCGCGATGCACCTCTTCAACCCCCACGCATCGGTGATGGCCGCGGCGCTCATCGCCCTCGTCGGCGTGTGGTTCGGGTTGCTGGTGGTGCGCGCGGGCAGCGTGTGGATCGGCGTCGGCGTGCACGTCGCCTGGAACTTCTTCGAGGGCTTCGTGTTCGGTCAGCCAGTGAGCGGCAACGGGCCCGGCTCTTCCGTCTTCGTAGCGGCGTGGCCACCCGTCGCGGGCTTCTGGAGCGGCGGCGACTTCGGTCCGGAGGCCGCGGGCTTCACCGCAGTCGTGCTGCTCGTCGCCATCGCGGCGACGTGGTGGTGGCCTACCGCGCCATCAGGTGCATCACGCCCACCAGCATCGAGCTGACGACGACGAGCGCGCCGATGAGGCGGCGACGTCGGCGCGGGCTCAAGTCTTCGCGGAGGTTCTGGGCCATCGGCAGCGCGGCGCGCTTCACGACCTCGGCGAGCCCGCTCTCGGCCTGCGGGTCACGCGAGGCCCACGCGAGGCGCACGCGGTACAGGCGCGCGAGCGTCGGCAGCGCGTCTCGTTGCACGGCTTCGTCGAGCAAGGCGGCGTGCGCTGACGGATCGTTCCACGTGCGCCACAGCGCCACCCAGCGCTCCTTGAGCCACGCCGGCGGCTGCAGCGACGCGACGTCGAGCTTCGCGAAGTCGGCACCGCACTGCGCGCACGAGTTCCACGAGCGGCGCGGCGAAGCACACTTGGCGCAGCACGTGCCAGGCGGCGAGAACGGGTTGGCGCCGGGCGTGAGCGACGGCGCGGGCGTCTCGGGCACGAGCCTCAACGCCGGTCGCTTCGTGGTCTGGGCGCCGAGCTCAAAGCGGCTCGCGCAGTGCGCGCACTCGACCATGACGCGGCCACGCACCAACGAGAGGTTGGCGGGCGCGTCGACGACGTCACACAAGGGACAGGTGACGAAGTCGCCAGCGGGCTTCTGGGTCAGGGCGTTCATGGGCAGGTGGGGTCTTTCGGGGCGCGACCACAGTCGATGAGGCGAGGCGTGCCGGCGAGCGGCTCGAGCACGATGAGGAACGGCGCGGTCTGCCCTTCGAGGTCGAAGCGCAGGGCCGTGCGCGCAGGCGTCGCCGCGTCACACGCCGGGCCGCGCGGCACGCTGGTGCTGCCCACGAAGCACAGGCCGGTGACGTTGCTCATGGTGACGCCCTGCGGGAGCGACACCGGCAGCGACGTCGCTTCACAGTTGCAACCACCGGTGCCACACGCCGCGGCGTTCACGCACGCCGACGTCGGGCACGTGCGGCCCCACGGGTCGGCGCACGGCATGCGGCCCCAGCGCACTTCGTCGAGGCCGTTGGCGCCGGGCGTCACCTGCAGCCGCACCGGCTGGTTGCGCGCGCGGGCTTCACTGCGCGCCTGCTGCACCAACATGTAGACGTCGCGGATCGCGCTGGTGCGACGGGTGTTCAACGTCAGCTGCTGCAAGCCGTAGAGCGACATCGACGCCATGAGGCCCACCAGCGCCACCACCGTCATCAGCTCGAGCAACGTGAAACCGCGGCGCTTCATGGAGCCTCCGTCAGCGCGAAGTTGCGCGGCGTGACCTGGAACGTGAGGCGGCGCCGCTGCAGGCCATCGCGCGGGAGACCGTCGGCCGTCAGTACGAACTCGCCGTTGCCCTGCTTCTGCACCTGCGCCACGTCGGCGCTGATGGTGCGCGAGAGCAGCGTCACTTCGACGCCGCGCACGCGCCGACGTAGCGAGGCGCGCATGGCCTGATCTGCGGTGAGGCCCGTGGCGATGGCCGCGTCGCGCGCGTCAGTGCCGCCGGGCACCGCGCACGTGCTGGCTGTGCATTGGTCGATGGCGATGCGCCCCGCCGCCGCGTCGGGGAAGTACTGCGCGGCGTTGGGCGTCACGAGGTTCGTCACCAACAAGCGCACCTGCAGCTGCTCGACGTCCCACAGCACGTCGGTCCACGGCGCGGGGCCGATGGGGCCGTCGGTGTCCATCTGCAGGCGCGGGCGCTGCGGGCCACCGGCGACGGTGGGCGCCCAGTTCACGCGAAACGCCACGGCGCGCAGCGGAATCACCCAGGTGTTGGCGCTGCACCACGCCTGGCCGTTGACGCTGCACGGGTCGCTGCCGCTCGGCGCGGGGTAGCCCGCCACGCCGCCGGAGCTCATGAGGCGCGTCTGCTGCGGCGCGGCGTCGACGTTCTGCGCGCACGCCACGCCCAGCGTCGAGTTCACGTACGCCACGACGTCGTCTTCCACGATGGCGCCGACCGGGCTGGACGCCATGCAGGTCTCGCCGCCGCTGCGAATGGTGCAGGTGCCACAGCCGCCGCCGGGCCCACAGCACGCCGTGGCGCGCAGCCCGTCGCTGCGGCCCGAATAGACGACCAGCGAGTCGCTCGCGGCGCCGGCATACGGCGCGGCCGGCAGCGCAAACGTGGCGTCGGCGAGGAACTCGTCGGCGGTCACGACCTCGATAGCGCTGCGCGTGGCGCCGTCGCCCAGGCTCAAGCGGACGTTGCCGAGGCCGGCGCCGGCTTCCTGGAGGTTGAGCGTCAACACGTCGCTCGCCGCGCGCAGCGACTGCTGCGCTTCCATGCGCTGCTGCTGACGGAAGCTCATCGCCTGGAACTGCAGCGTGGTGCCGACGAGGCCCGCGATGACGATGAGGCTCATCGAGCTCGCCACCAGCAGTTCAATCAACGTCATGCCGCGGCGCTTCATGGCGCCATCCTCGTCTGCAGCACTTCGGTCTCGACGCGCTGCCCTTCGCGCCAGCTGACGGTGACGCGCACGTTGATGACGGAGCCACGCAGCGAGCCGTTGTCCAACGGGCGCTCGATGACGGGCGAGCCGCGCTCTGCGCCTTCGTACGGCGGGTCGACGTCGACAGAGACGGTGTACTCGCGCAGCGCCGGGTCAGGCGTGGCAGGCGCGGTGGTGCGCAGGCCGCTGTCGACGCTGAGCCACACCTGCGAGCGCCGCCCGTCGAAGACGGTGATGTTGTTGCACCACGCGGCCGGGTCGGGGTTGCAGCCCAGCGCCACGATGCCTTCGAGCTCGCGCTGCGCGAGGCTGAGCGCCTGCTGGTGCGTCTGGTTCCGCCGCACCATGCGCGTCGACGCGATGAGCACGCTCGCCACGCCGCTGACGCCGATGGCCGCGACCACCAGCGTCACCAGCGCTTCGACCAACGTCACGCCACGCCGCTTCACGGCAACCTCCCGGGGGGCAGCGCTTCCCACATCAACATGCGGCGGCGCTGGCCAGCGGCGGCGGGCGGCGCGTTGTTCCACACGCCGGAGCCCGCGCCCTGCAGCTTTCCGTCGACCGTCACAAACAGGAATTGCTCGTCGTACACCGTGCCTCCCGAGACGCTCGGTTGCACAGTCGGTGCCGTCGTCGGCGCCGGGTACAGCTGCGGCCCAGCGACCTGTGGCACGGTGTAGAGACGGCCGTCTTCCGTCGGAGACAGGTTGCAGGCGTCAGACGCCTTGCCCACCGCGGTGACAGCGAAAACGTCGTCTTTTCCGAGGTTCACGCCGCCCCAGACCTGCTGACCGTCGTGCAGCTGCTGCTGCCAGAGCGGCGTCGCGGCCGCACACGCGCCCTGCGGCGTTTCGTCTTCGTACGCCATCACGTGGTACCGCGAGGCCTGCGCGTCGCTCGGGTCGTCCGGGTTGTCGGCGGTGCCGTAGTAGATCTGCACCCGGGGTGAGTTGTCGCGCACCACCTTGATGGCGAGCGGCGAGTAGATGCCCTGGCGCAGCGCTTCGGTGCTGCTGACGCCGGCGGTGATGAGCGTCGCGGCGGTGTCGGCCACCACGCAGCTGGCGACGCGGGCATCGACAGGGCGCGACGTTGAGACGTCGGCGAAGTTGATGCGGTACACGCGCCCCGAGGTGCTGGGCACGTAGAGCACGTCGTAGCTGCCGTCGGCGTCGATGTCGGCCGCCGCGGGCTCGCCGCCGAGGCCCTCGTTGAGCTCCAGCGTGATGATGCCAATGGTGCGCGTGCCCGAGACCACCGGCGCGCCGGTCGCGAGGTCGATGAGGTACACGGTGCCCGCGGTGCCGGAGTTGGGCACGTAGTCAGTCGCGATCGCGGCGATCCACTTCTCGCCGATGGTCGAGCCGAAGTCGGCGCGGATGATGGGCGGCGAGTGACGCGAGCCGCGCGTGTCGGGCTGACGCAGCGCGCCCGTCAGCGGCAGCACGCTGCCCATGCGCCATTCCCACATCGGCACCGGGTAGCGCTGCTGATTGGCGGCGGTCACCGCGGCCTTCGAGGGGTCGGTGACGTCGAGCGCGAAGACGAGATCGCTGCGCGGGCCGCTCGCGGAGACGAGCGCGGTCTTGGCGCCGCGATCTTTCCGGCCCTGGGTGTCGATGGTCCACGCGTGGGCCGTACCCAGGTTGCCGAGGTCGATGTCGGCGAACGACGGCGACGCGTTGAGCTGCGCCGGCGGCGTCGACTGGCCCGGCAGGTTGCCGATGTAGTTGCGGGCGTACTGCGAGAGCAGCGCGCGCGGCGCGTAGGCGAACAGCTCGTCGGCCGAGCCGTAGTTGCGCGGCGCGGTGCACGGGCTCTTGAGGAAGAAGCCGCGCGGCGTCTGTTCAGTCATGCACGGGTCGTTGCCGCGGCGGAACTGGCCCGCGTCGAAGGCGTGCAGGAAGCCGGTCATGGTGCCGACGAAGGCCACCGTCTGGCGGTTCTTGAGCGGCTCCGAGAAGTTCGACAGGTACGCCGCGCGCTCGTTGGCGGTGGTGAAGTTGAACCAGCTGGCGACGGCCGGCGCGGTGATGACCGCTGGCGCCGAGAGCTGCACACCACCCATCGGCCAGGCGCGCGCGATGGGCGACGACGCCGAGCCCTGACGACGGCACGTGCCGTTCGCCGCGCACACCGTCGACGCCACACCTTGCCGGTCTTCCCAGCCGTAGAGCCAGTCGCGGAGGAAGTCGCGATCGCTCGCGTCACCGGGTGAGTTGCCCGCCGCGTTGCGGTTGAGATCGTACGGGTACTTGCCGAGCGACTGGGTGTTGAGCGCGGTGTCGGGCAACGCGGGCGTGGTGCTGAGCGCCAGCTCGTCCTTGAGCGCGATGCGCGAGCCGTCCGCCGCCAGCGTGTAGAGGTTGCGGCCCAGCGGGTTGCTGGCGCGGCCGGGCATCGAGGTGGCCAGCGTCTCGGCCGCGTCCCACAGCAGCAGCGGCGCCGACGCGTTGGGCGTCGACGAGTCGGGGTCGTACAGCCGGCGGTTGTAGAGGTGGCCGCGCAGCGCGAAGTCGGCCTTGTTGTCCCACGTGCGCATCGACGGCGACGGCTTGCCGGGCGAGGTGCCGTCCCACGGCGCGCCGGGCGTCTCGTACACGCCGAACATCGTCACGTTCGCGAGGGGAATGGGCGCCGACTGGTTGTAGTCGCCGGTGCGGATCGCCTGGTACCCGATGTCGACGTCGTCGATGACGGGCGTGCACGTGTCGCGCGGCGAGGTCATGTCGACGCGCCAGCACAGCTGGCTGCCGACGAGGCCGAGGTCGAGCGTGTCGACGGTGAGCTCATTCACGCCGGGCGGGAAGACGGCCTCCGTCCATCGCGGCGACGGGTTGTTGGTGCACGCGCCGTTGCTGCAGACGCGGCAATCGACGGCGAACCAGTAGCGGATGCTGGGCGCCGGCGGCCCCGCACACGCGCCCGGCACGGCTTCGGTCCACTGGCCCTGCGACACGTCGTCGACGCGGCGAATGCGGACCTTGGTGATGGTCATCGAGTCAGCGTCAGCGATGGGAATGCTGCCCGACACGGTGCCGGAGCGCGCGGTGCCGCCGTTGATCTTGTTGATCATGACCACCACGTCGTTGAAGTCGCGGTCGCCGCCGCCGGTGAGGTCTTCGAAGCCGAAGATCCACCGGTAGGGGTCTGTCGACGGCGCGCCGACCATCACGTGCGGCGTCTTGTTGTTGGTGGGCCGCGGCACCACCGACGCTTCGCGCGGCAAGACGAGGTTGTTGTAGGCGGCCGTGTTGAGCCGGTTGATGGCGCCCGAGTCGAGCCAGCAGCCGCGCGACGAGTTGAGGTACGGCGAACCGACGGGGCCCAGCACCGTGCCCGTGCCCGAGCCGCCGCCGTAGTCGCAGCCGATGTTGCGGATGGCCGCGGGGCTCGCCGACTGCGGGTTCTGGTCCATGTTGAGGCGCGCCTTCGAGAAGAAGACGTTGACCGGCGTGATGAGGTGCAGCGTGCAGCGGCCCGCGGCGTTGAAGCGCAGGCACGGGTACACGCGGGCGCCGCCGTGACCGGGCGAGTAGTTGGAGATCATGAAGAACACGAGCTCCTTGCCGCCGGGCACCACGCCGAGATCGACGGTGCGATCGTTCGCGGTGATGCCGTTGTCGGGGTTGGTCGCCATGAGGCGGCCCGTCGCGTCGTAGCGGGTGACGTCGTAGTCGGGGATGCCGTCGACCGCGGTCGTGGCGTCGGCGACGGCGGGAAAGCCCTGCCAGACGCTGCTGTCGTTGTCGTCGTCGCTCAGCAGGAACACCAGGCGGCCGATGCCGCGATCGCCGTTCTCGGGGGCGGGCGGCTCGAGCAGGTTCGGCACCCAGCCGAAGAGGCCGCGGTCGTTGAAAGCGTTGGTGCCGTAGTTGCCGCTCTCGCCGATGAGGTCGACGTTGATGTTGGGGCCGCTGGCCCAGGTGAGCGGGTTCGACGCGTCGCGCACCGACTGGCTCGTGCGGAAATTGCCGCCGCAGTTGTTCGAGGCGAGCTCAGGGACCGAATAGGTGAAGCCGCCGCTGGTGAAGCTCGTGGTGCAGCGCCGCGACTGGCCGACGTACGGCCGCGCTTGCGAGCCGGTGCGCGGCGAAACGTTGTAGAGGTCTTCGTGGAGGTCGGCGATGCCGTTGCTGTTGCTGTCGCGCAGCGTGTCGTCGTCGGAGTCTTCGGTGTTGCGGGTGTCGATGTAGCCCGCGGTGACGAGGTCCTCGTAATAGACGTAGCCGATGGTGTGCGTCGCGCCGGCCGACTCGTAGACGTACGAGATGCTCAGGCGCTGATCGACCGGGAGGATGATCTTCTCGGCGTTGAACGGCACCAGCGCGGTGTCGAGCTTGAGCTGATTGCCCGGCGTGATGGCGACGGCGGTGCGATCAGGAATGTTGAGCGCGTTGAACGTGCCCTGGTTGTCGACAGCGAGCGCGTCGTTGCAGAGCGCGGCCGGCTGCGCGGCGGCCAGCAGCGGCGCGAGGACCAACATCGAAACGAAGCCACGCGCGTTCATCGCTGCACCTTCTTCAGATCGGAGTTGAGGGCGTCGTCGCGCTTGCGCCACGCGCGGCGGTCGAGCTCGTCACGACGGCGCTGCTGCACCGGCGCAGGCGCGGCGTCCAACCGGCCCTGCAGGTAGGCCCACACCGCAGACGCCAGCTCGGGCTCGGCCACCAGCGCGCGCGTGTCGCACGCCGACTCGCGCTTGCGCTCGGCGGGGCTCAACACCCAGCGGTTCAGCTCTTCGCCGCTGCGCTGCTTCATGCGCTTGATGAGGTCGGGCGCCTTGCCCTTCACCTCTTCGGCGTTGCGGTCGGACGTGTGGCAGCGCGCGCAGCGCTCCTGGTACACGGCCTCACCCACGGCGGCGTCGGCGGCCAACGCCACGCTGCTCAAAGACAGCACCACGGCCAGCACGGTTCGCATCACAGGCTCCTCACGCCGCCAGAGAGATCGGGCGTACGCGCGTCGAGCGCCGCGGCGTTCGTCTTGTCAGCGCAGCCGCCCTTCTGACCAAGGCAGTCCACGTTGGCGACGCCCGCGCTGAAGGTGATGAGCGCCTGCGTGACGCGGCGAATCGGCATGCCGCCACCGACGTTCACTTCGCCCACCGACACCAGCCAGACCTGCGCGTTGGAGTCGACGGTGTCGAGCGCGGGCGTCTCGTCGGCGTCGTCGCGGAGGAACACGCGGTACCGCACGTTGTTGGCCGTCGGGTAGTCGTCGTAGCGACGGCCCGCGGCGTCGATGAGCTCCTGGCCAGCGCCGGTGACGGAAGGGTCGATGGCCAGGGCCGCGCCCGTCTGCGTGAGCCGGTAGTCGGTCGCCGGCAACACCTCGAACCAGGTCTCGCCGTTCGCGCCCATCGACGGCACCTGCGGCAACGTCGCCACCAACGTCGTGTACGTCGTGAAGTTCGACGTGCCTTCCGCCAGCAACCGCATGCGCTCGCGACCTTCGGCCAACCCGGCCTCCGCTGCGAAGAACGCTTCGGCTTCGCGGCGTGCCTGACCTTGCAGCGCCGCTTCCTGGCCCACCATGGACAACGTCGTCACTGCGGCGACCGTCACCACCAGCATCAAGCCGATGACCACCAGCAGTGATGCACCTCGTCTGCGCGACCCACGCTTCATGGCCGCGCGCCTTCTGCAGCCGATGTGCCGACGCGCCGCCTTCAATGAGACCGGGGAATTACGTCGCGGTCGCACCGGGTCATCTTCCACCTTTGCGATGCAGGGCGTTACACTCTGCAACGTTTGCGGACGAATTCATCAGTGCTTCCAATTGGTTACACAGTGCGTGCCGCGCCGACATGTAGGGCCGCGCGCGAGCGCCGCTTCCGCGACACGAAACACCAGCAAGCACGCGGTCTTCGCGCCTTGACTTGAGATCGTCAGTGAATAGGTAAAGCGCCCTCCATGATCCAGGTCGAAGGGCTGACGAAGTATTACGGAGAGCGCGCGGCGATCCGCGACCTGTCGTTCACCATCGAGAAGGGCGAAGTCATCGGCTTTCTCGGGCTGAACGGCGCAGGCAAGTCGACGACGCTCAAGGTGCTCGGGTGTGTGCTGTTACCGACGAGTGGCCGGGTCTTGATTGACGGCTTCGACGTCACGCGCGACCCGCATGAGATCCGCAAGCGCATCGGGTTCCTGCCCGACACGCCGCCGCTCTACGACGAGATGACCATCGCCGGTTACCTCGCGTTCGTGGCGCAGCTGCGCGGGGTGACGAAGGCCGACCTCGAGGCGCGCATCACCGACGCCATGCAGAAGACCTCGCTGCTGGAGCGTCGCGACGACCTCATCAGCAGCCTCTCGCACGGCTACCGGCAGCGCGTGGGCGTGGCGCAGGCGCTGGTGCACAACCCGCGCTTGCTCATCCTCGACGAGCCCACCGGAGGCCTCGACCCCGTACAGATCGTCGAGATGCGCGAGCTCATCCGCCAGCTCAAGGGCGAGCACACCGTGCTGGTGTCGTCGCACATCCTCGGAGAGATCTCGCAGATCTGCGATCGCTACCTCGTCATTCAGCAGGGCGAGATCATCGCGCGCGGCTCCGAGGCCGAGCTGTCGGGCCTCCTGGGCGGCGGCGGCGCCGTCGAGCTCGACGTGGCCGGCTCGGCGCAGCAGGCCATCGACGTCATCAAGGCGGTGCCCGGCGTGGGCGACGTCACGCTCGACAAGCTCGACGGTGAAGTGGCGACGCTGCGCGTGGCGGTCACGGGCGAGCAGCGCGCGGCGCTGGTCAAGGCGCTGGTGCAGGCCAACCTCGGCGTGCTGCGCGTCGACAAGGCGGCCGCGCGCCTCGAGAACATCTTCCTCAAGCTGACGCACAAGGAGAACGCGTGAAGAACGTCACCTTGATCGCCCGCCGCGAGCTGCAGGGCTACCTGCGCACCATGAGCGGCTACATCATCATCGCGGTGATGCTGTTCATCGACGGCCTGCTCTTCAACGCGTTCGCGGTGCAGGGCACGGCCAAGAAGTCGTCGGACATCCTCGCCGACTTCTTCACGCTCACCAGCGGCATCACCATGGTGGGCGCGGTGTTCCTCTCGATGCGCCTCATCGCCGAGGAACGCCAGACGGGCACCGTCGCCCTGCTCTACTCGTCGCCGGTGCACGACCTCGAGATCGTGCTCGGCAAGTTCCTCGCGTCGCTCGCCTTCCTCGGCCTCTTCTTTGCCTCGACGCTCTACATGCCGGCGCTCATCGCGGCGTACGGCAAGGTGTCGCTGGGCCACATCTTCGCGGGCTATTTCGGCCTGATGCTGGTGGGCGCCACCGGCCTCGCCCTCGGCACGTTCGGCAGCGCGCTCACCAAAAGCCAGGTGGTCGCCGCTGTCTTGTCGGGCGTCATGGTGCTCGCGCTCACCACCGCGTGGCTGCTGGGCAAGGTGACCGACCGCCCGCTGACGGAGATCGTCAACGGCCTCGCGTGGTGGGGGCACTTCGATGCCTTCCGCGCTGGCGTCATTCACTTGAAGCACGTCACCTACTTCGGGCTCGTCTCGTTCCTCGCGCTCTTCGCCGCCACGCGCGTGCTCGAAGCGCGGAGGTGGAAGTAAGCCATGCCGCTCTCACTTCTCCTGGCCTTCGGGCTCCTCCTCTTGTGGGTCGGCGAGCGCATCGTCGACGCGTCAGAGCTGCGCTGGGCACTCTCGGGCCTCGGCGCGCTGCTGGTGCTCGCCACCATCGTCATGCGCTTCGTCCGCTCGTCGTCGGCCCGTGACGACGTCAAGCGCGTGCAGCGCACCTTCGCGGCGCTCCACGGCCTGTCGCTGTTCTCGGTGCTGCTCTACGCGGCGCAGTCAGACCTCTTCACGCGGCTGACCGGCGCGTCGCTGGCGTCGGGCTCGCCGAAGCTGGCCGGCGTGCTGGCCGCGCTCTGGCCCGCGGTGCTGCTGACGTCGCTGTTGCCGACGCTCTTCCTCGAGCTCTCGTTCGCGTCGATGGTGAAGGCGCCGACGCTGGAGCACGGCCGCATGCGCGAGGCGATGTTCTCGGGCTTCGGGCTGGCGGGCGCGTTCGTCTTCGCCTTCTCGCTGCAGTACGTGGCCACCGAGCGCGACGTGAAGTCCGACTTCGCCTACTTCCGCGTCGCGCGCGCCAGCGAGGCGACGAAGAAGTTGGCCGCGTCGCTCGATGAGCCGGTCGAGGTGTACCTCTTCTTCCCGCCCGCCAGCGACGCCGCCGAGGCGGTCGAGAGCTACTTCACCGAGCTGAAGGCCGACGCGCCGCAGATGAAGGTCGAGCGCCTCGATCACGCGCTCGCGCCCGCCAAGGCCAAGGAGCTCGGCGTCAGCGGCAACGGCACCGTGCTGGTGAAGAAAGGTGGCCGCAAAGAAACACTCTTCATCGGCACCGAGCTGGAGAAAGCGCGCACCCAGCTGCGCGGCCTCGACGTCGAGGTGAACAAGCGCCTCACGCAGGTCGCCAAGGCGCGCCGCACCGTCTACCTGACCGGCGGCCACGGCGAGCGCCAGCGCGACCCCACCGACAGCCAGGACCAGCGCGCCACCATCGACACGCTGCACAAGGTGCTCGTCGATCAGAACTTCGACATCCGCACGCTGTCGACGGCTGAAGGCCTCGGCACCGACGTCCCCAAAGACGCGGCGGCGGTCTTCATCATCGGCCCCACGCGCATGTTCGACCCGCCCGAGGTGGCGACGCTCGAGGCGTACATGAAGCGCGGCGGTCGGCTCTTCATCGCGCTCGACCCCGAGAACGGCGTCGACTTCGGCGAGCTGCTCAAGCCGCTGGGCCTCTCGTTCCAGCCGCAGGCCATCGCGCAGGAGCGCGGCACCGCCAACGTGAAGCCGCCGCCCGGCATCGCCGATCGCGTCAACATCGCGACGCGCACGTTCAGCTCGCACCCGGTGGCGACGTACCTGGGTCGCGGCTCGGCGCCGGTGCTGTTCCTCGCGGCGGGCCCGCTCGACGAGCTGCCGCAGCACCCGGCCGACCTCTTCATCGACTTCGCGGTGCGCTCGATGCCCGACGCGTGGGTCGACGCCAACAACAACTACGAGTTCGACACCGGCGAGACGCGCAAGGCCTACGGCGTGGTGGCGGCCGTCGAGCGTCGGCAAGCGAAGGGCGACGCCGAGCCGATGCGCGCGGTGGTGCTGGGTGACTCCGACGCCATCGCCGACCTCGTGCTGCAGCAGCTGCCCGGCAACCAGTACCTCGTCGTCGACGGCTTCAAGTGGCTGCTGGGCGACGAAGCGCTGGCCGGCCCCGTCAACACCGAGGCCGACGTGCCGCTGACGCGCACGCGCCAGCAAGACGCGCTCTGGTTCTACGGCACCACCTTCTTCGCGCCGCTGGCGGTCATCGGGCTGGGCTTCCTCGCCCGCCGTCGGCCGCGCAAGCAGGCGCCCCGCACGCAGGAGACGACCACGTGAAAGCCCGCAGCGCAGCCCTGCAAGGCGGCCTCGCCGCCGTCGGCCTCATCGCCGCGTACACGACGTGGCAGCGCCCCGCCGAGAGTCAGCAGAAAGACTCGGTGGTGATGGTGGAGGCCTCGAAGAACTCGCTCGAGCGCGTGCGCTACGAAGACGGCGTGCGCGCGGTGACGGTCGAGAAGAAAGACCGGCTGTACGTGACGCTGGCGTACCTGCCCGGCAAGCGCCCCGACTGGGACGCCGGCCTGCCCGTTGAGTTGACCGACGGTGGCGTCGATGGCGGCGCCGTCATCGCCGCGCGCCCGCCCGAGCCTCCGCCGGACCGCACGCTGTTCGCCAACGAGCGCGCCGACACGCTGTGGGGCCGCCTGACGCCGTTTGAGGCCACGCGCGCGCTCGGCAAGCTGCCGCAAGACAAGCTGGGCGAGCTGGGCCTCGTCGGCACCGAGCGCAAGCTGGTGCTGAACATCGCCGGCGCGACCAACACGTTCCTCATCAGCAAGCCGGTCAACGGCCTCATCGGCAACTACGCGCAGAACGAGAAGACGGGCGAGGTGTTCCTCATCTCGTCGAGCATCTTCAACGAGCTCGATCCCAACTCGCAGCTGCTCGTCGAGCGGCGCCTGCACGCGTTCAAGCCGTCGGAGTTCGACGCCTTCACCGTGACGGTCGAGGGCAAGAGCGCCAGCTTCGTGCAACTGGGCGGCGAGAACCCCACCACCGCCCGCATCGCGCCAGCGGCCACGCCCGAGAAGGCCGACGAGCTGGTGAAGAACTGGCACGACAAGCTGTGGAACCGCCTCATCGTGACCGAGGTGCTGCAGAAAGATGAGCCGCCGAAGGTGGGCGTGCCCAACGTGGTGCTCCGCGTCGACTACACGCTCAAGGGTCAGCCGAAGGGCTGGCTGGAGATCGGCCACCACCCCGGCACCAACACCATGTGGGCGCGCAGCGAGAACACCGCGTCGTGGGTTGGGCTGCACCAGGGCGCCGAAGAGACGGCGCTGGAAGGCGCGAAGCTGACCGTCGTGAAGTGAGGCTCAGGCCACTTCAGGCAGGCGGATGATGAAGGTGGCGCCCACGCCGGGCGCGCCTTCCGCGCGGATGTTGCCGCGGTGCGCTTCGACGATGGTGCGCGACACCGAGAGGCCGAGGCCCGTACCCTGCCCGCGCCGCTTGGTGGTGAAGAACGGCTTGAAGAGCTTGTCCTTCACGTCGTCGGCGAGGCCCGGGCCGGTGTCCGTCACGCGGATCTCCACGAAACCCGCTTCGGGCCGCATGGTGCTGACGGTGATGAGTTTTTTCGGCGACGCTTCCATCGCCTGACCGGCGTTCAGCATCAGGTTCAGCAGCACCTGCCGCAGCTGGTTCGAGTTGCCGCGAATCGACGGCAGCCCGTCGCCGAGCGCCGTCGTCACCTTCACGCCCTGCATCTGCAGCTGGTGCACGCACAGCGCCATCGAGCCCAGCACCACGTCGTTCGGTGCCAGCGCTTCGAACTCCATCTCGGGCGGGCGGGAGAACTCGAGGAGGTTCTGGAGGATCTTGTTGGCGCGGAACGCGTCCTGCTCGATGAGCTTGAAGTACTCGTGCAGCTCCACGAGGTCTTCCGACTCACGGCCCAGCTGCGCGAAGCCCACGATGCCCACCATCGGGTTCTTCACCTCGTGCGCGACGCTGGCGGCCAGCTCGCCGACGGCCGAGAGCTTCTCGCTCTGCACCAGCTGCGCGTTGGTCTTCTGCAGCTGCTCGCTGCGGCGCACCAGCTCGCGGCTCATCTCGTTGAGCGCCGAGCCCACCGACTGGATCTCCAGCGGGCCGTCGACAGGCACCTCGACGCCGAACTCTCCGCGCGAGATGACCTGCATCGTCTTCTGCAGGCTGCTGAGCGGCCGGGTGACGCGACGCCCCAACAACACGGCGAGCACCAGCGCCAGCGACACGGTGCCGACGGCGAACAACAACGAGCGCCGTGAGAGCTCGCGCGTGGCCTTGAACACCTCGTCGCGCGGCACTTCGACCACCACGCTGCCCATGCCGTTCTCGACGCGCGCGTACGCGGCGACGCGCACCTCGCCGTCGTGCTCGTACTCTTCAGCGCCGCGCGCGACCTGACTGGCGAGCGCGTCGCGCACCACCGGCAGCGACGAGAGGTCTTCTTTCTTGATGACGCGCTCGGCCTCGGGGTGCGCCAACACGCCGCCGAGGCTGTCGACGAGGAACACCTTGTAGACGCGGCTCGTCGACACCGCCGAGAGCAACCACTCGGGCCGCAGGTCGGCGATGACGACGGCGCTGCCGTCAGCGGTGGCCGTCGACAGGCGCACCAGCGCGAGGTCGGGCGGCAAGCTGGCGTTCTGCACCACCACCCCGGCCTTGGCGACCGCGTCCAACGGCACCTCGGTGCCCTTGCGAGCGAGCGCGAGATCGTCGGCGGTGAGGTTCAGCTCGGCGAGCCGCCGGTTGTCGACGAACAAGAAGCTGCGCTCGAAGCCGCCCTCGCTGCGCTTGAAGACCTCCAGCGACAGCACCGCTTCATCGGCGTCGAACAAGCTGCGCGCGCGGCGCTCGGCGTCACCGGGGGTGATCTCGTATTCCTGACCGAAGTAGCGCAGCTTGTCGGCGATGCCGTCGACGGTGCGGCCGACCTGCTGGGCCACGGTGCCCGCGACCAACGCGTTGACGTCATAGACGCTGGCTTCTTTGTCGGCGGTGACGACCCGCGTGGCGAGCACCAGGTACACGCCCATCGCCGCCACCAGCATGAGGCCGACCAACCCGACGATCTGAGCGCGAAGTGACCACCGCACGTGTCAGCCTCCCCGGGCGAAATCGAAAGCGTACCCCAGCCGGGCGCCGAAGCCGGTGGCGTTCAAGTTGGCGAGCGGCGACTCGAGCCGCGAATAGAGGAAGCTCAAGTCGATCTCGATGCGACCGGGGCCGAGGCGACGCGAGAGACCGGCCACCACCTCGACGCCGGGCAGCACCTGGAACGCGCGCTGCTCGTTGACCTGCAGCCACGCGAGCTGCACCGCCGGGCCCACGCCGCCCTTCACCTGGAACTCGTCGAAGTTCTGGTGCCACGCCACGACGAGCGAGATGGGCACCATCGACGCCTGGCCCATCACCGTCCCGCCGAACAGCTCCGAAGACTGGCTCACGAGGTAGTAGCTGCCGCGCAGCTCGAGCCCGAGGCGCCGACGCAAGAACGGCAGCCGGCCCGTGAAGCCCAGCTGACCTGTCGGCGACGCCACGGCCTGCCCGTTGAAGATGCCGCCCGCGCGCAGCGCCAACGAGAACAACGGGTCGCTCATGGCCTTGAGCGGCTGCTCGACGACGAACGCGCCCACCTGCACGCGCAGCGTGTCGACGCCCGACGACGGCGGCGACCACGTGGTGCGCCAGCGGATGTCCTCGAGGTACGGGTCGCTCAAGGTGCCGTCGGTCACCGTCAGCGTCGGCTTCACGCCGCGCACCGGGCGGCCGCGCGAATCGAACAGCGTCACGCGCAGCGCCTCGTCGACCTGCGCGATCTCCGCGCGCGTCACCGGCGGCACGCCCGCGTAGAGCTCCGTCGGCTGCGTCCACGGAGAGAAGCGGTAGCCGTCGCCCACCGCGCGCACGCGCAGCGCATGGCCGCCCGCCGACAGCCCAGGCGTGCGCCACTGCAGCGTCATGCCGCCCTTGAGCCGCTCGACCTTCCCGTCCAGCTCCACCTCGTACGACGTGGCCTCCGGCACCGGCCGCCACTCGACCAGCACCGACGCGTCGGTGTCGGTCACCACGTCTTCGGTCGGCGAGACGAGCGACACGTCAGCCAACGGCACGCCGCCCAGACGAATGAACGTGCGCGGCTCCGACGGCGCCGAGGTGTGGCCCTGCGCGTCGCGCGCCGACACGCGCCACGAGTACTCAGCCGGCACCAGCTCGTTCGACTTCCACGTCGTGCCGTTGACGCTGATGCTGGTGATGGCCTCGGCGCCCTTCTCACCGAGGCGCGTCAGCTCGACCCGGTAGGTCGACACGCCCGCCACCGGGCTCCAGGACAGCTCGGCGAACTTGGTGACGACCTCGCCGCGCGGTTGCGGCGTCGGCAGCCGCACCTTGAACGCGCTCTCGCCGCTGAACTCGCCGGCCACGCCGCGCTCGTCGACGCTCGCCACGCGCCAGCGGTAGTCGCCGGCCACACCGGCCTTGAAGACGAGCGCCGTCGTCGCCGAAGGAATCGAGACCCGGTTCTTCCCGTCGTGCGTGGCCTCCACGAGGTAGCTCTTCGCGCAGCCCGCTTCGGTCCACGTGAGGTTCACCTGCGGCGTGCCGAGCGCCACGTCGGCGACGGCCTTCAGCTTCGGCGCGCTGACCCGAACCATGAAGCTGCGCGTAGGCCCGGGCCCGCTGGTGCGGCTCTTGATGTCGATGGCGCGCGTGCGCCAGTACCAGGTGCCGGGGGTCAGCCCCGAGACGTCCAGCGACGTGCCCGACGAGCGCAGCGTGCGCACGCTGTTGAACTCCGCGCTGCCCGACAGCTCGACCTGGTACTCCTTCACCAGCGGCGAGCCCTCGAGCTCGAAGGTGACGCCCGCACCGCACGCCACCACCGCGGCGTCGGCGGGCTTGAGCGGCGTGGGGATGGCCGAGTCGACGGCGATGGTGCGCGGCGCGCTCCACTCACTGGCGCGGCTCTCGGCGTCGAAGCTGCGCACGCGCCACCAGTGCGTGGTGGTCGGCAGCTGTTCCCACCGGTAACCGGCCGACGTGGTGCGCGTCTGCAAGACGATCTCGACGAACGCCGCATCGCGGGCAATCTGCAGCTCGTACGCCGACGCGCCGGGCACGTCTTTCCAACGCAAGACGATGCGCGCGTTCTGTGCGGCCGCCGTCAGCGGCAGCACCAGCACGACCATCGCCATCCACCACGCCAACGACCTCAGGGCCTGCCTCCATCGCGCTCTTCGGGCGTCACCTCGATCTGCGGCGAGAGCAGCTCGGGCGCGTTGGGAATGCCCTTGTGAATGACGCGGAAACGCACCCCGGGCGACGGCAAGCCGACCTCGGTGCCGTCGTCGGCGCGCACCCGCCAGAACCACATCGCCTCGTTCAAAGAGAGCGCCTGCCGCGTGCTCGAGCCCGACACCGTGAAGCTCGCGGTCACTGGCTCGAAGCCGTAGCTCGGTGAGATCTCCAGCCGATAGCGCGTGATGCCGGGCAGCGGCGCCCACGAGAACGCCACCTCCGTGCCGGGCGGCGCCAGCACCACGTCGCCGTTGCGCGGGAACATCGCTACCGGCGCGACGTCTTCGACGTACGAGAAGCGGCGCGCCTCAGACACCGCGCGACCCGACTTGTCGACCACGCGCCACCACGTCACGCCACGGGCCGGCTCACGGAGCGTGACCGACGTGCCCGTCAGCGGAATCTCGGTGTCGACGAAGGCGAACAGGCGATCGCGCGCGACCTGCACGCGGCCACCTTCCGCGGCGCCAGACCACGACAGCGTCACCGCCGGCGGCGTGCCACGAAACGGCAGCTGCGCCTGCGCGTCAGGCGCCACCAACGTGACGGCCCACGGCGCCAGGACCTCGGTGCCAGTGTCAGCCGCGGCCACGCGCTGCCCCGACTCGAGGCGCTTCGCGTCGCCACCGCTCTGCACCTGCGCGACGCCCTTCTTCACCGAGACCTCGAGCTTCTTGCCGGTCAGCTCCACGCGCGCTTCCGACTGCGCTTCGAGCCGCGCTTCACCGGCGGGCGTCTGCAGCGTCAGCCCTTCACTGCCGGCGCGACCTGACACCGAGCCCTGCCTCAGCGTGACGCTGCGAACACCGGCGCGCGGCGTCTCGATGACCACCAGCGAGAGCTCATCAAGCGCCAGCTCAGAGCCGTCGTTGAAAGCCAACGTCGCTTCGCCGCCCGGCGGCACGAACACGGTGTCACCGTCGTGCACCTGCGAGCCGCGCCACGCGCCGGACCAACCGAGCGTCATCGCCAGCCGCAGCTTCACTTCACCGGTGGCCTGCTTCACGAACGCCACCACCGGCTCCGTCGACTCAGCGACGTTGCGCTGTGGCCCGAGCGCCAGCCCGAGGGCGATGGCGGCCACCAGCCCCGAGGCGCCGGCCAGCCAGAGATCGCGCTCGCGCATCAGCCCGTTCATCGCGCGTCAGTCCCGTCGGCGCCGCGCCGGCGCGATCTCCGCGACGACCGCGGCCACGCGCTGCCGGAGTTGAGAGAGCGGCGTGCGCTGGGAGACCAGCTCGCGCGCCTCACGCACAGCGTCGACGATGGCGTCGAGGTTCTTGAAGGGCTTCGCCAGCACCACCTCAGGCCGCTCGGCCTCGAGCGTCAACGGCTCGGGGTGCGCAGTGACCAACACGATGGCGGTGCGCGGAAACCGCCGCCGCACCTCGGCGACCACCTCGAGCCCGTTCATCGTCGGGAGGATCTTGTCGACCACCAGACAGTCGATCTCTCCCGTGTCGAAGACCGCGAGGCCCGCTTCGCCGGTGCGCGCGGTGTCGACCTCATAGCCAGCGCGCAGCAGCACCTTGCCGATGAGCTCGCAGACCGCCTGCTCGTCGTCGATGACGACGATGCGGGGCTTCACGGCTTCTGACTCCCGGCGCGAATCGCGGCGTCGCAGATGTCGAGGATGTCGTGCACACCGAAAGGCTTGGTCACGTAGCTGAACACGCCGAGGTCGCGCGCGTGCGCCTGCGTCTCGACGGTCGGAAACCCGGTGACGAGGATGGCCTGCATGCGCGGCTGTTTCTCACGCGCTTGCCGCAGCACCTCGAGCCCGTCGGTGCCGGGGAGGTTCTTGTCGGTGATGAGCAGCTCGTAGCCACCAGCGGTGATGGCCTTGAGGCCTTCTTCCGCGTTGTCGACGAGCGTGACGGTGTGCCCCGCGCGCTGGAGCACGCGTTCGAGGAGCATGCGGGCTGAGCGATCGTCGTCGATGACGAGAATGCGCCCGAGGATGCGTTGGCCGGCCTGAGTCATGAGCGCGCGCAGCATAGCGCCGGCCCCGCTACAGTGCGCGCGTGCCCGACAAGGTGTTTCAACGTGCGTTACGGAAAGCAGAGCGCTCGCTCTCTGCTGTTGACCCCGGCCTCGCGCGTGTCATTGCGCGCGTCGGCCCCTGCGGCATCGAAGCCGAGCCTTCCTTCGACCCGTTCAACGCGCTGGTGAGATCGATCTGCCACCAGCAGCTGCACGGCAAGGCCGCAGAGACCATTCACAAGCGCGTGCTGGTGAAGTTCGGCGACGGCGCGCAGGCGGAGCTCAAGAAGCTGCACCGCGCGCGGCTGCCGTCAATGCGGGCGTGCGGCCTGTCGGAGTCCAAGTCGCTCGCCATCAAGGACCTCGCCGCGAAGTGCCTCGACGGCACGGTGCCGGCGCACGCCGAGCTGGTGACGTTGAGTGACGACGCGGCGGTCGAGCGCATCACGCAGGTGCGCGGCATCGGCCGGTGGACTGTCGAGATGATGCTGATGTTCCGACTGGGGCGACTCGACGTGTTCCCCATCGACGACTTCGGCATCCGCAAGGGCTTCACGCTGCTGCGCAAGCTGAAAGAGCCCATCACCGCGAAGGCGTTGCTCCCGCACGGCGAGCGCTGGAAGCCGTACCGCACCGTGGCCAGCTGGTACCTGTGGCGAGTGGCCGATGGCGGGTGAGCTCGAAGCGCTCGGCTACAAACAGGAGCTGAAGCGGGAGCTCGGCGCGTTCCAGAACTTCGCGCTCAGCTTCTCCATCATCTCGATCCTCACCGGCGCGGTGACGCTCTACGGCGCGGGGCTCGTCGCGGGCGGGCCACGCGTGATGCTGTTTGGCTGGCCGCTGGTCGCCATCGGCACGCTCTTCATCGGGCTGTCGCTTGCGGAGCTGGCGTCGGCGTTCCCGACGGCGGGCGCGCTGTACCACTGGGCGTCCATCCTCGGCGGGCCGGGCGCTGGCTGGGCGACGGCGTGGCTCAACGTGCTGGGTCAGTTCGCCATCACCGCCGCCATCGACTTCGGGCTCGCGGAGTTCCTCGCGCCGCTGCTGGGCTACGAGAGCCGCGAGGCGACGCTGGTCATCTACGGGTTGGTGCTGCTGAGCCACGCGGTGCTGAACCACGTGGGCGTGAAGGTCGTCGCGGTGCTGAACACGGTGTCGGCCTGGTACCACGTGGTCGGCGTGGTGGTGCTCGTGGGCGCGGTGATGATCTTCGCGCCGAAGCAGTCGCCGTCGTTCTTGCTCGAGGGCGCGCCGACGCTGAAAGACGCGGTGCTGCCGGGCTTCCTCGCCGGGCTGCTGCAAGCGGCGTGGACCTTCACTGGCTACGACGCGTCAGCGCACGCGAGCGAAGAGACCAAAGACGCAGCGATGGCCGCGCCGCGCGGCATCTTGATGGCCATCATCGCGAGCGCCATCGCCGGCTACGTGATGTTGCTGGCGGTGACGCTGGCGATTCCTTCGCTACCTGACGCCCTCAACGCGAAGAACCCGTTCATCTACGTGCTGTCGACGTCGATGGGGCCGCTGGGCACGGTGCCGGTGTGGCTGTGCGTCGCGGCGATGTGGTTCTGCGGGCTGGCGTCGGTGACGAGCAACTCGCGCATGCTGTACGCGTTCGCGCGCGACGGTGGGCTGCCGGCGTCGAAGCAGCTCGCCAAGGTGTCACCACGTTGGCAGACGCCGCACGTGGGGGTCTGGGTGTCGGTGACGGTCGCGTTTGCGCTCGCCGTCTTCGCTGATGCGCTCTCGGTCATGGCGGCGCTGTCGACCGTCGCGCTCTACGCGAGCTACGGCCTGCCGGTGGTGCTGGGGTTGCTCGCACGCAAGAAGGGCTGGCCGCGCGTCGGCCCGTGGACGCTCGGTCGCTTCGGCGGCGCGGTGAACGTCATCGCCATCGCGTGGATCGCGTTCATGGTGGTGCTGATGTCGCTGCCGCCCAACGGGCTCGCTGGCATCACGCTCGCGTCGACGTGCGTACTGCTGGCGTGCGCGTGGTTCGGCAGTGTGCGCCGCGTGTTCAAGGGCCCACATGCGCTCGGGTCAACGGGTGCAGACTCGTAGCGTGACGACGCGTCAGCGCTGAACGCCCAGCTCACCCTCGCGCATCGCGAAGAACGCGAGCGTGATGGCGTACGCGCCGATAACGTCGATCGTGTAGTGCAGGTGCGAGAAGAACACGCTCGCCACCACGAGCACGTGGCTCAGCAACATCGGCCAGCGCATCGCCGGGAACTTCCACACGTAGAGCAGCAACAACAACGTCGTCGACGTGTGCCCCGAGAAGAACAGGTCCTTCGTCAGGTACACGCGCGCGCCTTCACCTGGGTCGAAGAACCCGAACGGCGTGATGAGGTTGAGCCACGCGTTCCACCGGGTCTGGAAGTCCATACCAGCGTGCACGTCATCGCCGCGCACGGGCCCGAGCCCGGTGACCATGATGCACGCGCCACGAATGAGCGCGATGAAGCCGGCTGCGTACATGTACCGGAGGAAGCGCTCGACATCGCGCCACGCCAGCCACAGCGCGATGGGCACGTAGCTGAAGACCCAGACGATGTAGTTGTACCGCTCGACCCACGGCACGTACGGCACCACGTCGAGCACCGCGTCAGGCAGGTGCGGCGCAGGCCTCGCTTCAGCCCACAGCGCGCACCACACCATCAGGAAGTAGCAGGCCAGCCGGAACACCAGGCTCCCGGCCAGCCGCGCGATGAGTTTCGGAGTGACGCTCACGTGAGGAGCGGCTCCTTAACCCGAAACTTCAGAAGTTCGACTCGAGCGCCACCGCCGCGGCGTGGACGATCGACGCGATGCGCACCGAGTCGTGCACCTGATCGGTCGTCAGGCCACCTTCGAGCACCACCGCCTCGTGCGACTGCACGCACGCCTGGCAGTTGTTGATGGCCGACACCGCGAGACAGAACAGCTCGAAGTCGGTCTGGTTCGTCGCCACCTGCTTGAGCCGCATCATGCGCAGCCGCGCCGGCTTCTGGCCGTACTCCTCTTTGCCGATGATGTGCCGGAACCGGTAGTACACGTTGTTCATGCCCATCAGCACCGCGGCGGCCTTCGCGTCTTCGATGACGGCGTCGCCGATGCCCGCGGCCTTCGCGTCAGCCAGCAGCGCCTTCGTCAGCGGCTCGTGGCGCGACGCGTACGCCGAAGCGATGGCCACGCCCCAGGTCTGATCGGCGTTGAGGCCGCCGGGCTGCAGCACGTTCTGGAGGTTGATCTTGATGTCGCGCGCAACGTCGGGGAGCTGCTCGCGGAGCTGATTCGTCTGTTCCATGGTGGTCACTCCAAAGTGAGTTGGTGGACATACGAAGGGCGTGGCGGAAGCGAAGTTCGCACCACGCCCGTCGGAGACTTCACACTGCGTCGAGACTCAGCCGACCTTCTTCAGCTTGCTGGTCAGCGTCTCTTCGCCCTTCTTCCAGTTGCACGGGCACAGCTCGTCCGTCTGGAGACCGTCGAGGACACGGAGAACCTCGTCGACGTTGCGGCCGACCGAGAGGTCGTTGGCCGACGCGTAACGAACGACACCCTGCGGGTCGATGATGTACGTCGCACGGAGCGCCACGCCTTCCGACGGCTGCAGCAGGCCGTACGCGTTCGCGAAGTCAGGCGAGACGTGCAGCAGCGGGTGGTTGATCTTCTTGAGGTCCGCGTGGTCCTTGCGCCAGGCGAGGTGGCTGAACTCGTTGTCGGTCGAACCGCCGAGCACGACGGCGCCGCGGTCAGCGAAGTCCTTCGTCTTCTTGTCGAACTCGACGATCTCCGTCGGGCACACGAACGTGAAGTCCTTCGGGTACGTGTAGAAAACGATCCACTTCCCGTTGAAGTCCTTGTTGCTGATCTTCTTGAACTCCTTGCCGGCTTCGATGCCGACACAGGCCTGCGCGTTGAAATCGGGGGCCTTCGTACCGGGGCTGAGCATGTCTATCTCCTTGGTGCTGCGTTGAGTTGGTTGGGGGTGAATCTCAGCGCTTCTTCACAGGGACGGCCGTCGTCGGCCGAGCCTGCATGCGGGACCCGCCGAGCTTCCGGCCCCGCATGACGACCATGTATTCGCGAACTTCGTAACCCTTGAGTCCCTTCACGTCACCGACCTTCACCGCGTCCCACGGAAGGTCTTCGATGCGCCCCGACTCGTCGTCGATGAAGTGGTGGTGCGGGTCGAGCTTCGGGTCGAACACCGTCCGCCCCTCGGCCAGCACCAGCTGACGCAAGAGCCCCTTCTCAACGAAGAGGTTGAGCGTGTTGTAGACGGTGGCCCGCGACAGCATCGGCATCGACGACTGCACGCTCGCCAGGACCTCGTCGGCTGACGGGTGCGACTCGGTGGTCAGCACGTACTGCGCGACTGCGAGGCGCTGCGCCGAGGGCTGAATGCCCGCCGACCGCAACAATGTGACCACGTTTGGACTCATTTCGACTTTAGAATTAATCCAGAGTTTGACGGTTTCAACCCGAACTTTTTCCCGCAACCTGCCCTCTTGCGCGGCATCTTCCACGTCGCAAGAGACCTTTAGAAAAGGAGCTTTCATATGGCGAAGAAGAGCAAGGGAAACAGTGGCGCTGTGGCGGTGGACATCGGCATCGCCGAGGCAGATCGCAAGGCCATCGCGGAAGGGCTGAACGCGCTGCTGGCCGACACCTACGGGCTGTACCTCAAGACGCACGCGTTCCACTGGAACGTGACGGGCCCGATGTTCCAGACGCTGCACCTGATGTTCGAGACCCACTACAACGAGCTGTGGACCTCGACGGACCTCATCGCCGAGCGCATTCGCGCGCTCGGGTTCCCGGTGAAGGCGACGTACTCGGCGTTCGCGAAGCTCTCGTCGATCCCCGAGGCCGACGGTGTGCCCGAGGCGACCGACATGGTGCGCGAGCTGGTGAAGGGCCACGAGTCGGCGGCCCGCACGGCGCGCTCAATCTTCCCCCGCGCTGAGAAGGGCGGCGACGAGTCGACGGTCGACCTGCTGACGCAGCGCCTGCAGGTTCACGAAAAGACGGCGTGGATGCTGCGC
>CAYWON010000043.1:0-32655 GCA_964459885.1 uncultured Archangium sp.
GAAGAGCGCATCTCGCTCATCGGGCTCGGCGTGGTGTTCGCGTCACCGCTCGTCTGGGTGCATGTGCGCTCGACCTACGTCGATCTCCCTGTCGGAATGCTGAGCGCTGCGCTCGCGGTGTGCCTGGTGCGCGGCGAGGGGCGACCTCCGTTCCTCGCCGTCTTGTTGGGCGTGGTGCTGGCAGGCTTCAAGGACGAAGGCCTCGTGCACGTGGTGGCGGCGACGGTCGCGGCGATCGCGGTGCACGGGTGGCGGCGATGGCGGGCGTTTCTGCCGCTGGCTGCGGCCGCGGTGGGCGCTGGTTTGTGGAAGGTGCTGCTGCGCGCGCACGGCGTCGGCGTGAACGATCACAGCCTCAACCCGCCCGCGTGGAGTGAAGCGCCCGCGCTCGCGAAGCTGTTGGCGCTGCACCTCTTCGATCTCCACTCGTGGGGCGTCTTCTGGGCGCTGGCCATCGCCGGCGTGGCGCTCGCGGGCGCGTCGTCGATGGCGCGTGGCCTGCGCGTGGCCCTGCTGTCGCTGTTCGCGCTGACGTTCCTCGCCATCCTCGCGGGGCCGGAGCGGGTGCGCGTGTTCGCCGAGAACGGGACGCTGCTGAACAGGTTGCTGCTGCAGCTGTGGCCCAGCGCGGCGCTGCTGGTGCTCTCGACGTGGCTCAGCCCTGCACCACTCGATGCCCCTTCGCTTCCGGCGGCCCCAGCGTCGCGTTGAGCGCGTGGTGCAGCTCGTCGAGGCGTCGCACGTACTGCGCGACGGTGCTCTTCACCGCGCTGGGCATGTCTTCGGTGTAGCTGACGTACCAACGCAGCTCGTGCAGCACGTCGTGGAACTGCTGCACGGCGGTCTGCTCGACGGGGTCGAGGCGCGCGAGGTCGCCGAAGCCTGCGCTGGTGAAATCGGCGCGACACAGCTCGACGAGGGCCTCGCGCGAGCGCAGCCGGCTGAAGAGCGACACCGCTTCGTCTTGTTTGGCGGTCAGGCGACGCAGCACCCGCGCGGCGTCGAGCGCGAGCAGGTGGCGCACGCGCGCGGTGTCGGCTTCCCAGCGATCCACGCCCGGCTGTGAGAGCCGCGCGAGCAGCTTCGACAGCTCGGCCTCGGCAGCGCGGGGCTTCTTCCTGGCGGCCATTCAGCGCACCTGCTTGTCGGCGGCGCGCACGATGGCCGGGTAGCTGTCAGGCAGCAGCCGCACCATGAGTGCGATGGCGTGGGCGTCGGCGCCGATGAGCACGCGCCGCTTCTTCTCGTAGACGCCGCGCAAGATGGTGGCGGCCGCGACCTCGGGGGTCGTCTTCGCGACGCGATCGAAGTCGCTCACCATCTTCTGGCGATCGGCTTCCGACGGGTGCTTGAGCCGCGCGCCGCGCACGATGTTGGTCTTGATGCCGCCGGGGTGCACGCACACGGCTTCGACGCCGCTGCCTTCGAGCTCGAGCCACAGCGCTTCGGTGAAGCCGCGCACGGCGAACTTCGAGGCGTTGTAGGCAGCCTGCCGCGGGAAGGCCATGAGGCCGAACACGCTCGAGATGTTGACGATGGTGCCCGCGCGGCGCTCCAGCAGGTGCGGCAGGAACGCCTTGGTGCCGTACACCACGCCCCAGAAGTTGATGCCGAACAGCCACTCGAAGTCGTCGTAGCCGAGCTCGTTGATGGTGGCGTCGCAGGTGACGCCGGCGTTGTTGATGACGAGGTCGACGCGCCCGTGCTTCGCGATGACGTCGGCGGCCATCGCGTACACGTCGTCGCGACGCGAGACGTCGAGCGTCGTCAGCTGGGCTGTGCGCTTCAAGCTCGCGCCGGTCTCCCGGAGCCCGGCTTCGTTCACGTCGCACAGCACGAGTTGGTAGCCCTCTGCGTCGAGCTGTTGGGCGAGGGCGCGGCCGATGCCGCTGCTCGCGCCGGTCACCACGGCCACGGGAACGCTCATGAGCCGCGCACTGTATAGAGGTCAGGGCTTGGGCGGCATGCCCATCGCCTCGCGCACCGCGAGGAACTCAGGCGTCCATTTTGAAGCGGCGTCGCGCACCGTGAGCTGCCGCGTCACCAGAGGCGAGGGCGCGCGCGCCAGTACGTCGACCATCACCAGCACGTCTTTCCCTTCGCGGGGGATGACGTCGAGGTGCTCGATGACGTGCAGCCCGGCGTCGCGCGCCGCGGCGGGCACGCGGTCTTTCTCGAGCGACGAGGTGCACACCACGAAGCGACCGTCGTCGGTCAGTCGTCGCGCCGCGGCGAGCGCGTAGGCCTCAACGCCGCCGCGCACCTCGAAGCGGCAGGGGCCGGCGTGCGTCTTCTGGCTCTCGGGGCCGGTGCCGATGGGGAAGTACGGCGGCGTGCCGGTGATGAGCGGGAAGGGGCCGAGCGCCAGGTCGTCGCGGAGGTCACCGTCGAGGATGCGGCAGCGGTGCTCGACGCCGTTCCACGCGATCGATCGTCGGCCCATGGCCGCGCGATCGGGCTGCGCTTCGATGCCGGTGACGTCGGCTTCGGGGAAGCGCCACGCCATCATCAACAACACGCTGCCGAGGCCACACCCGAGGTCGAGCAGCTGCGTCGCGCCGTGGGCGTGCTGCGCGGCGAGCCACGCGGTCACGAGATCATCGAGGCTCCAGCGGTGGCCTTGCTGCTTCTGGAACAGCCGCCACTCGCCGGTGAGGAAGCAGAGGTCTTCGTCGTCTGCAGGCTGCAGCTCGGGGCGGCCTTCGTCGCCGCGGGGCAACGGGCCTGACGGCTTCCAACCTTCGGGTCTGCGCGCGCTGCGGATGATGCCGGCCACGCGGCCACCATACGTCAGGCCGGGCAGGGCACCGAGCCGTCCAGCGCGCCGCTTTGCTCGCATGGCGCGTCGGACATCAGCGGCGCTTCAGGCGCGACGGGCGCCGGCTGCTCGAAGTGCTGGTGCGACTTGCGCGACGCGGCCGGGTCGGCTGCGAAGACCGCGATGACGCCGCCGGCGAGCGTGGTCCAGCCGATGAGGATCAAGGCACCGAAGGCGAGGAGGGTCTTCATGCGCGGCCTGCAAAGCAGCCGACGTGCCGACGTTTCGTCTGCCTAAGTGACCGAATCGACGCGCGCGCGGCGCGTGCAACACGGGGCGCTGGCACGTTGCAGGTGTTGCACCTGTTGCAGGTGTTGCAGTCAGCCGGCGAAGTCGCGCGGGTCGAGCTGGTACCGCCGCAGCCACCGCTGAATCTGCATGCGCGCCTTGCCCATGGCGCGGGCGACGGCTGACACGTTGCCGCGGTGCTCGCGCAGCAGGGCCTCGAGCTCGGCTCGGCGCGCGTCATCCAGCGCGTCGACGTCGGGGGCCTGGCGCGCGGGCGGCGGTCGGTGCAGCTCGCTCGGCAGGTGCTCCAGCTCGAGGCTGCTGCCGGTGCTGACAGCGAGGGCGCGCTCGAGGGCCTTCTCAAGCTCGCGCACGTTGCGCGGCCAGTCCCACGTGAAGAGCGCGCGGGCGGCGGCGAGGTCGACGCGCAGCGTGGCGGCGCGCTGCGGCGCGAGGCGCTTCACCAGCGCGGCGATCAGCAGCCCGAGATCTTCTCGGCGATCTTCGAGGGCGGGCAGCGCGAGCTCGTAGCCGCCGAGGCGCGCGCGGAGATCGTCGCGAAACTCGCCGTGCCCCACGAGCTGCGCGAGCGAGCGATGCGTGGCCGAGATGACGCGGAGGTCGACGGGCACCGGCGAGGTCGCGCCCACGGCCGTGACCTGCTTTTCCTGCAGCACGCGCAGCAGCGCTGGTTGGGCGTCAATCGGCAGGTCGCCGACCTCGTCGAGCAGCAAGGTACCGCCGTGGGCTGCGCGCACGAGGCCCGTGCGTTCGTCGGTCGCGCCCGAGAACGCGCCGCGGCGATGACCGAAGAGCTCTGACTCGACGAGGTCGTCGGGCAACGCGCCGCAGTTGACCGCGACGAAGGGGCCCGAGCGCCCGCTGAGCGCGTGAATGGCGCGCGCGAGCACCTCTTTGCCGGAGCCGGTCGGCCCCGTGAGCGCGATGGTGATGCCCGCGGTGGCGACGCGCGTGAGCTCGTCGAAGCTGGAGGCGAGCGTCGGCGAGAGCGTCACCAGCGGGCCGGGCGTGCCCAACTCGAGGTCGTCGGCCCACGGCTGCGAAGCACGGAACACGAAGAACGTGCGGCCGAGCTCGATGACGTCGCCGTCGCGCAGCTCGACGCGGGTGACGGGCGCGCCGCGCACGCGCACGCCGTTCTTGGACTTCGTGTCTTCCAGCACCCACGTCTTGAGCACCCGGCTGAGGCGCGCGTGCTGGCTCGACATCCAGCGATCGGCGACGCCGACGCTGGCGACGCGGCCTTCGACCGTGATGCGGGCGACCTCCGCGCGGCCGAACTTCAGCTCGTCGAAGCGCTCGAGGTTGAGGCGGGCCGACGGCGCCGTCGGGTGGTCGGCGTCAAAGACCCGAAAGAGGTACGCCGCGCGGCGCTCGCCGGTGGTGCCGCCGTCGAAGCCCTCGGTCAGCGTGCTGTGGGTCACCGCACGCCTTCGATCAAGATGAGCTCGTTGAGCTCCTGATGCACCGTGTAGACGTACTGCTTGCCGTCAGGCGCGACCACGCCCTGCTTGATGTGCCCCATGCCGACGAGATCGGGCGGCTGAATCACACCGTTGGGCGTCAGCTTCGCGGTGGCGAGGTCGTAGCGGAGCAGCTGGCTCGAGATGTCGAAGAGCGATCGGCCCGGCCGCGACACCCACAGCGCTTTGCCGTCGGTGGACCACTGCAGCGGCGAGTCACCCGGCAGCAGCCCTGGCAGCGGCTTGCCCTCGCCGGTCTCGACGTCGACCAACGTGACGCCGAGATCGCGGCTCTTGCCGACGAGCCACTTTCCATCGGGCGAAGGTGGGGCCACGAGGTGCAACGCGAGGGCGCCGACCTGCCGCGGCTTCGGGTCGATGCCGACGGCTTCAGGCCCCGTCAGCAGCGACTGCACGAAGAGGTGGCCCTTTCCTTTGTCGTCTCGTGCGGAGAACGCGATCGCCGTGCCGTTCGGGAAGAAGTGCACGGCGGTGATGGCGTTGTGGACGCCGGGCGGCAGGTCGCGCGGCTCACCCGTCTCGATGGGCACCAACCGCAGCGTCTGGAACGGCGGCGTCGGCGCGACGATGGCCCAGCGCTTGTCGGGTGAGAGCGCGCGGCCCCACCCGATGCTCACCATCCACGGCGTCTCGTCGCGCTCGCCGAACCGCCGGAACCAGGTTTGGACCTCTGTGCCCGCAGGGCCGTAGCCCTCGAGGAACAGGATCGCCTTGCCGTCGTCGGAGAGCGCGATGGGCATCGAGCCGTCGAGCCACGAGAGCGAGCGCTCACGCTTCTCGCCGTTGAGGCGGCCGAACATGCGCGACCGCGAGAGGCCCGAGACCACCAGCACGCGCCCGCGCGCGTCGATGTCGAGGAGCCGCAGGCTGCTGGGCCCGCTGTACACGCGCCGCTCGACCCCCGTGAGCGTCATGCCGAAGAGCTGCCGCGACACGCTCTCGTAGCCGGCTGAGAACCAGACCTCCTTGCTGTCCGGCGTCCACGCGAGGCCTTCGAGCGTCCAGGCCTGCTTCGAGCTCGCGAGCTGCTTGCCCGCGCGATCGATGATCTCGATCGACCCGCGATCGTCGCCCGACACCGGGTGGCGCTGGTACGCGATGTACTTCCCGTCAGGCGACAGCCGGGCCATGGCCAGCATGTCGCGGCTCGTCACCAGCCGATTTCCGGGTGGGCACTCGACCACGTAGCCGGAGTCTTCAGTGTGGCGCGTCAGCACCAGCAGATCGCCAGGGCCGAGGTCGGCCCACTTCACGTTCTGGTACAGCGGTCGCGACGCCGTGCCCACCAGCGACGCGCGCGAGAGCACGAGGCCGCTCTCCTTCTCTTCTGTGGGTGGCGCGCCGGTCAGCACCTCGTCGCGGGCTGACACGTCGAAGAGCATGGTGCCGGCCGCGCTGGCAGGGCGAAGTTCGGCGCCGTCCAACACGCCCACCCACGTGCGCGGCGGGTCTTCTTCGAACGCAGCCGAGTACGCGATGCCGCGGCCGTCGGCCGTGAAGCGCGCGTTGAAGATGCTGCCGTTGCGGAAGCTGACACGGCGGCTGGTGATGACTGGAGCGGGCTCCGGCGGCGAGACCGGCTCGGGCACGGGCCACGCCGCCACGGCGATGGCCGCGACGAGCGCGGCGCCACCCAACGCGGCGAGCCACGGCGCGCGGCTTCGGGTCGGCGCGGTGGGGACGACTGGCGCGGGCCCTGACGGCTCGGAGATGGCCTCGAGCGCGTAGACGAGATCTCGCGCGTGCTGAAAGCGCTGCTCGGGCGTCTTTTCGAGGCAGCGGCGCATGACGCGCAGCAACGGCGCGGGCACCGCGAGGCGCGCGTCGAGCTCCCGGGGCTCCGCGTTGAGGATCGCGTACCCGCGCTCGACGGGCGTCTCACCGGGGAACGCGAGCTGCGCCGAGAGGCACTCGTAGAGAATGGCGCCGAGCGCGAAGAGATCGCTGCGCGCGTCGGCCACGCGGCCGCGCACCTGCTCGGGCGCCATGTACCCGGCGGTGCCCATGACCGCGCCCGACTGCGTCAGCGGCAGCGTGCCGGTGTGCGGCGTCGCGCTCTCGGCGGTGCGGGCCACGCCGAAGTCGAGGATCTTCACCTGCCCGTCGCGCGTGATGAACAGATTGTCGGGCTTGAGATCTCTGTGAACGATGCCCTTCTCGTGCACCGCGGCGAGGCCGTGGGCGATCTGCGTCGCGAGCTCGATGACGCGGCGGGCGGGTAGCGGGCCGTGCTTGAGGCGCTCGCGCAAGGTCTCTCCGGCCAGCAGCTCGGTGACCAGAAACGGCGTGTCGCCTTCGCGGCCCACGTCGAAGACGGCCAGCACGTTGGGGTGGTTCAGCGCCGACGCCGCGCGCGCTTCCTGCTCGAAGCGCTGCAGCCGCGCCGGGTCGGACACGCTCTCTGGTGGCAGCGTCTTGAGCGCGACCTCACGGCCGAGGCGCGTGTCGCGGGCCCGGAACACGATGCCCATGCCGCCTGAGCCCAGCGGCCCGAGGATGTCGTAGGGGCCGAAGCGCTCGCCTGTAGTTGGAGCCGCGCGCACGATCTTCGAGCCTCACCAAACGGGGAAAGTGGCCGCGCGCAACAACTGGCAGCCACCACTTATTCCTGCGGCGTCAGCGCCTGCGGCCGCCCTTGCTCTTCGACGGCTTGGACGGCTTCGCCTCGGGAGCGTCATCGCCGCCTGTGCCGACCTGCGGTCCATCGCCACCTTCGGCCTCGCGCATGTCGTTGGCCGCGTCGGTGGGGATGCTCTTCTCGACGGTGACGGTGCCGTCTTCGTTCTTCTTCTCGTCGAGCGTCACCGGGTTCTCTTCGGAGATGCCGCGCTGCACCTCGATGTCCTTCTCCCCAGCCGCCGCCTTCGCCTTGGCCTCCGCTTCGGCCTTCTCTTTCTCGATGAGCGCCTGCTTCAGTTCTTGCCGCTTGGCGAGGTCACCGCGGCCGACCTTCTCGCTGGCCTTCGCCCACTCAGCGGCGCTGACGCCGTTTTGATCGAGCACCTTGCGCTCGGCGGCCGCCTGGTCGCGCATCATCGAGCGCCGCTCGTCGGGGCTCATCTCGGTCAGCTTGCGGTTGCCGTACTTCTTGGAGACCTCTGCCTGCGCCTTGTCGTTCTCACGCGAGATGTTGGCGGTCTGCTCGACCGAGAGCTGACCTGCGACGAGCGAGAGGGACAGCGTGGTGACGAGTGAGAGCGACATGGTGGCCTCCTTGAGACCTACGCTAACCGACACCGGAGCGGGTAGGGTCCGCAGAACGCATGGGGGCTCTGACGAAGCGGCTGTCGCTCTGGGTAGTGCTGGTGGCCTCGTCGGGCTGCATCGACCTTTCAGCGATCTCGGCGTTCGGGTGCGCTGATGGCGCCTGCGCCAGCGCTGACGCCGGGGTGTCCCTCGACGGCGGGGCCGACGCGGCGGTGCGCTGCGGTTCCACGACGTGCGCCGGCTGCTGCGAAGGTGACGTGTGCCGCGCGGGTGACGACGACGCGGCCTGCGGTCTGGGTGGTGCGACGTGCGGCGCGTGTGGCGGGGGCGCTGTGTGCGTCTCGAAGCGTTGCCAGCTCGACCCCGGTGACGCTGGCGCGGACGCCGGCGCTGACGACGGCGGCGTCGATGCAGGTGTCGACGCTGGCGTGGACGCGGGGGTCGACGCTGGTGTGGACGCTGGCGTCGATGCAGGCAGCTGCGCGCCTGAAGGCACCGCGTGCGTGGTCGCTGGCGACTGCTGCGGCATCGCGTGCCCGCCGCAGGTCGGCGTGTGCACGGCCACGAACGGCGAGACGTGCCTGACGGCGGCGCCGCTTCGCTTCGTGAACGACTCCGCCAACGTCTCGGGCACCTTCGCCAATGCTCGCGACGACGTCTCGGCGCCGTGCGGCGAACTCGACGGCCCGGAGCTCTCGTACACCTTCACCACCACGCAGACGCAGGCGCTCGCCGTGCGGGTGGCGCTCACGCAGGACACGAAGGTCACGCTGTCGCTCCGCGCCGCTGATTGCATGACGCCGGCGTTCGCGTGCGTCGCTGAGCAGGCCTCGAACGACGGGCGGCTTGAGGTGAGCACGCTGCCTGCGGGCACCTGGGTGTTGACGATCGAGGCGGGCGCCGCGTCGGCTTTCACCCTCGGGGCGGAGCTCTTGCCTGCGCGCGTGAGGCCCACAGGCTGCGCGTCGCCGGGCGCGCTGATGCTGCCAGGGACCGTCGCCAGCACGTTGGCGCCCGACGACGACGGCGTGCGCACCGGTGAGTGTGGCGATCGCGGCACCGAGCACGCGTACCGCATGGTGCTCAACTCGTCGGGCATGGTGTTGCTGCAAGGCAGCGCCACGTTCCCGGCGGCGGTGTCGGTGGTGCCGGTGTTGCCGGGGCAGACCAACGTGTGTGGCGCGGTGACGCCGACCGAGTGCGTCGACGCGCGCGTCGGTGCCTTCACGTTGGTGACGCCGTACCTCGAGGCCGGCGTGTACGCGGTCATCGTCGACACGGCGGGGCCCATCGGCTCGTACACGCTGCGCGCGCAGGCGTTTGATGGCGAACGGTGCACCTCGCCGCTGCGGCTGCCGCTCGACGGCGGGTACCTCGTGATGCGCGGTGACACCACCCGCGTCGCCAACGACTCGAACATCAACTGCATGCCGTCGGGCGGCGGCGACCTCCACTACGAGCTGCCGGCGACGCCCGCGAGCGTCGAGCTCGCGTTGGCGCACGCCACCGGCGCGCGGAACGGCGTCGCGGTGCGAGACGGCACGTTTCCCGGCACCTGCGGCTTCAACCAGCGGGCGTGCGTCGACCCCGGTGGTCAGCAGTACGACTCCGACGGGGCCAACCTCAACAACCTGCCCTCGGTCTTCAGCGTCGATTCGGCGCCGGGCGAGGGCGGTCGCTACGAGCTGGTGCTGTTGCCGCCCAACGCGCTGGTGCCGGGTGAGAGCTGCGGCTCCACGCCGACGTCTCCGCCGAACTTCTTCATGGCCACGGTGGGCACCGAGCCGGTGCGGCTCAAGGTGAGCACGCTCGGCGCGGCGGCAGACCAGGGGAGCTGCGGCCTGGTGTCGTCGCCCGCGGTCCACGTGCGCGTGCGCGCCACGAAGCCCGGCACGCTGACGGCCACGGTGCGGCCGCTGCTCAACTCGTTCGTTCCGGCGCTGGGTCACTCGATGACGGCGTGCTTCAACGCCGAGACGACGTGCAACCTCGTGATGCCGATGAGCGACCCGACGCTCACGGTGCCGGTTGTGCCCGGCGACTCGTGGCTGACGATTCGCGCTGCGAACAACAGCGCCGGCACCGGAGTGCTGACGCTGCAGGTGCGCTGACGTCGTTACTGCTGACAGCCGCTGCACGCTTCGTTGAACTTCGCGCACTCTTCCTGCGCGGCGATGCAGCGCTTCTGGAACTCGTTGCGATCGCTGTGCTTGCCCGCGATGTCGCACGCGGTGTTCGACAGATCGCACACCTTCACCTTGAGCGAGCAGTTGTCGTCGCAGGTCAGATCGGTGCGGGTGCGGTACTCCTCGAGCTTCGAGGCGATGGTGTCCATCTTCTCGTCGTCGCTGCCGCCGAGGTTCGTGGTCGGGGCCGGCTTGGGGCAGGCGAAGAGAGCGAGAGCAGCGGCGGCGGCGAGGACGAAGCGGTTCATGCGTTTCGTGTAGAACGTGCGCCGCAGTGCGGCAACCTTTTCGCGGGGCGCAGAAGTTACGGCGTCGTTGCGGGGTACATGGGCCGCGGTCTCGACGGCGGCAGCGGCTTGTTCGCCTCGCGCCAGTAGAAGAACGCCGTCAGCGCGAGGACGACGACGATGGCCAGCTGCCGCAGCCGTTCGTCGCGCACGCGGTCGGGCGACTTCGCCCAGGCGTCGGCGGCTTCGTCGAGCTTGCTGAGCAGCACGTCGCGGTGCTCCGCCAGCGCGTCGCGTTGCCCGGCCAGCCCCGCGTCGGCGAGCGAGCGCTCGACCAGCTCGTGCGCCGCGGCCTCGGAGATGCCGTAGCGCTGCGCGAGCTCCGTCAGCGGCATGCCTTCCAGCACCGCGCGGCGGACGATCTGCACGCTGCGCGCGGGCGCGGTGGAGAGAGAGCGGAAGAGCGCGTCGACGGTGGCCACGGGGCGGTCCTGCCAAATTCTTGAGGCGGTGTCGTGGCCCCGTACCATGTGCGACATGCGTGTTGCGCTGATGCTGATGCTGGCCGCGTCGACGGCGTTCGCTGCCGAGACGATGCGCATCGCGGTGGGCCCCGAGGTCGGCCGCGTGGTGCTGGAAGGTGAAGCGCTGCGCGTGGGCGCCGACCTCGACGACGCGTTGTACGAGCCGTTCGCGCCGACGCGCGTCGAGCTGCTCTCGCGCGACGGGAAGTTGGTCGTCGCGGGCGCCGAGTCTCCGGCCAACGCCTTGCGTTTTCGCAGCGGCGAAGCGGGTGACGGCGTCATCAGCGTCGGCGGCACGCGCGTGCGCGGCGATGTGGTGGTGCTGGTCGGCAAGTCGCAGCTGGTGGTGGTGAACGTGCTGCCGCTCGAGGACTACCTCGTTGGCGTGCTGGGCAGCGAGATGCCCAAGTCGTTCCCCGTCGAGGCGCTCAAGGCGCAGGCCATCGCCGCGCGCACCTACGCGCTCAACAAGAAGCTCGATCAATACAGCCAGCCGTTTCACCTCGGCAGCTCGGTCATCTCGCAGGTCTACAAGGGCCTCGACGTGGAAGACCCGCGCACGCGTGAAGCCGTCGAAGCGACGCGTGGCCTGGTGCTGACGTGGCAGCTGCAGCCCATCGAGGCGTACTTCCACTCGAGCTGCGGTGGGCGCACCGAGACCGGCGCCGAAGCGTTGGGCCGCGCGCTGCCGTACCTGCAGGCCGTCGATTGCCCGTGTGGCCGCTTGCCCACCAGCCACTGGACGCTCGACTTGAAGGCGGCGGACTTGAAGCCCATCGCCGCGAAGGCGGGCTCGGTGCGCGTGCAGGGCCGCTCGGCGACAGGTCGGGCGCAGCGCGTGGAGGTCGGCGCGCGCACCGTCAGCGCCGTCACCTTCCGCGAGCGCATCGGCTACATGAAATTGAAGAGCCTCAACTTCGAGATCGAGAAGTCAGGCAGCGGCTGGAAGGTGGAAGGCCACGGCTTTGGTCACGGCGCGGGGTTGTGTCAGTGGGGCGCGCGCGTGTACGCAGAGAAGGGCTGGGGCTTTCAGAAGATCCTCCTCCACTACTACCCGGGCACCGAATTGCAGACGCTGTACGAATGAACTGGGACGCTGGCGAAGAAGCAGGGCTCAAGTACCGCTTTCACGTGCCGCAGGGCGCGCCGGGTACGCGGTGGCCGCTGGTCGTCTACCTGCACGGCAGCGGCGAGCGCGGCACCGACAACCAGTCGCACCTCAAGAACGGCGTCGAGCAGCTCGCGCAGTGGCCGTGCATCGTGGTCGCGCCGCAGTGCCCGCCGGGTGATTCGTGGGGCGGCTCGTGGTTTCGCGAAGTGAAAGACGCGCAGCGCCGCGTGGTCGAGCTGGTGACGTTGCTGTCGACGCGTGAGTCGGTCGACGCGCAGCGGATCGTCCTGGTCGGCTTCTCGATGGGCGCCATCGGCGGTTGGGAGCTCGTGGCCCAGCACCGCGCGCTCTTCAGCGCGTTCGTGCCGATCGCCGGTGACGTGGACCTGCCCGTGGCGCAGTCGCTCGCCGGGTTTCCCATCTGGGCGTTCCACGGCGAGGTCGATCAAGCGGTGCCGGTGTCGGCCACGCGCGAGGTCGCGCGGCGCGGCTGGCTCTCGCACTACACGGAGTTTCCCGGCGTCGATCACGGCTCATGGAAGGCCGCGCTCGAGACGCCGGGGCTGTGCGACTGGTTACTTGCTCAGCGTCGGTGAGCCGTTGAGGGTGCGCAGCCGCGGCGCGCCCACGTTGGCCTCGATGGCTTCCTTCACCTCGTTGCGCAGGCCCAGCAGGAAGCCGACCTCGGCGCAGACGAAGAGCGGGCCGACGAGCAGGCCGATGAGGTCGTCGACGAACGCCGGCTTCTTGCCCTCGTAGTAGTGGCCGATGAACTGGATGACCCAGCCGCCGACGAAGAGCGCGATGGACGTGGCCAGCCACGCCGCTGTGCTGAGCGCGCCGACGTAGAGCGCGCCGTACGACATCACGGCCAGCACCAGCGCCATCACCAGGCCGTAGCGCACGTCGTGGCGCAGGTAGAACACGGTGGCGGCGGCGGCGACGAACCACACCGGCGCCAGCGCGACGCCCGCGAGCTCGAAGCCCGGGCGCGCGAGGAAGCAGGTGACGGCGAACACGATGAGCGGAATGCCCACGTAGTGCGTGGCGATGTTGCGCGGGTCGCGGTGGTAGGCGGCGTACTTGGTGAGCTGCTTGATGAGCGCGGTCATGGGCGGCCTTTCGTGGTGATGAAGAGACTATGCCCGCGCGCCGCGTGGCACACTGTCGGGCGCCCGACACTTCCCGCCGATGAAGAAAACCGCGAATGACTACCGGGAGTTACTGCGCAGCGGCCGCTGGTTTCAGGGCCTGCCGGCCACCTTTCAGGACCGGCTGATGGCCGACGGCGTGGTGCGCGCCGTGGCCGCCGAGACGTATCTCTTTGCGCGCGGCGATGCGCCCGACGGCCTGTACGCGGTCGTCGACGGCGCGGTGCGGGTGACGGGGCAGGGCGCGAGCGGCAAAGAAGCAGTGCTGGCGCTGGTCGAGTCGCCGCAGTGGTTCGGGGAGATCGCCGCGTTCGACGGGTTGGCGCGCACGCACGACGCCATCGCGGCCATCGACACCGTCGTGGTGCACGTGCCGACGCCGGCGCTCGACGCGATGCTGGCCGCGCACCCGGAGTGGTGGCGGCTGCTGGCGTTGCTGGTGACGGCGAAGCTGCGCATGGCCTTTGTGGCGCTCGAAGACCTGTCGGTGATGCCGTTGCCGCTGCGCGTGGCGCGTCAGCTCGTGTTGATGGCCGAGGGCTACGGCGAGTGGAGCGACCGCAGCAAGCGCGTGGTGAAGGTGCGCCAGGAGCTGCTCGCGGCGATGGTGAACGCGTCGCGGCAGACCACCAACCAGGTGCTGAAGGAGCTCGAGGCGCGCGGGCTCATCAAGCTGGCCTACGGAGAGATCGAGATCGTCGACCTCTCAGGGCTGCGCGGCGCTCATGTTGCCTGAGTAACGGCCTTGAAGCGCTCGATGGCGTCGTCGCGCGTGGCGGCGCCCAGCTTCTTGCCCGCGCGGTGCATCAAGACGCGCACGGTGGAAGCAGCCAGGCCCAGCTCGTAGGCGATGACCTTGTTGGTGTGACCGAGCGCGGCGTGCGTCAGCACCTGCACCTCGCGCTCGCTCAGATCTCTCGGCGCGTCGGGCGTCTTCGGTTGGTTCTCGACGGCCACCACGAAGCGGCGCCCGTCGGTGTCGAACTCGTCCAGCAGCGACCAGCGCGACTCGACGAGCGGGCGCCAACGGCGCGTGCCCGTGTCGTCTTCAGCGCGGCGGGTGCGCGCCTGCTCGAAGGCGAGGGTGGCGTCGCGCAGCTCGTCGCGCGCGTCGGCGGCGCCAGCGGTCTCGGCGTGCAGCAGCTTGCCCGACGGCGACAGCACCGCTTCGGGTGTGGGCCGCTGCGTGCGCAGGCGGACGGCCGAGGTGAGGTGCGCCGCGAGCCGCATGAAGAGCGTGCCGCGCTTCTGCGAGACGGGGCGCGTGTGCGGCATGGCGCCGCCGAGGAAGAGGCCGCGGCCGTTGGTGTCGAGCGCGTTGATGGCGAAGGTGTCCTTCGCGCCGCCGACGCAGGCGAAGAAGGGGAGGAACTTCCGCATGCCCGGCACCAACGTCGCCTGCCCACACGTCAGGCCACCCCACGCGTCGAACCCGGTCGGCTGCCACGCCGAGCCGCTGGTCTGCACCGCGCCGTAGAAGGCTTCGAGCCACGCGGGGTCGAAGCGCGACGAGGTGAGGAAGCGATCGATGACGGGGTTCTTCGGGTCGGTGGCGTCGTACGTGTAGCCCATGACCCCGAGGCCGAAGTCGAGCGCCGGCACCGCGGTGTCGACGAGGTTGCGCAGCCAGCCTTCGGCGTCGAGTTCGAGCCGGTAGCCGGCGGCGAGACAGTCGAGGATCGGCGCCAGTTCGCGAGACACGTGGCGGTGGCAGTACCTCAAGCAGCGCCCACCGTTCAAACGCGCAGTGCCGTGAAGAGTGACAACCACGACACACCTGACGTACGGCGCCCTCGCCGTGCACACCGACGACTTCGATTTTCAGTTGCCGCCCGAGCTCATCGCGCAGGCGCCGTTGCCCGCGCGCGACGGCAGCCGCCTGCTGCACGTGCGAAGGCCGTCTGGTGCGCTGCACCATCGCCAGTTTCGCGACCTGCCGTCGCTGCTGCGCGCGGGTGACCTGCTGGTCTTCAACGACTCGCGCGTCATCCCTGCGCGGCTGCTGGGCAAGAAGGTCGGCACCGGCGGTAAGTGTGAGCTGCTGCTCATTCGCCCGGCGGGCGAAGTGGACACCGCCGAAGCGCTCAAGGCCGAGGCCGGCGGCAGCGTGTGGGTGTGCCTGGGCCAGTCGTCGAAGGGCTTCAAGCCGGGCATGCGGCTCGAGTTCGACGCGGGGTTGACCGCGGAGGTGCTCGAGGCGGTCGGTGGCGGCGAGTACCGCGTGCGCTTCACGTCGTCGCTCGCGTCGCTGGAAGCGGCCATCGAGCGGGCGGGGCGCCTGCCGTTGCCGCCGTACATCACGCGCGACGTGCAGGCCGACGACGCGCAGCGCTACCAGACGGTGTTCGCGAAGAAGAGCGGCTCGGTCGCGGCGCCCACCGCGGGCCTGCACTTCACCGACGCCACGTTCGCCGAGCTGGCGACGCGCAATGTGAAGACGGCGTTCGTCACGCTGGAGGTGGGGCCGGGCACGTTCCTGCCGGTGCGCGAAGGGCCGGTGAGCGAGCACAAGATGCACGCAGAGCGCGCGGTGGTGCCCGCTGAGACCGTCAGCGCCATCGAGCAGGCCGAGCGCGTCATCGCGGTGGGCACCACCGTGGTGCGCACGCTCGAGAGCTGGCGGAAGCTGGGCGCCACCACCTTCTCGACCGACATCTTCATCACGCCGGGCTTCGAGTTCCGCGTGGTCGACGCGCTCGTCACCAACTTCCACCTGCCCAAGTCGACGCTGGTGATGCTGGTGTCGGCGTTCCTCGGCCGCGAGGCCACGTTGGCGGCCTACGCCGAGGCCGTGCGTGAGAAGTACCGCTTCTTCAGCTACGGCGACTCCATGTTCATCGAGGGTGAGTCATGAGCCTCCCGGCCCCCGAGCTCCGCGGCGATCAACGCGTCGAGCCTTCGCTCGTTCGCTTCGAGCTCCTCCACACCTGCGCGCAGACCGGCGCCCGTCGCGGTCGCCTGCACACGCCGCACGGCGCCCTCGAGACGCCGGTGTTCATGCCCGTCGGCACCGCCGGCTCGGTGAAGGCCATCGCGCCCGACGATCTCCACACGCTCGACGCGAAGATCATCCTCGGCAACACGTACCACCTGATGCTGCGCCCCGGAGAGCAGCTGGTGGGCGAGCTCGGCGGCCTCCACAAGTTCATCTCGTGGGACCGCGCGATGCTGACCGACTCCGGCGGCTTTCAGGTCTACAGCCTGTCCGAGAAGCGGAAGATCACCGAGGAAGGCGCGACGTTTCAGAGCCACCTCGACGGCAGCAAGCACGTGCTGACGCCGGAGCGCTCCATCGAGATTCAAGAGGTGCTGGGCGCCGACGTCATCATGGCCTTCGACGAGTGCCCGCCGGCGCTCAGCGAGCGCAGCTACATGGAGCCGTCGATGGCGCGCACCACGCGCTGGCTGCAGCGCTGCATCAACGCGTGGCACCGGCAGCGCAGCTCGCTGTTCGGCATCGTGCAGGGCGGCCTCTACGAAGATCTGCGCAAGCGGCACGCTGAAGAGATCTGCGCGATGGACCTGCCCGGCTACGCGCTCGGTGGCTTCGCCGTCGGTGAAGCGCCCGCGCAGATGCACGCCGGCGTCGCGTACTCGGCGCCGCTGCTGCCCAAAGACAAGCCGCGCTACCTGATGGGCGTCGGCACGCCGCTGGATCTCGTGACCTGCGTCGGCGCCGGCGTCGACATGTTCGACTGCGTCTTGCCCACGCGCAGCGCCCGCAACGCGCTGCTCTTCACCAGCGAAGGCAAGCTCACCATCAAGAACGCGCGCTACGCGAAGGACGAGCGCCCGTTGGACCCGAAGTGCAGCTGCTACACCTGCCGCACCTTCTCGCGCGCGTACCTGCGGCACCTCTTCGTCGCGCAGGAGCTCGTCGCCATGCGGCTCAACACGCTGCACAACCTGCACTTCTTCTTGAACCTGATGAAAGACGCGCGCGCCGCCATCGAGCAGGACCGCTACGGCGATTTCTTGCGCGAGTTCCACGCCCGCCCGCAGACCCCGCCGTAAGAGATTCCCAAGCGACATCAAGGGCCTGCAGCGGTAATGAGGCAGGCCGGAAACACGCCATGAGCCCGCGCGTAAGCCCCAGCGAGGTGACGCCGGACACGTCAGACGAGGCGTTGATGGAGCGTTTTCGGGGTGGTGAGGCAGCGGCGCTCGAAGCGCTCTTCACTCGCCATTCGCGGGGCGTGCACGGCTTCCTCGTGCGCATGGTGCGCGACGAGGCCCTCGCGGAGGACCTGTTGCAGCAGACCTTCCTCTCAGTGGTGCGCAGCGTCGACCGCTTCCAGCGCGGCGCGAAGGTCTGGCCGTGGCTCTTGACCATCGCCGCCAACGCCGCGCGCGGCTCGCTGCGCCACCAGCGCCAGGGCGTCGAGGTGCTGGGCGAAGAGCCGGGGCTTGAGCCGTCGGTGACGCCCACGCCGTCTGACCCCGGCGCGCGCAAGCGCATCGAAGCGGCCTTCGCCGCGATGCCCGCGTCGCAGCGCGAGGTCGTCTTGCTGCACAAGGTGGAAGGGCTCTCGTTCGAAGAGATCGCCGGCATGTTGGGCATCACTTCCACGGCCGCCCGCATCCGCGCGCACCGCGGCTACGAATTCCTGAGACCACTGCTGGAAGGTTTGTCGTGAACGTCTCAATCCCACCTCCGAACGCCCCGTCGAGCGCCGCGCTGGCTGCGGTGCGCGCCGCGATGCTGGCCGAGGCCGCGAAGCCGCGCGTCACCTGGCGTGCCCGCACCGCGCGCGTGGTGTTGGCGTCGCTGGGGCTCGCGGCGGTGATCGGCGTCGGGGCGCTGGCGGTGGGGCAGGCCACGACGGGTACGTTGAACGAACGCTGGCTGACGCTGGCGGGGTTGGCGCTCGTCGGCCCGTGCCTCGCGTGGGCCGCGGCCGCACCCGGGGCGAAGCTGGCGCGCGTCGGCGCGTTGCTGGGCGCGACGTTGGTGGCAGGCGCGCTGGTGTGGGCGCGGCCGGCCGAGACCGCCGTGCCTTCGTCGGCGCCCGAGTGGCTGTGCACCGTGCTGCACCTCGCCGTCGCGGCGCCGGCGGCCTTCTTTGCGGTGACGCTCTTGCGCGGCATGGCGCCGTCGACGCCGCGGGCGCTCGCTGCGGGCCTCGGCGTGGGCACCACCGGCGCGTTGCTGGGCGAATTGCTGTGCGAGCGCGACGCCGCGCACGTGGCTGGCTACCACCTCGCGGCGTGGCTGCTGGCGGCGTTCGCGGTGGTGGTCATCGCCCGCACCGTGAAGACCCGCTCGTGGGCCCCGTGACGCCCTGGCGAGCGCGCGTCACTGCACCGGGCGGCACGCTGACACGCTGCTGCCCTGGTGCGTCTGCACGCACTCAAAGTTGACGCGGCAGTCGGCGCTGGTGTCGCAGGGCTGCGAGCACACGAGCGAGTTGCGACCGAACTCGGTGCACAGCGTGCCCGTGGGGCACTCGCGCGTCTGGCCGGGCTCGCTGCAGCCGCGCGAGCAGAACCCGCCCGGCGCCTCGAAGCAGTCCTGACCGGGCTCGCACTCGGTGCGGGCCGTGCAGGGAATGCCGGCCGTGGTGTTGTTGCACGCCGAGAGCACCAGCGCGGCGAGGGTCGCGAGCAGCAGTCGAGTCATGGGCTCGCGGCCCTACCACAACTCGTCGTCGTGTGCGCTTGCTGCGTACCGCCCCGGCGGCTATACGGCGCGCCTCTTGAACCCCATGTCTTCCGTACAGTTTCCGCTCGTGATCGCGCAGGCCGCTCCTGGCGGCGGCTTCATGGACACGCTCCCGCTGCTGTTGGGTGTCCTGGCGCTGATGTACTTCGTCATTCTTCGCCCGCAGCAGAAGCAGGCCAAAGAGCAACAGGCGCTGCTGTCGAGCCTGAAGAAGGGTGACGACGTCATCACTTCAGCCGGCATCATCGGGAAGATCACCGCAGTGCTCGACGACAAGTTCGTCCAGGTCGAGATCGCGACGGGCACCAAGGTGCGCATGCTCAAGAGCAGCGTGCAGGCGCGCGTCAACGTCGAGGCGGCGAAGGCCGACTCCGCGGAACCCAAGAAAGAGGAGAAGTAAGCGATGGACCGCAATTGGTACACGCGCCTCGGGCTCGTCATTGCAGTCGCCCTTGGCACGCTGTGGATGTTGGTGCCGACGTACTACTCGTTCTTCAAGCTCGACCGAGCTGACCGCAACAACGTGGCCAAGCTGCAGGAAGTGCTGCCCGCGTGGGCGCCTTCCGCCAAGTACCGCCTGTCGCTGGGTCTCGACCTGCAGGGCGGCATTCACCTGGTGATGCACGTCGACATGAAGACGGCGCTCACCAAGCGCGCCGAGCGCCGCGCGTCGCAGATGGTCTCGTGGGTCGAGAGCAAGAAGCTCGGCGCCCTCGAGGTGCCCGACGTCGACCCCGCGACCAACCGCGTCACGCTGCAGGTCAAAGACCCGGCGACGGTCGAGGCCATCCAGAAGGGCCTGCTCGACACCTTCACCGACTTCACGCTGGCCAACCGCGACGGCAGCAAGCTCGTGCTCGAGTTCGACTCCAACTCGCTGCAGGGCATGAGCGACGAAGCGCTGGACATGGCGATCCTCCGCATTCGCCAGCGCATCGACAAGTGGGGCGTGGCGGAAGTGCAGATCGCCAAGCTCGGCACCGACCAGATCCAGATCTCGCTGCCCGGTCAGTCTGACCCGGAGCAGGTCAAGGAGCTCATCGGCACCACGGCGCAGCTTGAGTTCCGCCTCGTGGCGACCGACTCGTCGGCGTTCTCGACGATGTATTCGACGACGCCGCCGGCCGACACGTCGCTCGTGCGCCTCGTGCAGTCGGGTGACAGCCCTGACTCGCCGCCCGGCCCGTTCCTCGAGTCGGAAGACCGCAACGCGCTGCTCGCGTACGTCGAGGGCAAGGTCGCGGCGCCGCAGAAGGTGCTCACGCACTGCGTGCAGGACACCGGCCCCAAGCGCAAGTGCGTGAAGTACCAGACGTACCTGCTCGACGCGCAGAACGTGCCCGGCGACCTGCTGAAGGGCGCCTGGTTCCCCGGCGCGCCCAACGCGCAGGGCCAGTACTACGTGGCGTTCGAGATGCAGCCTGAGGGCGCCAAGCAGATGGGCGAGCTCACCGGCAAGAACGTGCGCCGCCAGATGGGCATCATCCTCGACGACAACGTCATGTCGGCCCCCAGCATCCAGTCGGAGATCACCGACTCGGGCACCATCACCTTCGGCCGCATGGGCCCCGAGGCGAAGGACTACGGCAAGCTGCTGGCCACCACGCTGCAGTCGGGCGCGCTGCCCGCGCCGGTCACCATCGGTGAGATCCGCCAGGTCGGCGCGTCGCTCGGTGACGAGCTGATCAAGAAGGGCACGCTCGCGGCCGGCATCGGCCTGCTGCTCGTCGTCCTCTTCATGGCGCTCTATTACAAGGTGTCGGGCCTGGTGGCCGACGTCGCGCTCATCCTCAACGGTGGGCTCATCCTCGCGGGGCTGGCGGCCTTCGGCGCCACGCTGACGCTGCCGGGCATCGCCGGCTTCGTGCTGACGCTGGGCATCGCGGTCGACGCCAACGTGCTCATCAACGAGCGCATTCGTGAAGAGATCGCGCTGGGCCACGCGGCTCGCAAGGCCGTCGACATGGGCTACGACCGCGCGTTCTGGACCATCTTCGACGCGCACGTCACCACGCTCATCGCCGGCTTCATCTTGATGTTCACGGGTACGGGCCCTGTGCAGGGCTTCGCCACCACGCTCATCATCGGCATCATCGCGTCGCTCTTCACGTCGATCGTCGTGACGCGCCTCATCACCACCTACCTCGTGCACGGTCGCAACGCGTCGACCGTCTCGGTCTGAACGGAGCCCGTCATGCAGATCATCAAGGGCAAGACCAACTTCGACTTCATCGGCAAGCGCAAGATCGCGGTCTTCGTGTCGTCGGTGGTGAACATCGCCGTCATCGTGGGCATCGCGATCTTCGGCTTCAATTTCGGCGTCGATTTCGCCGGCGGCACCGTCGTCGAGGTGAAGTTCAAGAACTCGACCTCGGCCGAGGCCGTGCGTGAAGGCGCCGTGAAGGGCGGCCTGCACGAGCCCAGCGTTCAGGGCATCGGCTCGGCTGAAGAGAACTCGTTCATTCTTCGTATGGGCGGCGTGACGCAGCTCACCGAGGAAAACGAGAAGGCCGCCGAAGCGGCCATTCGTGGTCTGGGTGAGGTGGCGTCGATCACCAAGAGCCTCGACAACGGCCTCATCAACGTGCGCTTCAAGGGCCAGGTCGACGAGGCGTCGATCAAGGCGGCCGTCGAAGGCACGGGCACCGGCGTGAAGGAAGTGCGCGCCATGGGCCAGAGCGCGGCGGGCTTCGATTACCAGGTGGTGTCGGCCGGCATGGCCGACAAGGTGACGGCGGCGCTCAAGGCGGGCCTCGTGGGCTCCGATTTCGAGGTGCGCCGCATCGACTACGTCGGCCCGCAGGTCGGCCAGCAGCTGCGCAACAAGGGCATCATGGCGCTGCTGTGGGCGATGCTGGCCATCCTCATCTACGTGGCGTTCCGGTTTGACCTGAAGTTCGGCCCCGGCGCGCTGCTGGCGATGCTGCACGACGTGGTGATGGTGGCGGGCTACTTCCTCATCACGCGGCGCGAGTTCAACCTGACGTCGATCGCCGTGCTGCTGACCATCATCGGCTACTCCATCAACGACACCATCGTCATCTACGACCGCATTCGCGAAGAGATGGTGAAGTACAAGGGCAAGCCGCTGGCGGAGATCATCAACATCGCCATCAACGACACGCTCTCGCGCACCATCCTCACCGGTGGCGTCACGGCGCTCTCGCTCATCGGCCTGCTGGTCTACGGCGTGGGCGAGATCTTCGACTTCGCGGCCGCGATGCTGCTCGGCATCCTCGTCGGCACGTACTCGTCGGTCTTCATCGCGAGCCCCGTGGTGCTGTGGCTCGACGAGCGCGCGCACGAGAAGGAAGCGCACGGCGGCGGCAGCAGCATGAAGGCCAAGCCGGTCTGATTCGACAGACGGCGCGCGGCGTCAGGTCGCGCGCTTGAGCTCCAAAGTCTGGGTCGGGAAGGCGAAGCCAGTGCCCGCCTTCTCGACCTTTTTCATGAAGCCCATCAGCACGCGCTCGCGGATGGCCTTGAACTCGTCGAAGTCGGTGGCCTTGAACCAGGCGATCACTTCGACGTCGAGCGACCAGTTGTTGAGCGCCACGAAGCGCACGCTGAAGGTGTCGGGCCAGAGCTTCTCTTCGGCCTTCAAGACCTCGCGGAACCCGGCGATGACCGCCTCGAGCTGCTCTGAGGTCGTCGCGTAGACCAGCGTCACCACCGTGAAGAGCCTGAAGCGATCGCGCGCGGCGAAGTTCTCGATGCGCAGGTCGGCCAGCTTGCCGTTGGGGATGGTGACGACCGTGCGATCGAGCGTACGCAGCTGCGTGCTGCGGAGCCCGATGCGCTCGACGTTGCCCGCCACCGCGCCGTCGACCATCACGTAGTCGCCTTCACGCACGGGTTGATCGACGGCCAGCGCGAAGGCGCCGAACACGTTCTCGAGCGTCTTCTGCGCGCCCAGCGCGAGCGCGATGCCACCGATGCCGAGGCCGGCCAGCACGCTGCCCACCGAGAAGCCCATCAGCGAGAGCGCCGAGAGCGCGCCGAGCGCCACCAGCAGCAGCTGCAGCGTTCGGCTGCCGAGGTTGACGAGCGCGCGGCTGCCGGGGCGCGCGGTGGCCAGCTCCGAGGCGAGGTACCGCTCGGTCCACCCCTGGAGGCCGCGCTGCAGCCCCCAGAAGATGGCGACGGCGGTGGCGATCTTGAGGCCGGTGTCGAAGAGCTCCGCGAGGCCGCCGGGCACGTCGACGATGCGCAGCGCCAGGCGCGTGAGCAGCGAGCCCCACCACAGCTTGAGCGGGCCTTCTTGCCGCTGCGCGACCCGCTGCCAGTCGGGGTGGTTGCGCAGCGCCCACAGCGCGAGCTGCCGCGTGGCCCGCATCAGCAGCGACGTCAGCACCGCGACGCTGACGATCAACACGGGGATCGCCACCCACTGCCAGCGCTCGAGGCCGAGCCACTCGACGGTGCGCCACTCGGGCGGCAACGCAGTGACGAGACCGCTGGTCGCCTTGTCGACGACCTCGTCGGCGCGGGTCACTTCAAGAAAATCGGGAGCCTCAACACCACCGTCACGCATGCGCGCACTCTGACCGTTCCAACGCTGGAACGCACTGGTGCGAATTGCACCGTGTGGCGCAACGAGGTGCCGACGTTATGTAGGTCGCCGTCGTTTCGAGAAACGTTGCTGAGTTCCCCCCAGGAAAAAGGAAGACCCCATGAAGAAGATCATTCTCGCCGCCGCGCTGACCGTCTCGTCGTTCGCTTTCGCTTCGAGCTGGGACATCGACTCGGCGCACGCCGCGGCCAATTTTGCGGTGAAGCACCTCGCGATCTCGACGGTCAACGGCACGCTGGGCGCCGTCACCGGCAAGGTCGAGCTCGATGACAAGGACGTCACCAAGTCGAAGATCGAAGCGAGCATCGACGTGAAGGGCATCAACACCAGGGAGCCCAAGCGCGACGATCACCTCCGCAGCAAGGACTTCTTCGAGGTCGAGAAGTTCCCGAACATCACTTTCAAGTCGACGAAGATCGAGAAGGGCGAAGGCAACAAGCTGAAGGTGACGGGCGACCTGACCATCAAGGGCGTCACCAAGCCCGTCACGCTCGACGGTGAGCTGACGCCTGAGGTCGCGAACCCGTTCAGCAAGGCCAAGACGCGCGGCTTCTCGGGCACCACGTCGATCAACCGCAAGGACTTCGGCCTGACCTGGAACGTGGCGCTCGAGACGGGCGGCGTGCTGGTCGGCGACGACGTGAAGATCAACGTCGAGGCCGAGCTCATCAAGAAGGAAGCGGCCGCCCCCGCGAAGAAGTAACCGCTACTACTTCTTCTTCTTCGATTTCCCCGAGGCCTTCTCTCCCGCTGGAGAGGAGGCCTTTTCGTTGGCCGCGGCGCCGTCGCCCGACAGCAACATCACCGGGCCTTCCGTCGGGGCCACCGCGTCAGCGGCGAACCTGGTGAAGACCCACCAGATGCCGACGACGGCCAGCAGCGCGGCGGCCGACATCGTCACGTACTGCTCGTCGAGCCAGTGCGACATCCACTGGAAGGGGCCCCAGTTCAGCAGGTGCGAGACGGCGCAGAGCGTGGCCAGCAGCGCGCCGACCTCGCGCCGTTTCTCGTGGAGCACCGCGATGCCCAGCAGGAAGCAGTAGTAATAATTCGTCAGCTCGGCGCCGATGATGATGAAGCCGGTGCCCATCGCCGCGCCCAGCCAGGGGTCGGTGCCGGTGTTCTTGAGCGCGAGCCACACCAGGTAGAGCCCGGCGGCGAACGCGAGCCACATGAGCGGCTGGCGCGCGTGCCAGTTGTCGAGGCGGGTCTTCTTCCACAGCCACCACGAGTCGAGGCCGCCGGGGCGCACCGTTTTCTGGCCGATGCTGTTGGGATCCCACGAGAGGATCGTGCGCAGGCCCATGTGGTTGGTGAGCGGCGTGTTGGCGTGCTTGACCGTGTTCTGCGCGAAGCGCTGCCAGGTGACGGGGCCACCGAAACGAAAACTGGCGCCGACGAGCAGCAGCGTGGCGATGAGGCCGCCGGCGACGTAGCGCGCGAAGCGGGGGTCGATCTTCTTGTTCTGGCGGAAGTACTCGAAGGCCGCGACGGCGACGCCGGCCGCCGCGAGCCCGGGGAACAAGCGCAGCAGCACCGTGTACGCGAACGCCGCGCCCGCCAGCATCGGCTTGTTCTTCTTGAGCAGGCAGACCGAGGCCACGAAATAGAAGACCCAGTCGTGGCGGAGGAAGGCGCCGCCGGTCCAGTAGTAGCGGTTGGCGAAGTGGCAGCCCAACACCAGCGACGCGATGGCGAACGCGCGCGGCCCGAAGGCCCACCAGACGATGAGCACCGTGAAGAGCAGGAAGACCGGGTCTAACTTGTTGAGGTCTTTGAGCTTGTCGAGGGTGACGGGCCCGCTGGCGTTGGTGAGGTAGTAGCCGGCGAGCGTCCAGACGGGCGTGGCGTTGTAGCCGTGGTCGAGGTGGATCTCGCGCCAGCGCTGTTCGCCCACCATGCCGCGGAAGGCGGCGATGTCTTGCCGGTACGCGGCCCAGCGCTCGGGCGAGAAGTTCTCTTTGCAGACCTCGGGGTGCTTGAGCACCTGGTCGGCCTTGACGATGACGTTGGTGCGGAGGTCGGTGATGGTCTGGCGCATCACTTCATCGCGGCGGCCGTTCTCGGCGTTGGCGATGACGGCGCAGTCGTACATTTTGTCGTACCCCATCTCGGGGAAGTACTTGGCCCCCATGACGTAGTGGTACGTGTCCCAGACGTGCACGAAGTTGCCGAAGTGCAGGTGCCCGAAGTTGAAGTAGCCGAGGAACGCGCTGAAGCCGATGGCGAGCAGCAGCCGATCGCGCAGCAGCTGACGGTGCGCGGGGCGGCCTTCCCATTGCAGCTTGAGGCCCCAGCCGATGACACCGAGGGCCAGCAACGAGAGGCCGAACTGCACGACCTGCACGCTGTTGTCGTTGTCGAGCCCGAAGGGGCGCTTGGCGACGAAGCGCAGTGACAGCGCCGCGACGAGGCCCAGCAGGCCAAGCGGCAGCAGCCAGTCACCATCGTTGTCTTGCGCGGGGCCTTTGGAACTCGTGGGGGCAGCCATGACGGCCGCGCAATGTAGGGGACGGGCGGTGTTTTCCGGTAGGAGAAGTCAGCGGGCGCCGTCGGGCTGCAGGACACGCTCGATGGCGCGGGCCTGGTCGAGGTCGGCGAGCACGAAGAGCACGTCGTCGACCTGCAGCACCGTGTTCCCGCCGGGCACCACGATGTCCTGACCGCGGCGCACCTTCACCACCAGCGAGCCCGGCGGGAAGGGCACATCGGCGAGGCGCTGGCCGACGACGGGCGAGGTCTCGGTGAGGCGCAGCTCGACGAAGCGCGTGGGGACGGCGGCTGGATCTCCGCGGCGCGCGTCGACGATGAGGGCCTCGGTCTCGATGGCGGTGACGCCGGAGGTCAGCAACATGAAGCGGGCCATGGCGTAGGCCAGCTCCACGTCGCCCTGCACGACGCGGGTGTGCGGCAGGTCAGCCAGCGCGGCGCGGAGCGCGTCGTGGTGCACGCGCACGATGATCTCGAGCTGGGGGTTCAGCCGGTGCGCGGCCTCGACGGCGCGGCGCGCGGCGACGGGCTGGGTGGTGGTGACGAGGAACATGCGCGCGGTGGCGATGCCCGCCGCGGTCAGCAGCGCGGGGTCTTCGCCGTGGCCGTGCAGCACGCGCACGCCCTGGGCGCGCAACGTGTCGGCGGTGGTGGCGTCTTGCTCGATGACGACGAAGGGGACGTCGCGCAGCCGCAGGAAGCGCGTCAGCACGCTGCCGACGTCGCCGTGACCGAGCAGCACGACGTGATCTCCGGTGGGCTCCGCGGCAGGCGTCGCGATCGCCGGCGTCGGCGGCGCGTCGGGGGCGTCGTTGAAGGGGTCGAGCAGCGCGGCGTTGACCTGCGCTTCGTCGGTGGCGTGGGCCAGCACGGTGACCTGGTCCCACCCGAGCAGCCGCGTGTTGCCGGTGGGCGCGACGACCTCATCGCCGCGGGTGATGAGGGTGATCATCGCGCCGGGCGGGAGCAGGAGATCGCGAATGCGCGGGCCCGGGCGGCCGCGCGGGTCGGGCAGCTCGACCACGAAGAGGTCGAGGTGGCTGTGGGCCATGGTGACGAGCTCGAGGCCGTAGCGGGGTTGCGGGCGCGAAGGTGTCGAGAGGCCCAACTTCCGCGCCAGCGTGGCCAGCGTCGAGCCCTGGACGCCGACGGAGAGGATGACGGCGAAGAAGACGAGGTTGAACGCGTCTTGCCCCGCCGAGATGCCCGCGGCCATCGGGTACGTGGCGAGCACGATGGGCACCGCGCCGCGCAGGCCGGCCCAGCTCATGAAGACGCGCTCCTTGACGGTGAAGCCCATGCCCAGCGTGCCGAGCCACACGGCGAACGGGCGCGCCACGAAGGTGAGCGCAAGGAACAGGAGGATGCCGTCGAGCCAGAGGGTGCTCCATTGGCTCGGGAAGACGAGCAGGCCCATCATCACGAAGACGCCGACGTTCGCGATCACCGAGAGCGCGGCCGAGAAGTTCCGCACGCCCTGTTGGTAGATGAACCGGCGGTTGCCCATGACGAGGCCCGCGGTGAACACGGCGAGCATGCCGCTGGCCTGCGCGACCTCCGCGAGGCCGTAGGTCAGCAAGACGACCGCGATGAGCAGCACGTAGTAGTAGCCGCGGTCTTGCGGGTTGAGCCGATCGAAGATGGCGACCGACGCGCGGGCCAGCGCCCAGCCGATGACGGGCCCGGCGATGAACTTCCACGCGAAGGTGGGCAGCACGAGCCAGCTCAACTTCGCGCCGGAGGCCAGCGCTTCGACGACCAGCAGCGTGAGCAAGATGGCCATCGGGTCGTTGGCGGCGCTCTCGAGCTCGATGGTGGACGCGAGCCGCGGCCGCAGCGACTGGCGACGGAGGATGGAGAAGGTGGCCGCCGCGTCGGTGGACGCGATGACGGCCGCGAGGAGCAGCGAGCGCTCGAACGACCAGCCGAGCGCGAAGTGCAGCACGGCGAAGACCGCGCCTGCCGTCAGCACGACGCCCCAGGTGGCCATGCCTCCCGCGGGGAGCAGCACGGCCTTGAGCACGCTGCGCTTCGTGACGAGCCCGCCGTGAAACAGGATGAAGACGAGGCTGGCGTTGGCGACCTGGTTGGCGAGGTCGACGTCGTCGAAGTGCCACAGCCGCAAGCCGTCGCTGCCGGCGAGCAGCCCGAGGCCCAGCGCGACGAGGATGACGGGGACGCTGAAGCGATCGAGCCACACGGCCGCGAGCACCACGCCCAGGAGCAGCAACGGCGCGATGAGGTAGAGCGTGTGCAGCATCACCGCACCGCCGCGGCTGGAGAGATCGGGGCGCAGGCCATGCCGTCGCCCTCAATAACGAGCCGCCCGGAGCCTGGGTAGTGATTCAGAAGGCGAGGACCTCTGACGTCTCGGGGCCGCCGCAGGTCGAGCCTTCGGCGCTTTCGACGTTGAAGGGCACGTCAGCCCAGGTGCGGGTGAAGAGGACGCCGCCGTCGGCGCTCATCGTGAGGGAGACGTCGCTCTTCGGCGCGCCGGACACGTACGTGCGCGCGCCGTTGGGATCGCCGGGGACGGGGACTGACTGTTCCAACGTGAGCAGCCGCGTCTCGCTGTGCCACGTCGCGCCGTAGGGGCCTGGCCTCACCGCGAGGACAGGTTTGGTCCAGCAGGTCGTGTTGAGGCAGGTCTCGACGCTCACCTCGCCGTTGCGCTCGAAGCTGTCGGCGGCGGCTTCCGACAGCTCGAACCTGAGGTGCGGCACGTGGAGGATCAGCGGACACCGCTCGCCGCACGCCGAGAAGATCAACAACGCCGCCGCCGCCACGAAGCGATGCATGGCGGGCAGTCTACACGCGCTCTGGAAGTGGGCGGGCCTTGCCGCCAGCGCGCACGGTGGAGCCGCCGCCGCGGAACCACATGGTCACCACGCGGCGCTGGCGGTCGGAGCGGTTGTGGCTGCTGCCGTGCGCGAGGAGCGGGTGGAAGAAGAGCGTGTCGCCGGGCGCGAGGGTGAGCTTCGTGCGGTGCGACTCGTCGAAGACGCCTTCGTTGGTGCTGGCGCGGTCGTAGGTGAAGGCGACCTCGTGGGAGTGCGTGCGGCCCAGCACCTCGAGGCCGCCGTTGTCGGGGTCTGCGGCGTCGAGCGCGATGACGAGGTTGATGCCGCCGTGGCGTTCGATGCGCGTCTTCGAGGTGCCCTGCACGAAGTAGGTGTCTTGATGAAACGGGAAGCCGGTGCCGACGCGCGGCAGCTTGAAGTTGAGCTGGTCGACCATGCACTTGGGCGTGGGGAGGCCGAGCTCGTCGAGGGCGGCGAAGAGGACGGGGTCGGAGCGCAGCTGTTGGAAGGTGCGCTCGCGCTTGGACGGGAAGCGGATCTTGCGGAGGGCGCCGGGGAAGACTGGCGGCTCGCCGCGGCGGCCGGTGGCGGTCTGCAGCTCGAAGCTGACGCCGCGGAGGAGGCGGTTGCGATCGAAGTCGGCGGCTTCGTGCTCGAGGCGCTGCGTGGCGTCGAGGAGCGAGGCGACCTGCGCGGCGCCGACGAGGGCGGGGGCGACGTACCAGCCCTCGCGCTCGAAGATCTCACGGGCGTCGGCGGGCAGGGTGGGCACGCGCGCCGTGTAGCGGTTGGGGGGCGCGCCGTCAGCGAAACTCCTCAGCGGCGGTCGATCGTGCGAGCGCCGGCGCGTGCGGTTCCGAGTACGGTTGGGCCCATGTCGAGGGTCGGGAGCTTGATGTGCGGCGGACTGGTCTGCGTGTTGGTCGGTGGGTGCCAGAGGAAGGGCCCGGACGATGTGATCGTCCCCGCAGACGCACGCGCCCAACGAACCACTGGCGCGAACACACTCACCGGCGACGAGGCGAAGAACTTCTGGGAAGGCGTGAGGGCGGCGCATGCGACACGGACCTGGGTCGAAGCGGTGCTGGAGCGCCGGGGCACCGGCGGCTACCACCTGCGCTTGAGCGGCAACTTTGCGCCGGGGCGGCGCATCGAGAAGTCCGTTGACGCTGTGTTGCTGTCTGCGAACAACCTCGACGAGTTTCTCGGCACGCGCGTGATGTGTACGGTGACTTCGTTTGACGAAGCCAGCGGCGCGATTCTCCTGAAGTTGGATGTCGAGCAGGAACGGCGACGTCGCGAAACGCTGAGCCGCCTGCAAGCCGGGGCGACGTTCGACGCGCACATCGAGAAGGTCACTCCGGCGGGCGTGGTGGTTACGCTCGACGCGATTCCCAGGGACTTGTGGCTATCCACGCCGATGCTTCACGCGACCGAGCTCGTTGGCGACGGTGGCTTGAACGAAGGCGACGCGCTGAGGGTGACACCGCAGCGCGCTTGGACGTCGTCGTTCGATGAGGCGGTGTTCTTCGTCACGTTGGCGAAGTGACGGGGCACTGGATAGGGCTGAACCCATACATACTCGCGCTTTCGCGCGAGTCACTGTTTGACGATGGTCATGACGAGTCCCGAGACGCCGTACGCATTCGCCTTCTTCGACAGCGAAGCGATACAGCGCGCCGCCTTGGCATCCACCAGGTCGGGGCCATCAACCGTGTTGGTTGCGACCCTCGCGCGGTGCGACGCTCCCCGCGGTTGCTTCATCCACCGATCGGCGTAGCTGAGATGCACCAGCACGCAGCGAGTCGCCCCCTCTGCGTCTCGCTTCAGCAGGGCCTCGGTTCGCTCATCGACGGGTGGCATCGAGAAGAAGACGACGCCGACGTCGAGCATGTCGGGTCGTTCGACTTTCCATTCGATGTTCCCCTCGATGGGAGCGGGTGCGTGGGTGTCGACGCGTCGCTGGGTGCGCACGCGAGGTGGCTCGTTGGTCGTGGGTTGTGCGTCTCCGTACTCTGGGAGGCTCAGGAACGAGGTCGGGCCCTCGACTGGGAGCCCGACGCGCTCGCAGGCAGCGGGGACGCCGGCCAGGCAGAGCACCATCAGCGTTTCCTGCAACTCGAGATCGGTGAACGTCCCGCCATGCAGAGCCCAGATGGTGCACGCAACGAGGTCGCCACCTCGACACGCGGGATACGCCGCGATGCGGAGGGCGGGAATCGCCGCTCGAGGGTTGACCTCTACTTGCGCGGCACACGCCCTGGCGAGGCCCGCTCGACACGCCTTCTGCAGATGCAGAAGTCCCACTGCGGTCTGTTGAGGCGAGGCGGTGCGGTCGGGTTGCAACATCTGCGTCCCCGTCCGAAAGCAGGCCTCCAGGTTGCCTCGCTCACATTCGAGGTGGCAGGTCTGGAGCGGGACGTCCTCGCACGCCAGCGGTGGAATTGGCGGCGGCTCGGGCGTCTGCAGGTCGAGCGGCTCCGTGCCGGAGAAGTATCGACCGCGGATCTGTACTTCCGCGCTCTCGGCGCCTGCGCTGACGGTGAACGTCGGCGTGCGCTCGACGAAACGCGCGCCGCTGATGGCGAACTGGAACGACACCTTGCCTCCAAGACACGGCGTGATGATCGCTTTGAGGTGCGCGACGCCATCGGTAACTGACGCGGTTGCCACGGGCGCACCCATCGGCGGCACGTCGGCGCGCCAGGCTGGCTGGTAGTTGGGCCGGTCCGCGTACAGCAACTGCACGTCGCTCACGGTGGAGAGCGGGTCGTTCAGGCTGACGGTCGCGGCGACCGCGCAGCGGCGACCTTCCGCGCGGACGCTTAGTGCCGCGCCGCGCAGGTGCCCGTGCAGGAGCGCGCGGAGCCTCGAGACCGGGACCAGAGTGGTGATGTTCGTGCCTCGAATGGAGACCAGCGACAGGCCGATGATGCGGCCCTTCATGTCAAAGACCAGACCGCCGACGCGGTCCCGGTCGATGCCGAGATCGACCTTGAAGCGCTCCGCTGATTCCACGCCGTACCAGACAGCCGAGACGGTGCCGTGGAGTTGACTCACGTGGCCCTTTTCGTCGAGCTCCCACGCGCTGATCGGCTGCGTGAGGACGAGGCTCTCGGGATCATCAGAGAGCGGCAGCGTGCGCTTGTTCACGATGGGGGTCAGCACCAGCGCGAGCTCTTCCGTCGGCTCCCAGAGCAGCGCGCGAGACGCCGCGGCGAGCGAGGCCGTTCCATCGGCCCAATGAGACACCTTCACGGGGGTGGTCTCCCAGTTCGGATCAAAGAGTGCGCTGTCCGTCGCCACCAGACTGCCTTCTTTGGTCCGACCAATGATGACCCCGACCGCGTATCCCGCCGGGGTGCTGACCAGCACCAGCGCGTCTTTGTCTGGTGGCGGAGCCTGCAGCCCGGGGCGGAGCCGCGTCGACGGGGTTGCCCGTATCAGCGGGAACATCAACTGCGGCGCGGCACGTGAAAGGAACTCCACGACCGCCTCCGAAGGAACCACGGCGCTGAACTCGGTGCCGCGCCAGTATTTCGTAACGATCCCGCGGACGCGCGCGTCTGTGTCGATGGCAGGACCGCCGCTGTTGCCCGGGTTGACGCCTCCGACGAAGTGCCCGAAGTGCGCGTCGGCGACGGTTCCGGCGCCGAGTTTGAAGCCCGAGGTGATGGTGACCGACGGGAACGCGCCGTGGTTCTGGCTCTGCAGCCGGCCGCGGGGAAAGCCCACCGCGTACAGCGGGAAGCCGGTCGACAACGTGCGCCATTTCGGCGAGCGTGAGTGACGTGTGTGGTCCGTCGGAGACGTTGATGAGCGCCAGGTCGAGCGCCTCGTCTTTCGCTGCCACGACGCCCAGCACCGGTGCAGGCACCGTCGAGCCGTGCGTGAAGTCGACCACCACTGTCGAATGGTCTCCGACGACGTGCGCATTGGTGATGACCAGCGTGAGGCCGGGCTCGCTGGAGACGACGACGCCGGACCCTTCGGAATCCAGGGTGATGATCGAGACCACGCCGGCGATGGCTTTGTCGACGACCTCGGACTTCAGCACCGGCGACACCTCGGACGGGTGCTGGAACTTCGTCGGTATCGGTTGCTCCAGTACGAACGGCGGCGGCGTATCAAGTACCCATGGCGTTGGCGTTGGCGTTGGCGTTGGCGTTGGC
>CAYWON010000043.1:32755-42486 GCA_964459885.1 uncultured Archangium sp.
GCCAACGAGTAGCACCCACACCAGCATCCGCCTGACCGTCATGCGCGACGACAATACGGTAGTCGCGCGCGCTGGTGCTGATTCGACAGAGAGGCGACAGTGCCGCGCGAGACAATGGGTGTTGCAACGAAAAGAGTCTGGTTTGCGGCGCACGCTGTGTACTGCTTCGAGCAGCTCCGAGGGCGCCAGCGCACGTTCACGGTGATGGAGAACGTGCTGATGGTCCGCGGCCGGTCGGCGAGGAGGCGCTCGCAGCCGCCACCCGCGTCGCGCGTCGAGAAGAGCTGAATGACCCGACGTTGACCATCGATGACCGGCCCGGGCGGCTCCGGTTTCTCGGTATTCGCAAGGTCGTGTCGTGCGCGGCCCAGGCGGGCGACGCATCAAGCAGAGACGGTCGCGTGCGTGTGATGCGTGCTGGGGTGGAGGCGACGTTTCTGACGTATCGCGTGGCCGGCCGCGCTGCGCTCAAGCGACTACTGCAGGGTAAAGAGGTCGACGTGACGCTGGAGGAGTAGCCGCGCGGACGCGTAACTCGTCGAAAATCCACCACTTTCCACCAGCTGTGAGATCCTTCCGCCTCCACATCCGTTGGAGGGGGAATGAACCGACTTCTGCTGTTGGCGTGCGTCCTGGCCGCCCCTGTCGCGCTCGCGCAGGGCATGTTGATCCCCACCGACACGTCGCTCGGGCCGCTCGGCATCAAGTACCAGCGCGTGGCGGTCGACATCGTCGACGGTGCCGCCGTCACCAGGGTTGAGCAGGTCTTCGTCAACTCGAGCAGCCGGCAGCTCGAAGCGCACTACGTCTTCCCGCTGCCCAGGGGCGCCGCGCTGCAGGACTTCTACCTGTACATCAACGGCAAGAAGACCAAGGGCGAGGTGCTGGAAAAGCAGAAGGCCACCGACATCTACGAAGGCATCGTGCGCCGCCTGCAGGACCCAGGGTTGCTTGAGTACGTCGACAGCGACGCCTTCCGCGCCCGCGTGTTTCCCGTGCCTGCCAACGGCGAGCAGAAGATCGAGCTGACCTTCAGCCAGGTGTTGGACTTCAACGCCGGCGTCTACACGTACCACTACCCGCTCGGCGCCAGCACCCGCGGCGCGCCGCGGTTGACCGTGCAGCAGGACTTCACCTTCTCAGCCAACATCAAGAGCAAGACGCCGCTGCGCAGCATCTACTCGCCCACGCACCGCCTCGGCGTCTCGCGCAAGTCTGAGAACAACGCCGTCGCTGGCCTCGAGCTCGGCGCCGGCACCGACATCTCGAAGGACCTCGATCTCTTCTACACAGTCTCTGACAAGGCGGTCGGCCTCACGTTCATGTCGCACCGGCCTGACCCCGAGCAGCCGGGTTTCTTCATGGCGCTCATCTCGCCCAAGGCCGAGCTCAAGGCCGATGAGATCATCGCCAAGCGCGTCACCTTCGTCATCGACACCTCGGGCTCGATGATGGGCGATCGCATGAAGCTCGCCCGCGACACGCTCAAGTACTCGGTGCAGAAGCTCAACGCGCGCGACGAGTTCAACGTGGTGCGCTTCTCGACCGACGTCGAAGCGCTCTTCGAGAAGCCGCAGCCCGCCAGCGAAGCCAACGTCAAGAAGGCCGTGGAGTTCGTCAGCGGCCTCGAGGCCATCGGCGGCACCGCCATCGACGAGGCCATGGTGCGCGCGCTCAAGGACGGCGCCAACCGCGGCGACAAACCACACATGGTGATGTTCATCACCGACGGCCACCCCACCGTCGGCGAGACCGACGAGGCCACCATCAGCAAGAACGCCAAGGCCGCCAACACCGGCAGCCGCGTCTTCACGTTCGGCGTCGGTGATGAGCTGAACGCGCGCCTGCTCGATCGCATCGCCGAAGAAGGGCAGGGCACCAGCGACTTCGCGCGCGATGGCCGCGACTTCGAGCTCAAGGTCGGCGGCTTCTTCGACAAGGTCGCCAACCCCGTGCTGGCCGACCTCGCGTTGGATCTGTCTGCCTTTGGCGCCTACGACGTCTACCCCAAGCGCCTGGGCGACCTCTTCAAGGGCAGCCAGCTCGTCGTCATGGGTCGCTACCGCACGCCGAAGGACGGCACGGTGCTGCTCACCGGCTCGTTCAACGGCAAGAAGCAGGTCTTCGAGTACCGCGCCGACGCGGTGAAGCAGGGCACGCAGTACGACTTCGTTCCGCGGCTGTGGGCCATCCGCAAGGTCGGTTACCTGCTCGAGGAGATCCGCCTGCGCGGCGAGAAGCCCGAGCTGAAGGACGAGATCGTCACCCTCGGCAAGAAGTACGGCATCGTCACGCCGTACACCTCGTACCTCGTCGTCGAAGACACGCCGATGCCGGTCGCGCGCAACCAGCCGACCACCACGATGCCGCCTCCGGCCCCCTGGCAGACGCGCGGTCGTGAAGAAGAGAAGGCGGCGCCCAAGGGCTCGGCCGGTGGCTTCTTCGGCGGCAGCGGCCTGGGCGGTGGGGGGCGGGCGGCGGCGACGCCTTCGGCTCCGGCGCCTGAGCCCGCGGCCGACGAGTCGTACGATCGCGCGTTCAAGTCGGGCCCCGCGAAGAGCGAAGCGATGCCCAAGGACGACAAGGCCGGCATCGCGGTGTCGAAGGCGCTCAAGAAGATGAAGGAGTCCAACGAAGGCGCCCGCGTCGACGAGCCGGTGCGCACTGCGTCGGGCCGCACGTTCATCTTCCGCAACGGCGGGTGGATTGATTCCGACGCGCTCGGCGGCACCGCGAAGCAGCTCAAGGTGAAGTACCTGTCAGACGCGTACTTCGCGCTGCTCAAGGCGCGCCCGGAGCTGAAGGCCGCGCTGGCGCTGTCGGACCGCCTCGTCATCGTCATCGGCAAGGACAAGAGCGTCGTCATCGACCCCGCCGCGGGGGAGACGAAGCCGGACGCGGTGACGTCGTTCCTCAAGTGAAGGGCGCGTGAAGTAACGGTTTTCTGAGAGTTTCGTGGGAGGGGGCCGGTGTGTATGGTCCCCTCCCACCGCGCGTTGGCCGACGTGCGGGCCCATCGATCTCTCGCCATGGCAACCGCTTCGAATGGCCGCCTCGCGCGGCTGAGTTTTCTCTCGCTCGTCCTGCTGTCTGGCTGCTTCACGCCGACGCGCGAGCCCGACTGCCTCCTCGACGGCACCTGCGAGTGCAAGGTGAAGGCGGATTGCCCCGCCGGCAGCGAGTGTCTGAACGGCAAGTGCTTCGAGGTGCCCGACGCCGGGCGCCCGGGCGAGCTCGGTTGGCCGTGCACCGAAGACGCCGAGTGCCTCTTCGGGCCCTGTCTGCCTCCTGGGCCTGGCAACGGCCGCGTGTGCAGCGCCGGCTGCGCCCTCGACGGCGGCACGGGCTGCGACAAGGGCTACGACTGCAAGCAGTCGCCCGACGCCGGGTTCCTCTGCGCGCCGCCGATTCGGGTGCAGTGCCTCGCGTGTGACGAAGACTCAGACTGCAACGCCATCGGCGATCGCTGCAGCGCCGTCGGCGACGGCGGCACGTTCTGCACCACCGACTGTTCGCTCACCGGGCTGTGCCCTGAAGGCAGCGTCTGCCGCGCGACGGCTGACGGCGCCCGCCAGTGCTTCCCGCAGAGCAACACGTGTGAGTGCAGCGTCGTTTCAGCGGGCCTCACGCGCGCGTGTCAGCGCACCAACCCGCGCGCCACCTGCTTCGGCGTCGAGACGTGTCAGCCGCAGGGCACCTGGAGCGGCTGCGACGCGTTGTTGGCGTCGGAAGAGGTCTGCGACGGCATCGACAATGACTGCGACGGCCTCACCGACTCCACCGACCCCGACCTCGTCACCACCGGGCTCCCCGGGTACCCGAGCTGCCGCAAGGGCCTGACCTGCACGGGCTTGTGGAGCTGCGGCGCCACGCTCGACGGCGGCTTCGCGTTCCAGTGCTCGGCGCCGGACCCGCAAGAAGAGCTGTGCAACGGCGCCGACGACGACTGCGACGGGCAGATCGACGACGGGCTGGTCGACGGCGCGGGCAATTACGTCAGCGCGCGCGCGTGTGGGAACTGCGCGACGGACTGCTTCGCGGTGCTGGAGAACCTCTTGAGCGACGGCGGCGTCGTCGTGCCCGGCGCGGCGACCTGTGACGTGCGCGTCGGCCAGCGCCAGTGCGTGCCGCGGCTGTGTGAAAAGGGCTCGTACCTGTCGCCGGCGTCGCCCAACGCGCAGATCTGCGAGCGCGCGGTGCCTTCGCAGTGCCGGCCGTGCACCACGTCGACCGACTGCCGCGTGCCGGGCGACCAATGCGTCACCATCGGCACGGACCCCGACACGTTCTGCGCGCAGAGCTGCGACGTGACGGCGACGTACGAAGGCTGCACCGGCGTGGTGGGCGAGCAGGGCTGCTGTCCTTCCGGCAACACCTGCACGGCCGTCGGCGGCAGCAAGCTCTGCATGCCCGACAACCAGAGCTGCCAGTGCACGGTCGACACCGTCGGCACGGAGCGCTCGTGCTTCGTGACGTCGGGCGCGGCGACGTGCATCGGCGCGCAGACCTGCACGGCGGCCAACGGCTGGGGCGCCTGCGACACGTCGATGACGTCGCTCGAGTTCTGCGACGGCCGCGACAACGACTGCGACCTGCAGGTCGACGAGGGCTTCATCAACACGAAGGGCACGGGCACGTACGACTCCGACGCGCACTGCGGCATGTGCAACAACAACTGCGTCGCGCGCTGGAGCCCCACCATTCAGCACGCGAACGGTGGCTGCGTCGCGGGCGCCGCGGGGAGCCCTGCGTGCGCCATCGTCAGCTGCACCACGGAGCGCATCGGCGGCGGCGGCGCGTGTCGCACCGACGCTGACTGCACGGCGAGCGCGGTCTGTCACCCGACGTACCGCCAGTGCGTGCGCGCGTGCTCGGCGCCCGGCAGCTGCGGCGCCGGCGAGAGCTGCACCAACGGCTTCTGCACGCGCACCTGCGCGAATGACACGGTGTGCGTGGGCGCCTTCGGGCCCGGCGCGCGCTGCACCAACGGCACGTGCGGTTTCACGTACCAGTTCGTCAACGCCGACAACGAAGAGACCAACGGCTGCGAGTGCGCGTCGAACCCCAACGTCATCGACGAGCCCGAGCGCTACGCGGCGTACCCGACGTCGGGGCTGCCCTACATCGATCGCAACTGTGACGGCGTCGACGGCGTGCAGGCGACGTCGCTCTTCGTCTGGGCGCAGTCGACGTCGAGCCAGGGTACGCGCGCCAACCCGTTCCGCACCATCGCGGAGGCGCTCGCGGCGTTCCAACCCAACACGCACACGGCCATTCTCGTGGCGCAGGGCACGTACGCGGAGCAGGTGGTGCTGCGCGCTGGCGTGCAGCTGTTCGGCGGCTACGCGCCGGGCTTCGCGCGTCGCGACGTCATCTTGTTCCCCACGTTCATCGAAGCGCAGGAGCCGCTGGCCAACGGCCGTCGCGGCACGGTCAACGCGGAGTCGCTCGGCGGCGCCACCACGGTCATCGCGGGCTTCACCATTCGCGGCTACGACGTGAACTCGCGGCCGCTGCCGGGTGAAGGCGCGCGCAACAGCTACGGGGTGTACGTGCGCGACTCGAACGGGCTCGTGGTGCAGAACAACCACATCGTCGGCGGGCGCGGCGGCGACGGTACGCCAGCGTTGCCGGGCGTCGCGGGCTCGAACGGCGGCGCTGGGGCCAACGGCGTCAACGCGCGTGAGTGCAACTCGCCAGACTGCACGAATGAGACGCAGGCCGGCGGCGCGCCGGGTGTGAATGCGTCGTGCAGCGCCACAGGTAACTTCGGCGCGGGCACCAACCTCGCGCTCGACCCGCAGCAGTACGGCGGTGGCGGCATTAACGGCAGCGGTGGCTCGAACGCCATCTACCGGCACAGTGACCCGTCGCAGACGCAGTTCTGCAAGTACGACTGCACGGTGCCCGGCGACGGCCTCGCGGGCGGCGCGGCGGCCAACGGCACTGACGGCACGGCGTCGCTGGGCGGCCTCGGCTGCGCGGTGTCGCGCGGCGGCATCGCCGGCCTTGATTGGACGACCGCGGTCGGCACCACCGGCAACAACGGCACGCCCGGTCGCGGCGGCGGCGGTGGTGGCGGCGGTGGGTGTGTGCGCAATTCGAACCCGTCGACGTGCACCATCGGTCGTCGCGTCGGCGATCTCGGCGGCACGGGCGGTGGCGGCGGCGCGGGTGGCGGTGGCGGCGGCGCAGGCAGCGCGGGCGCGGGCGGCGGCGCGTCGTTCGGCATCTTCGTCATCGGCGCGGCGCCCACCATCACCGGCAACCTCGTCGACTTCGGCTTCGGCGGCTTTGGCGGCAACGGTGGCGCGGGCGGGTATGGCGGCCTTGGCGGCCAGGGCGGTCGCGGCGGCCTCAACACGTCGGTCGCGTGGTGTGCGGGCCAGGGCGGCCCCGGCGGTCGCGGCGGCAACGGAGGCGCTGGCAGCGGTGGCGGTGGTGGCTGCGGAGGCTCGGTGTTCGGCATCGGCGGTAGCAACCTGCCGACGGCCACGTACTCGACCAGCAACGTCTTCCCGATGCCGGCCTTCTTGCCCGTCGGCGCAGGTGGCAGCGGCGGGCCTTCACCCGCGGGCCCAGGCTTCAACGGCAGCAACGGCGCCGCGGGCATCTTCTCGCGCGTGGAGAGCTTCTGATGTCGCGCCTCAATCTCCAGCTCGTGGTCATGGCGTCGCTCGCGCTCGTGGCGTGTGGTCGCACGAAGTTCACGCCGCAGCAGTCGCCGTGCGTCTTTGACAGCGACTGCAGCGACGGTCTGCGCTGCGTCAACGCGGTGTGTACGACGTTCGATCTGCTCGACGGCGGCTACGACTACGGCCGCAAGCGCTTCGGCGAGCCGTGCGACGCAGGCAGCGAGTGCAACTCGACGTTCTGTCTCGGTGGGCCCACGGGCTCGTTCTGCAGCGTGACCTGTGACTCGGGCGACGCGGGCTGTCCTGATTCCTACGACTGCAAGCGCGTGCCGGACCCCTCGCGGCCCGATGCCGGCGTCACCGCGGATCTCTGCGCGGTGCCGCAGCCCTTGCTCTGTCAGCCGTGTGGCGGCGACCTCGACTGCGGCGCGAGCGGTGGCGATCGCTGCATCATGGGCGATCTCGACGGTGGGTTCTGCGCGCGCGACTGCACGTTCACCGGCTGCCCATCGCTCTACACGTGCGAGCAGGGCCAGTGCGTGCCCGAGGGCCGCACGTGCGACTGCACGCCGCAGACCGTCGGCCTGCAGAAGGCGTGTCTGGGCCAGCAGAACCAGTTCGGCCGCTGTCTGGGCAACCAGATCTGCCAGCTCGACGGCGGCTTCACGGCGTGCGTCGCGCCCGCCGCGCAAGAAGAGACGTGCAACGGCGCCGACGACGACTGCAACGGCCGCATCGACGACTTCAGCGCGCCGGACTGCACCAAGACCGTCGGCAACGTGACGTGCGTGGGGCCGCAGGTGTGCTTCGCGGGTGGCGGGCTGGTGTGCACCGCGCGCGATCCGGCTCCGGAAGCGTGCAACTACGAAGACGACGACTGCGACGGTCAGGTCGACGAGGACTTCCGGCCGGGGCGCGGGCTGTATTCGACCAACGCGCACTGCGGTGCGTGCAACAACGACTGCGCGCGCATCATCGCCAACGCGGTCACCACGACCTGCGACATCTCGAACGACGTGCCGAAGTGCCGCGTCACGCAGTGCGCGCCGGGCTTCTTCCCGTTCGAAGACAACAGCATGTGTCTGCAGCTGCCCGACACGCTGTGCAGCCCGTGTCAGCGCGACGCGGACTGTGTCGGCCCCGGCAGCCGCTGCCTCACTGTCGACGGCGCGCGCGTCTGTGGCCGCGATTGTTCGGCGGGCAGCCCGTACCCGCCCGGGTGTCCCGGCGGCTATTCGTGTCAGACGGTCGAGGGCGGCTCTCAGCAGTGCGTGCCGTCGACGGGCACGTGCAGCTGCCGCGCGCAGACCGTCGGCGCCACGCGCGCGTGTCGGTTGATGAGCGGCGCGATGACCTGCAACGGCTTCGAGACGTGTGCGGCGTCTGCGGGCGGGCCCGACTGGAGCAGCTGCGACGTCAACTCGTTCAACCCGGAGATCTGCGACGGCCGCGACAACAACTGTGACGCGCGCGTCGACGAGGGCTTCCTGAATCAGGCGACGGGCCGCTACGAGGCCGCGCAGCACTGCGGCTTCTGCAACAACGACTGCACCAAGTACTTCTCGCCCACGCTGCAGCACACCACCGGCGTCTGCGACCTCGCGCCGGCGATGCCGCGCTGCACGATGGGCCCGTGTCTGACCGAAGTGGTCGGCGGCACCACGTTTGAGTGGGTCAACGTCAACGGCGAGCAGGCCGACGGCTGCGAGTGCCGGCGCGTGCAGGGCAACCTGACGAGCGATCTGCCCGATCGGCTGCCCGCGAACGGCAACGCGGCGTCGTGGGTCGATGAGAACTGCGACGGCGTCGACGGCGTCATCGCAGACGCCATCTTCGTGTCGTCGAACGCGGTCGCGGGCGGCAACGGCACGCGCACCTCACCGTTCCAGACCATCGCGGCGGGCGTCGCGGCGCAGCAGGCGCAGGGGAAGCGGTATGTGCTGGTCGCGGGCGGCCTGTACCGCGAGAACGTGCGGCTCTTTGACGGCGCGCAGGTCTTCGGCGGCTACGCGGCGGACTTCTTGAAGCGCGATCCCCGCCAGTACACGACCACGTGGCAGGGCGTGCAGCCGACCGCTTCGGCCATCGCGCCGGTGCACGCCGAAGGGCTCGGCGCCGCGGGTGCCGCGCGGGAGACCGTGGTGGCCGGCTTCATCATCACGGGCTGGGACGCCATCACCAACGTCGCGCCTGGCGCTGCGGGGCAGCCGTCGATCGGCGTGTTCGGCCTCAACGTGGGGCCGCGCTTCGTGCTGCAGGGCAACGACATCATCGGGGGGCGCGGCGGCGCGGGTGGCCGCGGCGCGACGGGCACGCAGGGCTTCGGGCGTCAGGCCAGCACGCAGCTGAACGGCCTCGCGGGCATCGCCAGCACGTTCTTCCCGTCGGGCACCTGCACGGTGAACAACCACCGTCAGGGCGGCGCGGCGGGCAGCAACCCGCAGTGCGTCGGCGCGGAGGCCACCGTCGGCGGCAACGTCATCTGTCCTGTGTACACGTTCGCCGGCAACCAGGGCGCGCAGCAGACGTACGCGGCGCAGCCTCCGGGCAGCCGCAACGGCGCGGGTGGTTTCGACTGGAGCTTCGACAACCTGAGCTCGCCCGGCTGCAACCACGTGACGGAGTCGGGCTTCCCCACCGCGATTCAGCCGCACGACGGTGAAGACGGTCGACCGGGTGCCGACGGGCAGGGCGGCAGCGGCGGTGCGGGCGCAGCGGCGCGCGCACGCTTCGGTAGCTTCGTGATGGGTCGCTGGGTCGCGGCGCCTGCGGGCGCGAGCAACGGCAACGCGGGCCTCGTCGCGCAAGGCGGCGGCGGCGGTGGCGCGGGTGGTGGCAACGCGCGCTTCACGCCCGGCGGCTGTCAGGGCTGGGAGATCGGCGCGACGGGCGGCGGCGCTGGCGCTGGCGGCTGCGGTGGCACCGGCGGCAACGGCGGCGGCGCGGGTGGCGGCTCGTTCGCCATCCTCTTCCTCGCGACGGCGCCCAACGCGCCGCTGGCCAGCGTCCTCAACAACCGCATTCAGCGCGGCAACGGCGGCAACGGTGGTGACGGCGGCTTCGGCGGGCCTGGTGGGCTCGGCGGCTCGGGCGGCT
>CAYWON010000044.1:0-41615 GCA_964459885.1 uncultured Archangium sp.
CTTTCCAGACGCCGAGGTCGTCGTCGTTGGCCTGCCAGTCGAGCCGCGCCAGCCCGCGGGGAATGCTGGTGGCCGTCGAGGTGAACCACACCACGCGCCCGGGCCGGTCGGCGCCGATGGCGAGGTAGCCTTTCGCCGCGGGGTCGAGCGCGAGCTCGTAGAAGCCGTTGGCTTTGGTGCGCAGCTCGAGGCGTGGCTCGGGCGTGCCGCCGTCGGCGCTCGTGCCCTGCGGGCTGCTGTCGAACCAGCCGACCAACGCGCCGACGCGAGGCTTGCCCAGGCAGTCGTCGCCCTGGCACGCCTCGGTCAGCTGCCCGTAGAGCCCTTGCGTGATGGTGAGCTGCGGCTCGACGTCAGCGGTGAGGCACGCGCTGCCGAAGAGCGACGCGAACATGATGAAGCACAAACGCATGTCGGCTTCTTAGCCGCACTTCAGCCCCGGCCGAGTCACGCGGTGACGGCGCGCCACGCTGGACCCATGGTGAGGCGTAGCGTGTCGCCCGTGTCGCTGAGCCCTGAAGAGCTGCTGGCGGTCGCTCAAGAGCTGAAGGCCACGCTGCAAGAAGCGGTGGTGCGGCAGGTCACCGCGCTCTCTGACTCGCGGGTCTACCTCGCGCTCGGTTGGCGCGGCGAGGAGGTGCTGCTGCATGCGTGCTGCGAGCGCGGCGAAGCACGGCTGTCGGTCGTCGACGAGCAGCCCGCAGGGCCCCCGAGGCCGCCGGGGTGGCAGGCACCGCGGCGCCGAGAGCTCGTCGGCGGCGTGCTGTGCAGCGTCGACGCGACGCCAGAGCGCGCGTTGCTGACGCTCTCGTTCTCGCGTTCACAACGCGCCATCCGCCTCGAGCTGGAATGCACCGACACGCCGGCAGTGGTGCTGGTGTCGGACGGTCGCGTTCGCGCGTGTTCCCCGCGGCCGGGCCTTGTCCCCGGCGCCGTGTGGCTGATGCCTGCGCTCCGCCCGCTTACTCCCGCTCCGAGCCGCCTCTCGCGAACCGACTCGTTTCTGCCCTTGTCGCGCGCCGCGGAGCGGCTGTTCGCGCAGCCCGGCAAGCCCACCAACTGAGTTGGCGATTCTGCACCGCGCTCACCTCCGACGGTTGATGGCGCTTCGGCGTATGGTTCACGCATGAGCCGCGCGAAGGGATCCGGTACTGCCACGCTGGCGGATCTCCTCGCGATCCCCGAGGACCAGCGGCGTCACGAGATCATCAACGGCGAGCTCGTTGAGAAGAAGGCGGCGTCTGGCGAGCACGGTCGCGCGCAGGGGCGCGTCATCAGCCAACTCGGCGGCGCGTTCGACCGAAAGCCTGGCGGACCCAAGGGCCCGGGCGGTTGGTGGTTCGCAACCGAGGTCGAGGTCGCACTGGCGCCCAACCAGATCTACAGGCCCGACATCGTCGGCTGGCGGCGCGACCGGGTTCCCCTCGCGCCGGAAGACGCAGTCGTCGACGTCCGCCCTGACTGGGTTTGCGAGATCCTCTCGACGAATCGTGGCGACGATCTCGTTCGGAAGTACGCCGGCTACTTCGCGGCCGGAGTGCCTCACTACTGGATCCTCGACCCGCGCGACGAGACGCTGATGATCTACCGCTGGTCACAAGCGGCGTATCTCGGTGTGCTCATGGCCGCCCGAGGTCAGGTCGTGCGGCCTGAACCGTTCGATGCGCTTGAGTTCGACCTCGGCGTTTTCTTCGGCGACGACGAGGCGTGAAGGCCGAGCGTCAGAAGGGCGATGGGTGGGGGAGCGGTGCTTCCCACGTCGGCGCCTGCTCCAGATTCCTTGGAAGGGTCCTGAGGTCGACGGTGACGGCGAACGGCGCACCATCGAGTGCTCGGACCTCACCCCCTTCAGCAGCGAGGTAGCCGTCCTTCATCGCGATGGTGACTGTGGGTGGTAGCGGCTCGGCACAGCTCAACGTCGCGTAGTCGAAGCCGGTCGTGAACGTCATCGTGCAACCAAGCGCGCCATTGGCGCCTTCAACCGAGAAGGGATTGCCAGCGTCGCGGATCTCCAGCGGTTCAGAGAACCGCACGTCGATGAAGTTCGCGTGAAACGTCAGGCGAACAACCGCGGGCGCGCTGTCGACTCGGAACGGCGCGAAGAGCGCGCTTCTGTCTTCGAAGCCGCCCCACGCTGTTTTGCGATTGAGTTGGAACGACAACATGTTCCATCCGCTGCTCGATGCAGCCCTCGAGTCGAAAACGATCTCCGCCGCCTGGTAGCCGCCGCTTGGGAGTTCCGGCTGAGAGAAGTCCTGCCGCACAGGTGTGATGACCTGACTGGTGCCGTCGGCAGTTGTAAGCGTCGCCGACTCGACGAGCTCATCAAGATAGGCCTGCGGCACTCGGCCCAGGGCAGATGCGCCTTCCTGCGCAACGATCGAGATCAAGCCCTCGCTCATGTCGACGCGAGATGCCCACGCCCCGGTTGATAGCTCGATGTGGATCGGTGGCTTGTCGAGCGGCCTGACGTTGTTGGAGCAGGCCAGGATCAGACAGGTCGAGAAAAGGAGGAGGGACGTTCTCACTTCAGCGCTCTCGCGGCGTCGCGCGCGGCGGTCTCACTCTCATACACACCGAACGCCAACACGTTCACGTCGGTCTTCGGCATCGATCGCCCATCGACGGTGGTGAGGCACCACCCGTCAGGCACCTGCGTCGTCACCGCCAACAGGTTGCTGCGCACCACGCCGTACCGTTTCACGCGCGCAGCGCGGTAGTCGTCAGGCATGAACCAGCACGCGTGGTCGCCCATCGCGACCTCGCGTACGCCGCCCAGCTCGCGGCCGATGAACCAGTCACCGCCTGCGCCGCTGCACTCTTCCTGCGCGAGGAACTCGACGGCGAAGACGCGCTCGTCGACGCCGGGCTTGAGCGCGTCTTTCGTGCCGGCCTTCGCGCAGCTGCCGTCGACCACGAACACCGCCAGCGGGTCTTTCACCACCACCGGCGGCGTGGGCGGCGTCACCACGCCTGAATCGACCGCCGGCTCGTCGATGAGGTCCGTACGGCCGCAGGCTGCGAGAGACAGCACCAGCAAGAGCGTCGTGCGCACGGCGCCACCATACTGCTGGCGAAGTCGCCGCACCCGCGTGCTAGGTCGCGCCGCATGGCAGAGAACTTCATTTTCACGATGCAGGACCTCCGCAAGGTGAAGGGCGGCAAGGAGATCCTCAAGGGCATCTGGCTCAGCTTCTTCCCCGGCGCGAAGATCGGCGTCATCGGCCCCAACGGGTCCGGTAAGTCCACGCTGCTGCGCATCATGGCCGGCTGGGACAAGGAGTTCATGGGAGAGGCCCGCCCCGACCCCAAGGCCAAGGTCGGCTTCCTGCCGCAGGAACCGCAGCTCGACGAGACGCTCGACGTGAAGGGCAACGTCGAGCTCGCCGTGAAGCCGTTCAAGGACGTGCTCGACCGTTTCAACAAGGTCTCTGAAGAGCTCGGCAGCCCTGACGCCGACTTCGACAAGCTGCTCGAAGAGCAGGCCAAGCTGCAGGACGTCATCGACGCCAACGACCTGTGGAACCTCGACAGCCGCCTCGACGTCGCGATGGACGCGCTGCGGTTGCCGCCCGGCGACGCCGACGTCACCAAGCTGTCCGGCGGTGAGAAGCGCCGCGTCGCGCTGTGCCGCATTCTGCTCGAGAAGCCTGACCTCCTCTTGCTCGACGAGCCCACCAACCACCTCGACGCCGAGTCGGTGCAGTGGCTGCAGACGCACCTCAAGGAATACCCGGGCACCATCGTGGCGGTGACGCACGACCGCTACTTCCTCGACGAGGCCTGCCAGTGGATCCTGGAGCTCGATCGCGGCGAAGGCGTGCCGTGGAAGGGCAACTACTCGAGCTGGCTCGACCAGAAGAAGAAGCGCCTCGAGCAGGAAGAGAAGGCGTCGACGTACCGCCAGAAGTTCCTCGACCGCGAGCTGCAGTGGGTGTCGTCGAGCCAGAAGGCGCGCCAGGCCAAGAGCAAGTCGCGCCTCGAGCGCTACGAGCAGATGCGCGAAGACTTCGAGCGCAACAAGAAGAACGAGTCGACCGGCGAAATCTACATTCCGCCCGGGCCCAAGCTCGGCGGCCGCGTCATCGAGGTGAAGAACCTGCGCAAGTCGTTCGGCGACCGGCTGCTCATCGATGACCTCTCGTTCAAGCTGCCGCCCAACGGCATCGTCGGCGTCATCGGCCCCAACGGCGCCGGCAAGACGACGCTGTTCAAGATGATGCTGGGCCTCGAGAAGCCGGACGGCGGCGAGTTCCTCGTCGGTGAGTCGGTGAAGGTGGCCTACGTCGACCAGTCGCGCGACGCGCTCGCGGGCGAGAAGTCGGTCTGGGAAGAGGTGTCGGGCGGGCTCGATCAAATCGACCTCGGCGGCCGCATCGTCGCCAGCCGCGCGTACCTGTCGTGGTTCAACTTCAAGGGCGGCGATCAGCAGAAGCGCGTGAAGGACCTCTCGGGTGGTGAGCGCAACCGCGTGCACCTCGCCAAGACGCTCAAGGAAGGCGGCAACCTCATCCTCCTCGATGAGCCGACCAACGACCTCGACGTCGAGACCATGCGCTCGCTGGAAGAGGCGCTCGAGGGCTTCGCCGGCTGCGCGGTCATCATCAGCCACGACCGCTGGTTCCTCGACCGCGTGGCGACGCACATCCTCGCGTTCGAGGGTGACTCGCACGTCGAGTGGTTCGAAGGGAACTTCCAGGACTACGAGCACGACAAGAAGAAGCGCCTGGGCGCTGACGCGCTGCAGCCCAAGCGCATCAAGTACAAGCCGCTCATCCGCAAGTGAGCGTCGCAGCGGTCGTCAGCGGTCGAGGGAGCCGCTGCCGGCCGCGTCGTAATAGGTCTTGATGGGGCCGAAGAGCGTGCCGAGCAGGCCCATCAGGAGCTTCGCCAGCAGCGCCACCGCGACGAGGCCGGTGACGAGCAACGTCAGGAACTTGAGCGCGCGCATCGACGACGCCTCGAGGTCCTTCGCCAACTTCGCCAGCGTCTCGTCGAGCGTCCCCGTCGTCTCGGCCACCGCCAGCGCGCCGAGTGACGTGCGGTCGAGCACGTCCAACGTACGAATCGCTTCTGTCAGCGTCGCGCCGCCGCGCAGCGCCGCTTCGGCTTTCACCACGTCGGCGACGATGCCCGGCCGCGACGTCGCGCGCGTGCAGATGCGCAGCGAGCGCTGCACCTCGAGGCCCGACGCCGACGCGAGGCTCAAGCCCAACACCAGCCGGCTCGCCGCGAGCTGTCGCACCGGCGCCGCCACGATGGGCAACCGGCGCACGAAGCGGTCCCACTTCTCTTCCGCGCCGAAGGCCGCGATGACGAACGGCACGCTGAAGAGCCCGCCCAGCACCCCGACGGCCGTGGCGAGCGACCTGGCGAGGCCCGACGCGAACAGCCCGCCTACCGACGCCGCGCTCGTCGCCTGCTGCGCCACGCCGAGCAACGGCCCCAGAAAGATGAGCGTCGCGCCGAGGTACGCGGGCCACAGCGCGCCCATCACCGCCATCCACCGCTGTCGCTGCACGCGCTCGAGGTGCTCCACGATGGACAGCGACACGCCCTCGAGCCGGCCGGCTTCTTCAGCGAAGGCGATGAGCTCGACGTACGCGTCATCGAACAACGCGGCGTGCGTGCGCATGGCGTCACCGAGCGCGTGGCCGCCGCGCACGTCGCGCGAAACGGCCGCCAGCCCGCGCGCCATCGCGTCGTCGGGCGCGTAGTCCTGCAGCTGACCGAACGCCGTCGGCAGCGCGATGCCCGCACGAATGAGCGAGTGGAGCTGCCGGTAGAACGCGATGAGCTTCCGCGCGCGGAAGAAGGCGACGACCGGGTGTCGGTACCACGCGCGACCCAGTCGCTCGCCCAGAGTGCTGCTCATGCGGTGAGTGTACCCGTCGAGGCGCACATCACTTCGACTCAGTCATGAAAGAGTCGCGCGCATGACGCGCCTCCTCGCCGTGCTGCTGCCGCTCACCGCCTTCGCCGCGAACAACGACGTCGGCCAACGCAACGCAGAAGAAGAGGTGTTGCCGAAGCTGAAGCTGCTCTGCGGCCAGCCGTTCACGTCGACGTACGACCTCGCGTCGCTCAAGGCGAAGAACAAGGACATCGGCTGGGACCAGACGTCGGGCGCGCTCGAGTGTGATGAGCCGCTGCGGCTGCTGTGGGCGTTGTGTCAGTCAGACAGCGGCAAGGCCACCGTGCGTCGCGCCGAGCTGCGCGGCGTGCAGTGTCGAGGCATCGAAGGCACCACCGGCAAGCTGTCGGTGAAGAACGGCCTCATCACCGTCGAGCGCGCGTACGAAGAATCAAACCCGTGGGAGCGCGCGCAGGCGGAGTTTCAGGCCGCGCTGAAGCTCAAAGAGCCCGTCGCGTTGTCGTCGCCAGACCCGTACTACGACGAAGCGTGGCGTGAGTTCCGCCGCGCGCCGACGCCGGTGACGAGCACCACCGACTTCTGCGTGGTGAACGGCCAGAAGGTGAAGTTCGACCTGCAGGTGGCGTACTCGCCGCGCGACGGCGCCGTGAAGTGTGTCGAGGGCGGCAAGACCGTCGTCGACCTGACCATCAAGAACGGCAAGCAGTCTGGTCTCACGCGGTCTACGCGCGACGACTGGTACCGCAGCGAGCGCTACGTCGACGGCAAGCGCGAGGGCCTCACCGAGGAATACAAGGCCAACAAGCTGACGCGGCAAGACCAGTACGCCGCCGGTGAGCGCGTGTGGTCGAAGGAGTTCACCAGCAGCGGCGCGCTCAGGGACTACTCGCGGCAGTTCCCGAAGGGCCAGGTGACGCTGCGCCTCACCGATGACGGCCGCGTCACGTCGCTCACCTGTCGGCCCGAAGCGCGCGGCGACGAGGTGTTGAACGAGTGGTGCGGCTTCAAGGGCGACCGCGTGGTGAAGGTGTACGACGGCACCAACAAGGTCAGCGCGGTGCGCACGTTCCGCGACGGGCGGCTCACGCGTGAAGAGCCGGGCGACAGCACGTACGCGTCACGGCGCTCGGTGACGTTCGACGCCGACGGCAAGAAGCAGGGCGAAGAGCGCGTGCTGCGCGCTGACGGCACGTTGGACTCCGTCACCCGCTGGAAGGCCGGCGAGCAGGACGGCGTCGAGGAGCTGTACTCGAAGGACGGCGCGAAGGTCGTCACGCGCGCCACGTGGAAGGCCGGCACGCGCGTCGACCGCACCGAGTACTTCCTCAACGGCAACAAGAAGCTGAGCGAGGCGTTTGACGGCGACGTGATGACGCGCACCACGTGGTTCGACCTCGGCGCGAAAGAGAGCGAAGCGCGCTTCAAGCGGTGCCAGCGGTACAGCGGCTGGTGCGAAGACGGCGCGACGCGGCGCTGGTTCGAGAACGGCAAGCCCGCTGAAGAGTCAGCGTGGCGCATGGGTCAGCAGCACGGCGTGACGAAGCGGTGGTTCGCCAACGGCACGCAGGAGAGTGAAGAGCGCTGGGACGACGGCAACCGCCGCGCTCGCAAGCAGTGGGACGACAAGGGCGCGCTCGTCGCTGACGACGAGTTCGAAGAAGACGGCTCGCGCAAGGTGAAGCGCTAACGCGAGAACGCGGCGATGAGCGCGACGATGGCGGCCAGCACCAGCACGCCGCCGAAGACCACGCCGAGAATCTTCCAGATGGATTTCGGCGACGAGCCGAACACCACACTCGCGTTCTGCCCGTGCACCACCGCGCGGAACGGCTTGCCTTCGAAGCGGTAGACGACGACCCACGCGGGCATCGCGAGCCTGCGCGTGCTGAGGCCCACCATCATCGGGTGCGCGCGCACGTTGCGCTTGCGGTCGCCGGGCACGTGCTGGCGCTGCGCTTCGGCGACGGCTTCAGCGGTGATGGCGTCGGCCACGACCTTGCGCGCGGCCGAGCGCTGCGCGTCGAACTGCTCGACCTCCGCGGCGTCGGCGGGCACGGCTTCCAGCGCTGAGAGGTCGTAGTGCGGCGTCAGCGCGCGCGTCTCGGCGTCGGTCAGACCGCGTGACGCCGAGACCAACAGGTTCTTCCGCTGCATCACGGCCTGGCCCGAGTGCGGTGCCCAGTCGCTGCGCCCGCTGCCGACGTTCGAGTCGGCGGTCCAGCTGACGCGCGCGCCGACGTCACACACCCACGCCGCCCACCAGAGCGCGTGCACGGTGTCGACTGTCGAGTCTGACGCGAGGTTGCCGGGCGCGAAGAAGCCGCGCTGGCTGAGCCAGCCCTTGAGCGCCTCTTTCGCCGTGTCGCGCGGCACTGACAGCGCCACGCGCGCCTCGGGTTGCTCGACGGGGTCGACGGGCTCTTCGACGCGCATGACGGCGCCGCAGAAGCCGCACACGGGGTTCTGGTGCTGCGCCGAGTACGCGACGGCGGCGTTGCACTCGTTGCAGCGCAGCACCTGGCGATGCGCGACGCGCGCGGCGTCGGTCTCGGGCACCTTCAGGCCGCACACCGGGCAGCGGATGTCGCCGGCCTCGAGCCCGCCTTCACAGCGCGTGCACTTCACGAGTTCCTCCCGATGATGACGGCGATGGCGGCGATGAGCGAGACGAGCAGGACCGCGGCGCCGATGAGGCGCGGCCACGACCAGGGCACCTTCGCCCACGTTCTCCCCGTCTGGCCGTTCACCAACACGCGCAGTGCGGGCTTCGCGTCGTCGTACTTCAACGCCATCACCCACAGCGGCACCAGCGTGAGGTCGGCGCTCTCCTGACTCACGTCGCTGCTGTGCTGCAGGCTGCTGTGGCCGTCGCCGGGCATGAACTTCTCGAGCAGCGCGCCGATGTTCTGCGTGAACTCCGCGCGGGCCAGCGCCACGCAGTCGGCGGTGTTGCGCGACGGCGCTTCGACGGCCCAGCCAGCGACGAGGCCCGGCGCGTAGCGGCGCAGCTGGCGCAAGTCGAAGGGCTCGATGGCCTCCAGCTCTTCGTTGGGCAGGCCGGCGCTCGCGCTGACGATGATGTCGGTGGCCCAGCTGTCGAAGTGGCCAGACAGCGGCCGCCACTCGTGCTCCTTCACGCGCTCGGTGTACGTCTCGGTCTTGCCGTTGACGGTGCGCGTGCGGGTGCGCGTGACGTAGTACTCCTCGGCGATGGACGCGCTGTACTGCGTGTGCGCCGCCGCGCCGTAGAGCACCGCCGGTACGTACACGCCGCGGAACTGCTCGAGCTTCGCTTTGCGCACGCCCGGGTGACGGAAGAAGTTGATGGTGCGCTGCCACGCGGCCAGCGAGCGTCGCGCGCGCTCTTCGCCGCCGCGGTGGGGAATGCAGAACACCGGGTGCGCTTCGGTGCCGCGCGTGACGACCACGTTGGGGCTCGCGCAGTATGGGCAGACCTGCGCGCGCTCGGCGGGCGGCAGCGTCAGCACGGCGCGGCAGCCTTCACACTCGATGCTGGTGACGTCGGCCTCTGCTGCGACGGCGGTGTCCAAAGTCGTGTTCCCCCTTGTGCGTGCGGCGCGCGGGGAGACTACGCGGTCGGCGGCGAGACATTGCGGTTTGCGACAGTCGCGCGGCGGCGGGCCCGGCACAGTTGACGCGCCAGAGCGCGCGTGGCGTCGACCGGTTATGCAACGCGCCGACGTGGACGCAGCCTCTTCGACAGCGCGGCAGGGCATCGCCTTCGGTGTGGCGGCGTACCTGATGTGGGGTTTGTTCCCACTCTATTGGCCGCTGCTGAAGCCGCTGGGCTCGCTGGAGATCCTCTCGCACCGCATCGTCTGGTCGCTCGTCGTCATGGTGGTGTGGCTGGCGGCGCTCAAGAAGCTGACGTGGGTGCGCAGCGTGCCGCGCGTGAAGCTGGCGTGGCTGACGCTCGCGGCGGTGCTCGTGTCGTTCAACTGGGTCCTCTACATCTGGGCCGTCAACGCGGGGCACGTGGTCGAGACGTCACTCGGCTACTTCATCAACCCGCTGATGTCGGTGCTGCTGGGCGTGCTGGTGTTGGGCGAGAAGCTGCGGCGGCTGCAGTGGTGGGCCATGGGCCTCGCGACGGTCGCGGTGCTGGTGCTCAGCGTCGACTACGGCCGCCCGCCGTGGATTGCGCTCGGCCTCGCGCCGTCGTTCGCGCTCTATGGCCTCGTGAAGAAGCGCGCGGGCGTGGGCGCCGTCGAGTCGCTCAGCTTCGAGACCGCTGTGCTGTTTCTGCCCGCGTTTGCGTACCTCGTCTGGCTCGAGCTGAACGGCGAAGGCGGCTTCGGTCACGTCGACGCGCTCAAGAACGGGCTGCTCGTCGGCGCGGGCGTGGCGACGGCGCTGCCGCTGGTGTGCTTCGGCGCGGCGGCCAACCGCGTGCCGCTGAGCACCGTGGGCGTGCTGCAGTACATCGCGCCGTCGATTCAGTTCCTCTGTGGCGTCCTCGTCTTCCATGAGGCGATGTCGCCGGGGCGCTGGCTGGGCTTCGGCATCATCTGGGCGGCGTTGGTGGTGTTCGCCGGCGAAGGCCTGTGGGTCGCGCGCCGCCGCGTGGTCGTCACGACGTGACAGAGTCGCGCGCGATGACGCGAGATGAACGGAGCATCGAGAAGCTGCGCGCGCTGTGCCTCGCGTTCCCCGACGCGACCGAGAAGATCTCTCACGGCGAGCCGACGTGGAAGGCGGGGAAGGGCAAGGTCTTCGCGATGCTCGACAACCACCACCACGGCGCGAAGCACCTCAGCGTCTGGTTGCCGATGCCGCCGGGCATGCAGCAGACGCTGCTCGACGCGGACCCGGTGCGCTTCTTCCGCCCGCCCTACGTCGGCCCTGCGGGGTGGATCGCGGTCGTCCTCGACTCGCCCGACTGGAAGCTCGTCGAGAAGCTGCTGCGGGAGGCGTACCTGCAGGTCGCCGGCGTGAAGCTGCGCCAGCGGCTCCTCGATGCAGGCTGAGTTGTGCGTAGAGTCGTCACCGCCATGCGCCGTTCGTTGCTCGTCCTTTCTGTTGTCGTCGTCTCTTGTGGCCCGCTGACGCCGCCGCGCCCTGATGCTGGCAGCGGTGGAGGCGGTGGCGTGTCGACCGGTGGTGGCACTGCGACGGGCGGCGGCACCGCGACGGGTGGCGGCGTTGCGACCACGGGCGGTGGTGACGGCGTGGGCGGTGGCAGCGCGACCGGCGGAGGCACCAGCGCTGGTGGTGGCACCACTACAGGTGGTGGGTCCGGCGGTGGCGGCGCGCCGACGTTTCAGTGGATCTCCATGAGCTTCAACCCCGTGCCGCCCGTGGCCACGCGACGCGTGCTGGGGCTCGACCGGCGCGCGACGACGGGTGACACGTTCGCCGGCCTGCGTGACGCGCAGCTCTACCGCGCAGCGCCGGGCAGCAACGAGCTGACGAAGGTGACGAACTTCCCGATGGTGACGCTGAGCACCCAGTTCATCGACCTCGCCGCCACCGACACCGAGCTGTTCATTCTTCGCGACGGCGACGTCTTGCGGTGTGACGGCACGTGCGAGGACTACAGCGAGTTCTCCAGCGTCTACTCGGTGCCGTCGGGCCCGCAGGTCACCGGCATCTGCGCGCGCGGCACGGCCGTCTATTTCGTCGCGCAGCAGGTGCAGACCACGCAGCTCTACGGCGTCGACCGCAGCGGCTCCGTCACGTTCACGCAGCGCGTGGCCGACCTCGGCACGGCGTACGGCGAAGACTGCTTCATCGACGAGAACGGCCACGTGTACGTCGCGGGCGACAACGGCGTGGCTGTGCGCTTCAGCACCGGCGGCACCAGCGTGGAGCCGCTCGACATGAAGGGCCAGGCCGCGGCGCGGTGGACGTCAGTGGCTGTCGGCCAGATGGCGGGCGTCATGGTCGGCGGCGGCTCAGGCATGCGCGTCGCGCGCCGCACGGGTGGTGCGTGGGCGGTCGACCCCATCGTCAACACCGGGCCCTTGTTGTCGGCGGCGCTGTTGCTGGCGCCAGGTGAGTTCGTGCTCGCGGGCGAGTCGCCCGCCGTCGGCACCACCACCATCTACAAGTCGAACGGCGGGCCGCTGGGCGCGCTGACGCCCGCGCCACCGGTGATGAACGTGCACCGCGGTGTGGTGGTGGGCGACGACGAGCTGTACCTCGGCGGCACCAACGGCAACGACAGCGCGTATGTCATTCTGCACGGGACGCGTTGACGCGAAGCGGCCATCATTCGCCGCATGTCCGAAGACGCGCTCCGCCGACAGAAAGACCGTGCCGCCCAGTTGCTCGCGAAGGGCCGCGTGCCCGCAGCGCTCGAGGAATACCGGCGCATCTTGAAGGCCGTGCCCGGTGAGCTCGCCGTGCGACAGAAGGTCGCCGAGCTGCTCGCGCGTCAGGGGCACACGAAGGAAGCAGTGGCCGAGTACGCCGAGACGGTGCGGCGCTACGCCGAGCACGGCTTGTTCTTCAAGGCGACGGCGCTCTGCCGCGTCATCTTGACGCTCGACCCGACGCACGTGGCCGCGCAGCAACAGTTGGCGTCGCTCTACGCCGCGCGCCAGGACAGCCCGTCGGCGCTCGTCATCGTGAAGCCCGCAGCGCCGCTTGATTCCGCGGCCATCGCGCCGGGTCGCGCCACGCCGCCGCCTCCTCCCGCAGACGTCGACGCCGAGGAGATCGCCTCCGAAGACCTCATCTTCGAGGCCGAGCCGCCGCCTCCGCCGCCGGCCGCGTTGCCGACCATTCCGCTCTTCTCGTCGCTCGCCACCGACGCCTTCACTGCGCTGCTGCGCGAGGCGATGGACGCGCGCGTGTTCCACGCCGGCGACGTCATCATCAGCGAAGGCGCGCCGGGCGATTCGATGTTCGCGCTGGCGCAGGGCACGGTGAAGGTGCTGCGCGAAGGCCGCGCGGTCGCCGAGATGACGGAAGGTGATTTCTTCGGCGAGATGGCGCTGCTGACGGGCGCGCCGCGACTGGCGGGCATCGAAGCCGCGACCGACGTGGTGGTGCTCGAGTTTCCGCGCGCCGCGATGCTGTCGCTGATGGAGCGACACCCGGCCATCAAGAAGGGCCTCGACGCGTTCTTCCGGGACCGTCTGCTGGCCAACGTCGTGCGCGCCAACCCGTTGTTCAGCGCGCTCGACGAGACGCAGCGGCGCGCGCTGAGTGGCGCGTTCGAGTCGGTGACGGTGCGCGCGGGCAGCACGATTCTCGAAGAGGGTCAGCCGGGCGTGGGCGTGTACCTGCTGCTGCGTGGAACGTGTCGCGTGTTCCACAAGGCTGGCGGCGCCGAGTACCCGGACCTCACCGAGGGCAACACGCTGGGTGAAATCTCCGTCATCACGCAGGTGCCGGTGACGGCGAGCGTCGAAGCGAAGACCGACGTGGTGCTGCTGCGCATGGGGCCCGACGAGTTCCGCGCCATCCTCGCCAGCAACGCCGACGTGAAGAAGCGGGTGCTGGCCCTGGCGTCGGAGCGCATGACCCGTACAGCCATCGCGCAGCTCAGCAGTGACGCCGACTTACTTGTGTAAGTCAGGCAACCCGTCACCCGGCCGCGACGATGATCAGCGTGAGCACGTAAATGAACACAGCACTTCGTGCTGAGTTCGCCGTCTCTGTGGCACGCGACAATCGCCGTACAGGGAGACACCACACATGCGTATTCGTCCGCCGAAGCCGCCCATCGTGAAGGTCCGCGCCGACTTGCCGCTGCCTGGCAAGCCGCCCAAGCCGGGGAAGCCGCCGAAACCCGGCAAGCCGCCCATCGTGAAGGTGCGCGCTGACTTGCCGTTGCCGGGCAAGCCCGAGAAGCCCGGCAAGCCGCCCATCGTGAAGGTGCGCGCTGATTTGCCGCTGCCCGGCAAGCCGCCCATCGTGAAGGTGCGCGCTGATTTGCCGCTGCCCGGCAAACCGCCCATCGTGAAGGTGCGCGCTGATTTGCCGCTGCCCGGCAAGCCGCCCATCGTGAAGGTGCGCGCTGACCTGCCGCTGCCCGGCAAGCCGCCGAAGCCGGGCAAGCCGCCCATCGTGAAGGTGCGCGCTGACCTGCCGCTGCCCGGTAAGCCGCCGAAGCCGGGGAAGCCGCCCATCGTGAAGGTGCGCGCCGACCTGCCGTTGCCGACTGACATCAAGCCGAAGAAGGGTTGATGCTCACGACGTGAAGAAGCACGTCGCGATCATCGCAGCGGGCGCCGATGAGACGGCGGTGGGCGTGCAGCACGCGCTCACCCGGCTCGGCGCCCGCGTCACTTTCATCGACACCTCAACGCACACGCCGCTCTCGCTGCTGGACGGGCGCGTCTTCGTCGGTCGCGAAGACGTCACCGACGTGCGCGCGGTGTACGTGAAGTCGGTGCACCTCGGCGTGCCGCTGTTCGACGTCGAGAGCCTCGCGCAGCGCACGCCGACTTCGTGGCCCGAGCGTTGGGTCGCCGAGCGTGAGCGACATGGGCACCTCACGTCTGCCTTCCGCGCGTGGGAGCTCGCCGGAGCGCACTTCGTGAACCCGACGGCGCGCTTCGAGGTGCACTTGCTCAAGCCGCTGCAGAGCGAGGTGTTGGCGCGGGCTGGCGTGAAGGTGCCGTCGTCGCTGACGACGAATGACCCAGCCGCGGTGCGCGCGTTCTTCGAGCGGCACGGTGACGTCGTCTACAAGCCGGTGGGCGGCGGCGCGCTGGTGCGGCGACTCAAGCGCGCTGACTTGAAGCGCCTCGCGGCACTCGAGACGGCGCCGGTCTTGTTTCAGCAGCGCATCGAAGGTGACGAGTACCGGGTGACGGTGCTCGCGGGTCGCGTGGTCTGCGCGTACCGCTTGCCGGCCACCGGCGTCGTCGACGCGCGCGAGGTGCTCGAGCAGGCGGTGAAGGTGAAGGCGCCGGCCGCGGTCGCGAAGGCCGCCGTGTGTGCAGCCGCCGCGTTGGAGTTGGTGTTCACCAGCGTCGACGTGCGTGTGACGAAGCGCGGCGTGCCGTACGTGCTGGAGTGCAACCCGACGCCGTCGGTCGCGTCGTACGAAGCGGCCGGCACGAGCCCCATTCTTCAGGCGCTCGCGGGCCACCTGGTGTCGGTGTGAGTCGCCCGCGCTCCGCCTTCTTCGTTGAAGACCTCGTCGAGTCGCTGCTCGGTGACGAGGTGCACGACGTCACGTCGCTCGCTCGCGACTTCATCTCTCCCGACGTCATCGAGCACGTCGCCACCATTCGTGACGCGTTCCACGACGGCGGCCGCGTGAAGCACGTGGTGCTGTCTGACGTGCTCAAGACCTCCACCGCGCGCAGCGTGGGCCGGGCGTTGGACGTCGCGCGTTTCCAACGACATCACCACGTGCCGTACCGCATCGACGTGGCGCCGCTGGAGACGCTGGGGCACTCGCGGCTGCTCGAGTTCTGCGCGTGGCTGGGCACCGACGACGCCGCGCAGTTCCACGGCTGGCTGACGAACTGGCCAGCGCGTCACGCCAAGCAGGTGCAGGTCGCGCGCGCGCGGCGCGGTGACGAGTTCGCCTTGCACGTCGACACGCACGAAGAGGGGCTCGCGGCCGTCTACAACTTCACGCGCGGCTTCACCGACGCCGACGGCGGCGCGCTCTACTTTCCATGGGAAGACCGCGTGGAGCTGCTGGTGCCGCCGCGCTTCAACACGCTGGCGCTCTTCCGGCCCCGCGACGCGCCCCACGGCGTCACGCGGCTCACCGCCGCGCGCGGCAAGACACGCTTCACCGTGACGGCGTTCTTTACGGCGTGATGCCGAACATCAGGCTCGCGACGTAGCCGTCGGTGACGTTGCCGGTGAGCGACGCGAGCTGCGCGCTGTAGCCATCGCGGAAGATGCCGTCGCTGGCGAGCGTGACACCCGCGAGGTTGCGCACGCTGTCGTCGTAGCCGGTCGTCGCGTACACCGCCGCGCACTCGGTCTGCGGCAGCGCGAGCTGCGACGTCGCCACCTTCGCCGAGTGACTCGACGCGCTCGCGAGGCTCGGAAAGACCTCGAAGTGCGCGTGCGGCCAACGCCCCGCGTAGCAGCCGGGGAAGATGGTGGTGAACGTCACGCGGCCTTCGCTGTCGGTCTCCTGCACGCCGCGGAGGTAGTTCTCGTTGGTGACGCCCTGCGAGTAGAGCGAGTAGCGGCCTTCGCGGTCGCAGTGCCAGAGGTAGATGGCGTAGCCCGCGAGCGGTGAGCAGCCGTCGGTGACGTTGGTGAGCGTGAGGTCGATGGTGAGCGGCACGCCGCCGGCCGTGGCGCTGCCGCTGCCGAAGCTGGTGCGGAGGTCGTTGCGCACGATGCCCGACAGCGCGAGCGCGTTGACGCCGTTGCTGCCGTCGCCGGGGTAGGGCCCTTCGGTCTCTTCGGGGATCTCCACGCACTGGCCGCCCGTCATGTCGGCGCCGCAGCCGGCGAGCAGCGCGGCGCCTCCGAGCCACTGCAGTAGCTGGCGTCGGGGCAGCTGGCGCTGCAGGGCAATGAGGTCATCCGTCAGGTGGCTCTTTCGGCGCATGGTGTGTCTCCCTTGTTTCGGAAAGACCGCGCCGGGCACGAAAGCGTGAGCGGGAAATTCGATGTCGAAATTCCCGCGGTGGCTCCGACCTCGGGGCGAACATCGGCGCGCTTTCGCGCCTTCACCAGGGAGTGACCATGCAAGTGCAGAAGATCACGACGTGTTTGTGGTTCCAGACGCAGGCGGCCGAAGCGGCGAAGTTCTACGTGTCGCTGTTCGACGACGCGAAGGTCGTCAGCGAGTCGCCGGTGGTGACCATGTTTCAGTTGGCCGGCCAGCAGTTCATGGCGCTCAACGGAAACAGGGAGCCGTCGTTCACCGACGCGGTGTCGTTGATGGTGACGTGCAAGGACCAGCGCGAGGTGGACACGCTGTGGGACGCGCTGCTGGCGAAGGGCGGCAAGGCGACGATGTGTGGGTGGCTGAAGGACCGCTTCGGCGTGTCGTGGCAGATCGTCCCTTCGCGGCTGCAGGCGTTGCTGAATGACCCCGACCCCACGAAGGCGCGGCGCACGGCCGAGGCGATGATGAAGATGGTGAAGCTGGACGTCGCGGCGCTCGAACGTGCGCACGCGGGAAAGTGAGGGCGCGATGAAGTTCCTGTTGATGATGAACCACAAGGGCCAGGGGCCGTACCAGCTGACGTCGTGGTCGAAGGAAGACCTCGCGGCGCACATCGGCTTCATGAAGGACTTCGCGAAGAAGCTGTCGGCGCGCGGTGAGCTGGTCGGCGCCGAAGGGCTCGCGGGGCCTGATCAGGCGAAGCTGGTGCGCGCGAAGCAGGACGGCACGCCCGACACCGACGGCGTGTTCCCCGAGGCGAAGGAGTTCGTCGTCGGGTACTGGATGGTGGACGTCGACTCGGCGGCGCGCGCGTACGAGGTCGCCGCGGAAGCGTCGCTGGCGCCGGGGCCGGGCGGGAAGCCGCTCTACCTGAACATCGAAGTGCGGCAGGTGATGAGCGCACCGACGTGACGCGCGGGGAGAGGGGCGACGACTGAACTTCAAGGAACTCACGCCCGTTGTGCTGGGCGCGCTGGTGCGTCGCTACCGCGATCTGCAGGCGTGCGAAGACGCCGTGCAGGAAGCGCTGCTCGCCGCGTCTCAGACGTGGCCGCGCACCGGCGTTCCGTCAGACCCGCGCGCGTGGCTCATTCACGTCGCCAACCGCCGCATGGTCGACGTGGTGCGCGCGGAGACCTCGCGACGGCTGCGTGAAGAGGTCGTGGTCTCGCTCATTCCCGCTGACGAGCAGCTCGCGCTCGCCGCTGACGAAGCGTTGGCGCACGAGCGCGACGACTCGTTGGACCTGCTGTTTCTCTGCTGCCAGCCAGCGTTGACCTCGGCGTCGGCCATCGCGCTGACGCTGCGCTCGGTGGGGGGCCTCACCACGGCTGAGATTGCGCGCGCGTTCCTGGTGCCTGAAGCGACGATGGCGCAGCGGCTCTCACGCGCGCGGCAGACGGTGCGAGACGCGGGCTTTCAGGCGGTGGATCGCGCGGCGCGGTTGCCGACGGTGATGCACGTGCTCTACCTGATGTTCAACGAGGGCTACGTGGCGAGTGCGGGTGACGACGTGCAGCGCGTCGACCTCGCTGATGAAGCGATTCGGCTCACGCGGCTGCTGCGGCGCGCGTTGCCGGCGGAGCCCGAGGTGATGGGGCTCTTGGCGCTCATGCTGCTGACGCACGCGCGGCGTGACGCGCGCTCGGGTGCGTCAGGCGAGGTCATCCCGCTCGACGAGCAAGACCGCTCGAAGTGGGACCGGGTGTTGATTGAAGAAGGCGCGGCGCTCACGTCGTCGGCGTTCGCGCAGGGCGCCGTCGGCGCCTACCAGCTGCAGGCGGCCATCGCGTCGCTGCACGGCACGTAGAGGAGGTCGTACGCGTCCTTGTTCTCGCCGCGGCCTTTGAAAGCGAGCGCTTTCAGGAGCACGAACGCGCCAGGTCCACACACGCGGAACTCCCGCGTGGCTTCCTCGTCGTCCAGGGTCGTACCGCTCAGTTCAACGAGTTTCTGGTCGCGGAACGCGAGGGAGACGCCCGGGACGACGAAAGCGGAGAGTTCGGCGTCGATGGTGTGTTGTTCGCCGCCCATCTCGAGCTCGCTCGATGGCGCGATCAAGAAGTCCACGGTGATGCGTGTGCGCGTATCAATCCACCGATGTGGGGTCGCCCTTCCTCGCTCGTTCTTGTCGGGCTCGAAGCCTGAAGCGCGGAGCTGATGAACGAGCACCTGATACCTGGAGTTCTCGAGCAGCGTGAGGCTCAGGCCGAGGTCGAGGTCGCTCGTGCCCACGTGGGCCTCGCTCGCGCTTTCCGACACGAGCAGAGACGGAACGAGGCCGCCGACGAGCACGACATGGCCAGACAGTGACCCGAGTCGGGTGGCGAGGGTGAGGCACGCCGAGTGAACCCTCTGGAGTTGGTCCGAGGTGTAGTGGCTGTGCGTCGGTGGCTTGGTCGGCTTCACGCATCGCCCCATTTCAGGACGCGCCGTTTCAGATGCTCGGCCGCCTCCGGAGCGCGCTCTGGATGGCCTTTCAGGTCAACGTAGACCTGCACCGGGTGGACGCACCTGACGCCGTCCACGACGGTCGCCCCATCGAAGACGCCGTCATCGTTGGGCACGACGAGCCAGACGTTCGGCGCCGCCGCCGTCGTTTGAACGCGGAGCTCGGCGAGCTGCGCGTCGCTCGGCCACTTCGCGACGTAGAACGTGGTCAGTCGAAACGCGGCGAAGCGGTCGAGCTGCCACGCCGCCGCGAGTCCCGTTGCAGCTGAAGGAATCCCAAGCTCGGCGAGTCGTCGACTCAGCTGAGGCGTGAGCGCCTCGCCACTCTTCGCCGCGACGACGCCCTCTACGCGCCGGTGCTTCGTGAAGTCGGCGTCGGCTCGCCACGCCTCGAGCAGCCGCTCTGGTGACGGCACCCGCACGACGCCGGCTTCGCGACTCAACAGCGCATCGTCGACGAGGCGGCGAACGGTCCGGCTCGCCTGACTCAGGTCGAGGCCCGACGCCGCAGCACACTCGCTGATGGTCCACGTGCGGTCCGGCGCCTGGAGCAGCGCTCGCGTGAGGCGAACGGCGCGCGTGGCGAACGGTGAAGAGGGTCGGCCCGGCCGCGCGTGCTTGTTGGGCCGCCCCTCGACGTGCAGTCGAAGGCCCGACCCGCGCACCGACGCGTTGCCGGACATGTCGAGCCAGTTGATGCCGGATGCTTCGCACAACTCCCGGCCGTGCTCGGTCATGTACGGGACGGCGAGCAGTCTCACCCAGCTCGAACCCTTGAGGCGGACCGCTTGTAGCCGCTCCCATTTCGCCGCGTAGGTGGCCGGTGGTGTGCCAGCGAGCTCAACCGCGAACCGCCACGCACCGCCTCGCAGCGCAAGGTCGAGACCCACGACATCAGCCTCGAGTTCCACCTCGTCGCGAGGAATCCCTAGAGAATCCGCGACGATGAGCGGCAGCTCGGCTTCCGCCACTTGCTCAAGGATCCTTCGCGCTTCGCGCACATTGCTTTAATACGTGCGGTTGCGATGTTCTGCAAGTGGTTGCAATGAAGCAACGCGCGTCAGGCGCGGAGGCTCTTCATGTCGATGACGAAGCGGTAGCGCACGTCGCTCTTGAGCACGCGCTCCCAGGCCTCGTTGATCTGCTGAATGGGGATGACCTCGACGTCAGACACCACGCCGTGCTTCGCGCAGTGGTCGAGCATCTCCTGCGTCTCGGCGATGCCGCCGATGAGCGAGCCCATCAACTTGCGCCCGCCGAGAATCAGCGAGAACGGGCGGAACTTCTGCTGCTCGGCCGGGGCGCCGACCAGGGCCATTGTGCCGCGCGGCTTCAGCAGCCCGAGGTACGCGTCGTAGTCGTGCGTCGCCGACACGGTGTCCACGATGAGGTCGAAGCGCTCCTTCACCGTCGCCAGCGGCGTCTCCTTGGTCGCGATGAAGCCCGTCGCGCCGAGCCGCCGTGCGTCGGGCTCCTTGTCGGCGGTGGTGCTCAGCACGGTGACGTGCGCGCCCATCGACGCGGCCAGCTTCACCGCCATGTGGCCCAGCCCGCCGAGGCCCACCACGCCGACCTTGTCGCCGGGCTTCACGCCGAACTGCTTGAGCGGCGACCAGGTGGTGATGCCCGCGCACAGCAGCGGCGCCGCCTTCGCGGGGTCGAGCGACTCGGGCACGCGCAGCGCGAAGTGTTCGTTCACCACGATGGCCGACGCGTAGCCGCCCTGGGTCGGCGTCTTCCGGTCCATCTCGGTCGAGTTGTAGGTGCCGGCGTTGCCCGCGACGCAGAACTGCTCGAGGTCGTCTTCGCACTGCGCGCACACGCGGCACGAGTCGACCATGCAGCCCACGCCTGCGAGTTGACCGACCTCGAACTTCGACACGTCGCGGCCGACGCGCGTGACGCGGCCCACAATCTCGTGGCCCGGCACCATGGGGAACGTCGCGCCCGACCACTCGTCGCGCGCCTGGTGGATGTCGGAATGACAGACACCGCAATAGAGGACCTCAAGCTCGATGTCGTTGAGCCCCGGCTCGCGGCGCTCGATGGTGAGGGGCTCCAACGGCTTTCCAGCTGCGACTGCGCCCCAGGCAGGAACCTTCGTCATGTGTGCTCTCCCGTGTGTGGTGACGGGGAGAGGAATACGGCGCGGACGGGTTGGTGAAAACGTGCACGAAGTGCATGGAGCGTGAAGAAATCCGCACCGCTCAGTGCATCACGCGAATCGGCACCGACTCGTACGACGGCGGCGGCTGCAGCACGATGGGCGCTGCCGTCACTTCACGGCCGTCGCTCAGCAGCGCGGTCACCGTGAACTCTGTCGGCCTCGTCCACCAGGCCGTGGTGCCGCTGCAGTACACCCGCCCCAGCAGCAACGCGCGCTTGCCGCGGACATCGACGACGTCTCGCCCGGGCACGACAGCGGAGCCTCCAGCCCACGACACGCGGAACGCCGGCGCGTCCAGCGACGGCACCAGCACGCGCACCTGTTGCTCCGACAACGAGTCGCGGAAGCTGTCGTCTTTTCCCGGCGTCAGCTCCAGCGACACCGCCTGCGGCTTCTCTCGCCTGGTGATGGTGATGGCGTCGTGCGGCTGTACCGGCCTGACGACGAACTCCGTGCCGATGCGCGCGTGCACCTTCAACGAGAACACGTCGTACGCGCCGCCACGCGAGACGCGCGTGAGGTCAAAGGGCAGCGCCTTGCCGTCGGTGGAAGCGACCCAGAGGCCCCCGAGCCAGTCGCGCTGCGCCGCTTCGAAGTCTGGCGCTTCGGGCGCGCCGCCGTCCGTCGGCAGGAAGACGTAGAGCACGCCGCCTTCGGGCACCGACTTCCTCGGAAATACGAAGGGGAACGGACGGCACGACGATGCGTGCGCTTCCGTTCCCCAGAGCACTGCGAGCGCGACGAAGACCGTCAGCGCTCTGACCACTTCAGCGGCCGTTCTTCTTCGCGGCCTCACGCACCTGCGCTTCAGGCCACGTGTCCGGGCCGTAGCGACCCAGAATCTGCACAGCGCCGCTCTTGTCCTTCCCGAGCAGGAACGGGCCGTGGTTGCCCTCGCGCAGCGCGTACGCGCCGACGGGCTTGATGGCCTTCACGGTGTCGCCGACCTGGCCGAACACCACCGACTTCACGCGCAGCTCGACCACCTGCTGCGCGGCGTCGTCAGGGGCGCTCGTCATCTGCGTGTCGGGCGACGGCTTCTGCGGCGACTGCTCGAGCACCTTCGCGACCTCCGCCATCACGGCGGCGTCGGCGCTGGGCATCACTTCGTCGATGAATTCAGGAGGGAGAGCCATGGTGTTCGCCTTTGTAAGGACTCAGTCGACGATGTGCACCGCGCGGTACAGCTCGGCGAACTTCGCGAGCGGAATCGAGAAGAAGCCGTCGTTCTTGCCGTCGTGGCCGTACTCCGACTGGCCCCACGGGTTGCGCAGCTTCACGAACTTCTCGCCGTTCTTCTCTTCGACGCCGAGCACCGAGTACGCGTGGTTCGCGTAGACGCCGGTGTTCGTGTAGCGCGCCGACTGATCAGACCCGTACGTGCCCGCGGCCATCGGCTTGTTCTGCGCGGCGGCGTTCTTGATGCGCTCGTACATGCGGTCGGCGTTCGACGCGCTGAGGTTCTCGTACGAGTACGGCCGGCCCATGACCTCGGCCATCACCTGACCCGCGACGCCGCCGTTGCCGATGGTGTCGTAGCTGCCCTTCCACTGCGCGTAGGCCTTCTCGATGATGGGGAACCACATCTCCATCTTGTCGGGCGCCGTCGAGCCGCCGAGCGAGCCGCCATAGATGGGGCCGCCGAAGCTGCGCACGTAGAGGTCGCCGTCGACCTTCACTTCCACCGGGCGACCGCCGCTGTAGCTGTTCGCCGAGTTGAACTTCACGGTGTACGTGCCGTCACCGTTGTCCTTGATCATGTTCTTGATGACCTCGGGGTTCATCGCCGCCACCGACGCGAGCGCCGCGGGGAAGTAGCAGTTGCCGATGGCGCCCTGGCGCACGTCGGCCGCGGTGGGGCCGTCGACGAAGAGCGGGCCCGTGAAGCGCTCGGTCTTGAACTTGGGCGTACCGTCCGCGTTCATCTCGTCCTTGTGCATCTTGGGGTCGGGCAGGTTGACCAGGTTGCCGATGTCGGTCGAACCACCCGGCACCTTGATGCTGCCGGCCACCGTCGAGAACGAGGTGTTGTTCTTGCCGTCGCTGACCGCGACCTTGAACTCGTCGCCCGGGCGGCCCTTCAGCTTCAACCCCGCGGGGATGGAGCCGGCGTCGGTCGCCTTCACGTCGAAGCTCTGGCCCGTGCGCGCGTTGGTGAAGCGCAAGCTGGCGCCCGGCTCGGTGATGGGGCGGCCCGTGTTGTGCGTGACGCTGATGTCTTCGGTGCCGGCGACGACCGCGAGGTCCATGCGCTCGAGGTTGGCGACCGCGTTGCGCGTGTCGCTCGACTCGATGCCCTTGGCCTGAATGGTGAGCCAGTCAGACGTCGAGCCGTCGGCCGCGCGGGTGCGCATGCGGATCATGTCGCCTTCGCGCACGTCGGGCATCTGGCCGAGGAACTTACCCGACGCGTCGGCGGTGCCGATGACCATGGTGTCCGTCAGGTGCAGACGGCCTGCGGGCGCGGTCGAGAGGTTGATGGCCTCAATGACCTCGCCGGGCTTGGCGATACCTTCGATGCCGTTCTTCTGGTCGCCGGTGATGGTCAGCGGGCCGAAGGTCTCTTGCAGCTCGGCCTTGCCCACGAGCGCCTCGAGGAAGTTCTTCGCGCCGGGGTCCATGTTGAGGCCCGACTTCTCGAGGATCTGGCCGATGTCGGCCTTCTCGTCGCGGCTCAGGCCGCGCGACGCGATGGCGAACTGCTCGGCGCGCGAGATGCCCGGCTTGGTGAGCTCCGACTTCGCCTTGTCGTACGACACGCCCGCGCGGTCACCCGTCGCCGCCAGAATCTCGACCACGTTGGCGTCGGTCAGCTTCGGCTGCGCCTCACGCTGGAGGTTCTCGGTGAAGCTGCGGATGCGGGCGTCCTTCAGGCGGAGGGGTGCGATGGGCATTGCGGTATCCTCGGTGGATCAGGGTGCTTGGGGAAGGTTGACCCATTGTCGGGCGCAGCTGCGCAAAGTTGTGTTCTGATGTGCGACAAAAGACGACTTTTCGTCACTGTCTCGTAACCATGCGTCTTCTCACCGTTTTTCTGACGATGGGCGTCACGTTTCCAGCGGTTGCGCACGACCTCGGCGTCGACGTGTCGGGGGCGATGACGACCAGCAGCGACATCAACCCGCGCAGCGGTCTTTTGGGCGTGGGGCTGTCGGGCGCGTGGGACGTGAGCGACTCGTTTTCGCTGTTCGGCCTCGCGGGCTACTTGAGAGATCTGCCCACGCGCACCGAAACGACCTCGAGCCCCGGCGGCGACATCTTCCGGTTCTCGCTGGGCGCGCAGTGGCTGCCGCACCCGCAGTGGATGGTGATGCTGGCGCTGTCGGGCAGCCCGCCGTCGCAGCAGACCAACACCAGCACGCGCCGCGTGTACGAGCCGCTCACTGGCAACGCGCGCGACGTGGACGTCGTCATCGACAGTGATTCGTACAGCGTCGGCGCGCAGCTCTTCGGCGGGTGGCTGAGCGACGGCACCGGACCTGTCGATTCGATGGTGGACGTCGGCGTCGGCGTGAATCGCTACGACATCTTTCAGCAGGTCAGGCTCGGTGACGGGCCGGGCGCTGACTTCGTGCGGCGCGTGTGCGAGCGGCGGAGGTCGCAGGTGTGTCAGCTCGTCGACGGCGTCAGCACGCCGCTGTGGCAGGGGCGGTTCTCGGCCAGCTACACGGCGACGCTCTGGCGCCACACCGATGTGGGCGTCGAAGGCGCGGTCTACGTGTACGACGCCGACCCGGCGAACGTCGGCTACTTCTCGGTGGTGCAGGCGGGGCGCACCGACCTCGGCAGCGGTGTGCCGGTGTTGCCGTTGCTCTTCTCGGTACGGCCCACGGTGGCGCACCGGTTCTCAGCGCTGACGGTGCGGCTGAGCTACCAGTACGGCCACTACGCGAGCTTCCTGGGCGCGATGCATGCGGCGACCGCCAAGGTGACGTGGAAGGTGTTCGACGGGTGGCGCTTGTCGCTGTCGGTGACGGGACAAGTCGACGTCGACCTCGCGCCGTCGGTGGTGAGCCTCGGCGGCGCGGCGGTGCTGGGCGTGATGCGCGTGTTCTGAATTTTCAGAACGGCAGACAGAGCCCGATGCCCGGCGACGTCTCGCAGACGTAGTCCGTGCGGCACTGCGACGACGTCATGCACTCCTGAAGACAGAGGTAGAACGGCGTGCCGTTCGGGTCTCCGGCCTGCACACAGGTCGAGCCCGTGGGGCACATCGTGAACTCGCACTCGCGCGTGCAGTAGCCACCGGGGAAGCCCATGTCTTCGGTGAGGCACCAGCCCGACGCGCCGCACCCGATGTCGCTGGTGCAGCTGCCGCCGACGGGCCCCGGTACGCCGCCGTCCATGATGACGGGCACGCAGGTGCCGCGCAGGCACTGCTCGCCGTCATTGCACGCGGAGCAGCTCGACCCGCTCTGGCCGCAGTTGTTTGTGGTCTGCGCAGGCAGCGGGAGACACACGTCGTTGGGCAGGCAGCAGCCATCGCAGCTGTCCTGGCAGCGCGCGGGTCCGCCACCGCCGGCACCGCCGCCCATCGGTCGGCCACCACCGCCGCCCGTAGCGCTGCCGCCGCCCGTCGCGACGCCGCCGCCTCCACCCGTGGCCGCACCGCCGCCTGTCGCGGTGCCTCCGCCAGTCGCCGCACCGCCACCTGTCGCTGTGCCGCCGCCCTGTCCGCCCGGCGACGGAATGCAGTGGAAGGTCGAGGTGCAGACAAAGCCCGCGGAGCACGGCGTCTGCGTGTCGCACCAGCGCTGTTCGACGGTGGTGAGACAGGCGCTGCCAGCGAAGAGCGCGAAGACAGCAAGGCGGAGTGGGAGCGTGTGAGGCATCGGGCGTCGGCCACTCTGGCACGGCGCGGGCGTGGATCGAATCTGTGGCTGATCAACAGGCAGAACGACGACGCCCCGGCGAACCGGGGCGCTGTCTTCACGAGGGGTTGAGCGTTATTCGCCGCAGCGCAGGCTCACCGTGCCCGAGCGACCGTCGCTGGTGCTCCACGCCGCCGTCGCGCCGCCGCTGTAGGTCAACGTGACTTCACGGCCGCGCGCGCCGCTGTGCACGATGGTGCCGCCTGCCGGGCACTGCGCCTTGCACTTACGGAAGCCCGACACGGTGGTCGACGTGGCGCGCGTGGAGCCAGTGGTGCCGTCGAGCGTGAGGCACTCCGTCGCTTCGTCCCACGTCACCGTGTAGTCGCCTTCACGCGACACGCTGTTGCCGCGCGGCCCGGTGCCGCTCGTCTCGGAGGCAATCTCGGCGCGCTTCACGCTGCCCTGCTGTGACGCATCGACGGTGGCGTTGAGGTTCAGCGTCGCCTGGTTGGCCTGAAAGCCGGTGCTGCTGATGACGGTGCGCACCACGCCAGCGCTCGGGCGGGAGAACGTCGCGGTGACCGTGCCGTTGAGCAGCACGAGGCCGTAGCGCCCGGTGCAGTTGGTGAAGACGTACGTGGTGGTCGCGCCGACGGTGGTGGTCACCAGACAACCCGACGGCGTCACCGTGCCAGCCACGCGGGTGCCTGACGCGACGGCCAGCGCTTCCGGTGTCGCCGACGCGCTCGCGTCGAGCTCGTCGGTCAGCTCGCTGGTGAGCGCGGCTTCCGTCGACGACACCGCGGCCGAGTCGTCGGCGGCTTCCGCGTCGCCGTCGTCGGCGCCTCCGCACGCGAAGAGAGAGAGGACGCAGAGTGGAACGATGAGGCGGCGCAACATGGGTGGCTCCTGTTCGTGCAGCGGGTTCGTGAAAGGGAACCCGGCGCGCGATTTCCGGTTGCGGGTGTTCGCGCGAGGTCGAGAATCCACACGGCATGTGGATTTTCGACCTCGCGTCGGAAAGACCCAGGCAGGGCGGACACTTGGAGGCCCGCAACCGTGACAGCGCGCCCGGGTTGAAGCATGTGTGCAGGCCGTGACTGACGCCGACGCCGAGCTGATGCTGCGCGTGAGCCGCGGAGACCGGCAGGCGTTCGCGCAGCTGTTCGACCGGCACCAGCAGCGCGTGGTGCGCTTCTGTTACCGCTTCACCGGTGACCTCTCGCGCGCCGAAGAACTCGCGCAAGACACCTTCGTGCGGCTCTACCGGTCGGCCGACCGCTACCAACCGCGCGCGAAGTTCTCGACGTACCTCTTTCACATCGCCACCAACCTCTGCCTCAACGCGCAGCGCGGCGCGAAGGCGCGGCCCGACACCGGTGTCGACGATGGGCCGTCGGTTTTCGAACGGCAGGCCGACGCCGCCACGCCCGAGTCGTCGCTGGAGGCGCGCGACGTCGAGGCCGCCGTGCAGCGCGCGCTGGCGGGCATGAGCGAGCGGGAACGCGCGGCCTTCGCCATGGCGCGCTTCGAAGGGCTGCCATACCGCGACATCGCCGAGGCGCTCGAGGCCAGCGAGGCCGCCATCAAGAGCCTCATTCACCGCGCGTCGCTGCAGGTCGCCGCGCAGCTGGACGCGTTGAACACAACTTCCGCAGCAAGGAGTGCGTGATGAACCCACAAGAAGCAGAAGCCGAGCTGAGCGCCTGGCTCGACGGTGAGCTGACGCCGGAGCGTGCGCAGCAGGTCGAAGCTGTCGTCGCGCTCGACGCGCGACTGTCGACGCTGGCGGAACAGCTCAGGCGCGCCCGCGCGGTGGTGTCTGCGCTGCCGTCGCCCGAGGCCTCGCCCCGGCTGCGCGCCAACGTCTTGAGCGCCATCGCCGCGCCGCGCGCCGCGCCGTGGTGGAAGCGGTGGCTCACGGTGCCGCGCTTGAGCCTCGGCGCGTTGGCGGCTGTCGCGTTGTTGGGCGGCGTGTGGTGGTCGCGCGCGACGCCGTCGTTCGGCGGCGACGAAGAGAAGCTGTTGATGGCGCAGCACCTCGAGCTGCTCGAAGACTACGAGGTGCTGTCGCTGCGTGACGCGGAAGACCTCGAGGTCATCGCCGCGCTGAAGGAGCTCGAGGAGGCCACGCCATGAAGACGCTTGTCCTGATGCTCGTCGTCGCGTTGCCGGTGTTCGCCGCCGAGAGCGCCGCCGACCGCTTCAACGCGCTGCCCGAGGCCGAGAAGCAGGCGCTCCGCGAGAAGCTCGCGGCGTTCAAGAAGCTGCCGCCTGAAGAACAGACGCGGCTGCGCGGCAACTTGCAGCGCTTCCGCGCGCTGCCGGCCGACGAGCAGGCGCGGGTGAAAGAGAACCTGCGCGCGTTCATGGCGCTGCCTGAGAAAGAGCGCGAGGCGCTGCGTGAGCGTCACCGTGAGTGGCGGCAGCTCGACCCCGAGAAGCGCGAGAAGCTGCGCGCGCAGTTCAGGTCGTGGCTGCGTGACAACCCCGAGCGCCGTGAGCAGCTGCGCGAGAACCTGCAGCGGTGGCGCAGCATGGACGAGCGGCAGCGCGAGCAGCTGCGTGAGCGCCTGCGGGAGCGTCGTCGATGACGGCGTGCCTCACCGCGCTGTTGCTCTTCGCGATGGACGGCGGTGTCGACGCGGGCGTGGCGCCGAATGACGCCGAGGTGATTCAGGAACTGGAGCTGCTGGAGAACCTGGATCAACTGGGTGACCTCGAGCTGTTGCGCGACCTCGAATGAGCGCTTCGGGTGGGTGGTGCGGAGCCCGCGCGAGCTGGGCGCCGCGCAGCCCCCCCACAGCCGTCGTGCGCGCGCGCGCCGACGGTGTAGCGTCGCCGCCCGATGCGCCGCTTCATCTTTCTGTCGACCCTCACGCTCTTCGCCTGCCCGCCGCCCGCTGAACCGCCGCCCGGTGAAGATCCACCGCACCTGCTCTGGAGCGCCGACGCGCAGTCCCTCGACAACCCGTTCCCCGACGAGCGCCTCATCGTCAACGGCAAGGCGCAGCTGCGGCCCCGCTGGTACCAGCCGTTCCTCCCGCGCTCGGCCATCACCACGCAGTCAGGCACCTTCTTCAACCTGCAGGCCCAGCAGGCGAGCGAGCACATCTCAGCCTTCGGTCACTTCGGGTCGACGCTGCTGCCCGCGAGCGAGCCGCTCGACGCCACGAGCATTCACGGCCGCGTCGCACGCCTGGTGAAGGTCGACGGTGCGTGGCAGGTGCTGGAGCGCGACGTCGCCGTGGAACACCCGCGTGAAACACTGGCCAGGCGCAACGTCGCGTACCCCGAGGGCTGGCCGGAGTTCATCGCCACGCGGCCGTCGGTGCCGTTGCCCGAGAAGCACGAAGGGTTGCTGGTGGTGCTGCGCGGCGTGAAGACCGCCACCGGCGTCGAGCTCGGCCAGAGCAACGCGTTTCGCGCTGACAACCCGCTCGATTCCGGTGTGCTGACCGCGCTGGGCGTCACCGCCGACGACGTCATCTATTTCGTCCCGCAGCGCGCCACCGACCTCACGTCAGCGCCGCGCGCGCTCTCGACGTGGGCGGCCGTCAACACCGCCGCCGTCACCGTGCCGCCGCAGGGCTTCGAGCCCGAAGGGCTCTCGGGTCAGCGCCCGGTGGGCACGTGGCGTCACACCGACCCCGACTGGAACCGCATCGTGCCGTGGCTCAGCTCGGGGTGGTCGCAGCCCAACAGCGTGGGCACCGTCATCATCGGTGAGTTCGCCGCGCGCGACCTGCGTGAAGGCAAACACTTCAAGGCCGAATGGCAGGCCAACCCGTCGCTCGCGCCCGTGGTGCCCTTGCGCTTCGCCGCAGCGTTCCCGCGCGGCACCAAACCGGCCGGCGGTTGGCCCGTGGTCATCGCGCAGCACGGCGTCGGCGGCCGCAACACGCCGCGCTCTGGCAGCTACGACGCGTTCTGTCTGCAGTGGGCCCAGGAGCTCGCGGCGCGCGGCATGGGCTGCATCGGCATCGACGAGCCGAACCACGGCAGCCGCGGCGTCTTCACCGACTTCTTTTCCATCGACGACCCGGCGGCCATTCGCGACCGCATGCGCGAGATGACGTTCGACCTGCTGCAGACCGAAGCGGTGGCAGTGACGCTCGACGTCGACGGCGACGGTACGGCCGACGTGGCGCCGAAGCTTCGCTACTTCGGCAACTCGATGGGCTCCATCATGGGGAGCGGCTTCCTGCCGTTCAGCAACCGCGTCACCTCGGCGGCGTTGAACGTGCCCGGCGCCGGGTTGTCGAACGTGGTGATGAGCAAGTTCATCAACGAGCTCATCGGCTTCCTGCTCGTGGCCGAGACGGGGCTGCCGTTCGAGTCACCCGAGTACTTCGTGGCGTTCCCGCTCTTCCGCGCGATGGCGCAGCCGTTCTTCGACGAAGGCGACCCCATCAACCTGGCGCCGTACGCGCCGGACACCATCGCGGTGCTGCAGCAGGCGGGGCTGCAAGACGAGGTGATTCCCACCGACACCAGCATCGACCTCGCCAACGCGCTGCGACTGCCGACGGCGGTCGACGGCACGGGCCCCAACCAGCGCGGCTTCATGCTGGTCGACCCGGCGGACTACCTCTCGGCGCCGCAGGCCGCGCAGTACAACGGCCACAACATCATGTGGGACTTCGAGCCGATTCGTCGGCAGGCGCTGGAGTTCCTCACCAGCGACGGCCAGCGGCTCTACGTGCCGTGACCCGCGTCACGACGCCGCGAGCTCGAGGCTGGCCGCATGCAGGTCTACGGCGTTCTGCATGTTCAGCCAGAACTGCGGCGTGAGGTCGAACCGCTTCGCGAGTCGCAGCGCCACCGGAGCCGTCACCGCGCGCTTCCCGTTCACGATGAGGTTGATGGTCTGGAACGAAACGCCGAGATCCTGCGCCAGCTTGTCCTGCGTGAGGCCGTCGGTCTCTTCGATGAGCTTCCTGAGGATGACGCCGGGGTGGGTCGGCGCCCGCTTACGTGCCTTCATAGAGACTCCTTAGTGGTAGTCGACGATCGCCACGTCGCTCGCCTGCCCGTTGCCGAACGCGAAGATGATCCGGTACTGCGTGTTGATGCTGACGCTCCAGCAACCCTTCAACTTGCCCTTGAGCTTGTGCAAGCGGTTGCTCGGAGGAAGCGCCATGTCACCCACCACTGTCGCTGCGTCGAGTTGATCCAGCAGAACCTGCGCGTTCGCCCACAGGTTCTTCGGCAGCACACTGCGCGCTGCCCTGGTGTCGTCGCCGGCCCAGATGTCTTCCGTCCCCGTGTTCCCGAACCCCGTGATCACGTCGCGGACGTTATAAATAGAGACGGTATACCGTCAAGCGGTAGGTCCAGAGCTTCAGTCGCTGCCGGCGAGGAATCCCGCGAGGCTGCCGCGCCACAGCTGCCGGTCGATGGCGTCACCTTCGGCCTTGAGCCCCGCACCGCCGCCGCGCTCGAACAGCCGCACCATCAGCGGCGTCAGCTGCCGGCCGTAGTGCTCCATGCAGTCGCGCGGGTGAATGCCCGGCCACGAGTAGCAGCTCACCACCGTGCGCCGGTGCTGCGTCGGCACGCCTGACGGAATCGTCTTGCTCCAGTTCGCGTCGTCGGCGGCGAAGATGTACTGGTCGAGCGTGCCCATGGGGATGCCCTCCACGCTGCGCACCGTCGGCGGCAGGCCCGTCGGCACGTACGGGTCGACGTTGAGGTCGCAGATCACCGCGTGCGGCGGCAGCCAGCCCAGCGCTTCGTTCGGCACCAGCGCTTCAGACGAGCGGTCGCGCTGGGTGGCGTCGACCAACACGTCGGTCTGCGAGAGCGTCTGCTTCAGCAGCGCGGCGTCACCGACGATGCGGCGGCCCACCACCGTCGCGGCGACGGGCGGCACACCTTTCTCGCCCCACGCGCTCCAGCGCTCGCGGCGGCCGTACTTGATGGCGGCTTCGGCGGCGTGCTTGCCCACCTGACCTGCGCCCATGATGGTCACCTGCAGAATCGGCTGACCCTTCGCGAGCCGCTGCGGCGCGAACTTCTCGAGCGCGGTGAACGACGCCTCGAGCCCGTTCCAACCGACGGCGCGCGTGTTCTCGACGGTGCGCGCGCCGGTGTCGTCTTCGAGCGAATCGAGGCTCACGGCGTGCGCGCCCAGCTCGGTCAGCTTGTTCACGCGGCGCGGGCGCGTCGGCAGGTGCAGCATCGCCACCACCGTCGAGCCGCGCTTGATGAGGCCTTCGAACTCTTCGACCTCCGGCGAGCGCAGCACCAGCACCACGTCTTGCGCCCACGCCTCGGCGCGCGTCTTCACCACGCGCAGGTTGGGCACCAGGCGGCGGTAGTCGTCAGACGTGAGGCCCATGCCGGCGCCCACGCCTTCCTCCAGCACCACGTCGACGCCGAGGCGCGCGACTTCGGCGACCAGCTCGGGGAGGAAATCGCGCTTCTCGCCCGCTTCCTTGTGCATGCGGGGGAGACCAAAGGTGAGTCGCTTCGTCATCACTTCACTTCCTTCAACGGAGGGTATTGGTGGTGCATGGCGCGCGCGGTCGCACGCTCCATCCACGGGCCGCCGACGGGGGCCAGCTTGTCGGGGCTCTTCTCGATGAGCGCGCGCAGCACGGGCTCGATCTGCTTGCCGTACACGCGCATGCACGCAGCCGGGTCGATGCCCGGCCACGAATAGCAGCTGACGACCGACCGTCTTTCCTTGTGTGGCACGCGCGCGTCGACGCGGTCCCACGCCGGGTCGTCGGGCGCGAACACGAATTGATCCAACGAGCCCTGCGGAATGCCTTCGACCGCCTTGAGGCCCGGCGGGTCGCGCGTGAAGTCGTACGGGTCGACGGACAGGTCGACGATGACGGCGTGCGCGGGCAGCAGCGCGAGCCACTCGTTCTTCACCACCACCTGCGAGCTGTCGCGGCGCTGCGTGGCGTCGACCAGCATGTCGCTGCGCGCGAGCCGTCGTCGCAGGTAGTCGGTGTCTTGCGCGAGCTCGAAGTCGATGGTGGTGACCTCGACGCCCGGCACACCGCGCGCGTGCAGCTCCCGACGAATGGCGTCGTCGCCGTAGCGCACGGCCGCGCGCATGGCGTGGGCACCGACGGCGCCGCCGCCCAGCACGGTGACCTGCAGCGGGCCGCGCTCGGTCGACGCGAACGCGGGCCACGACGACTGCAGCCGGTTCATGGCGATGCGCACGCCGTTGAAGCCGACGGCCTCGAGGTTCTCGATGACGCGACGCCCGAGGTCGTCAGCGACCTGATCCATCGCCACGCCGATGATGCCGAGCTCGTCGCAGAGCCGAACGCGATCAGGTCGCGTGGGGAAGTGCAGCATCGACAGCAAGACGCCGCCGCGCTTCACCGAGCGGAACAGCTCCGGCTTCGGGCAGCGCAGCGTGACGACGAGGTCCTGCGCGTAGCACTCGGCGACCGAGCCGTAGCGCAGCTTCGGGTGCACGTAGTCCGCGGGCGCGACGCCCTGGCGGGTGCCGTAGCCGTCTTCAAGCACCACGGCGTCGAGGTCGAACTGCGCGAGGAACTCCAACACCGACGGTGGGAAGTCGCGCACCTCCCCCGGTTCCTGGTGCGGTCTGGGGAAACCGATGGTCCGAATCACGGTGCGTGGCTTGTACGCACCCGCGTCAGTGAAACTTTGACGTCCATCAAATCTGTGAAGGCTTCCGTCACGAAATGCTGATGGCAGTCAGCGGTGACGTAGAAACCAGCACTCCATGGGCCGACTCCGCCAGACGCACCTCGACGAAGCGTTTTCCCGCGCGCCGGTGCTGTCGGCGCTCTCGCCGCAAGACAGGGTCGAGCTGGCGCGCACCACCCGCATCGTCGAACTGAAGGCGCGCGATGTGCTGTGGCGTGAGGGCGCGCGCGCCGATGCCCTCGGGCTGGTGCTCCTGGGCCGTGTCGCTGTCGAGCGCACGCGCCGCAAGCCCGTCATCGTCGACGTGGTGGGGGCCGGTGACATCGTGGGCGAGGTCGCGTTCACGCTGGGCGCGCGGTACCAGTTCGACGTGCGCTGTCTGCGCAAGGCGCGCGTGGCGCTGATCTCCGCGTCGGCGCTGCGCCGCATGTTGGACGCACGCCCGCGCCTCGCCGTGTCGCTGGCGATGTCGCTCGCTGAAGAGGTCTTGAAGCTCACGCGGCGCGTGGAATCGCTCTCGGCGGGCTCTGTGTCGCAGCGGTTGGCGCGCGTGCTGGTGGGCCTCGCTGACCGTTTCGGTGAGCCGTTCCCGGGCGGCGTCTTGATGCCGGTGCGGCTGCGGCGAGAAGACCTCGCGGCACTGGGCGCGACGACGCTGGAGTCGGCGAGTCGGCAGATCAGCGCGTGGAAGAACGACGGCATCATCGTGCCGCAGCCCGCGGGCCTGTTGATCCGCGACCTGACGGCGCTGCGGGCGCTGGGTGAGAGCTCGCGGGCTTGATCACCCGTCGTCGGCGACGACCAACGCGAACTTGTTGGTGCTGCTGTCGTCGACCACCGTGACGCGCTGACCGGGCGGCAACGCTTGTCGGAGCAACGGCAGGCGCGCGTGCTCGACGACGAAGAACACACGACCGGGTCGCTCGGTGAGCCGCTGCACTTCGCCGCGTGGATTGCCTGCGTTGATCTGCGTCACCGCGTTGCGGGTGTAGAGCGTCTCGCCCTTCCAGTTCATCAGGAACGCGGCGAGCGGCTCGTCGCCCCGACGCTCGGCGAAGAAGCGGTCGGTCAACGCGCGCTGCGTCCAGTGCTGGCCGAGCGCGGGCCAGTGCTGCTGCACCAGCAGCGCGGCGAAGCTGCACGCGACCACCAACGTCACGCCCACCAGGGGCCGCGGCCGGCGCCGCACTACTGCCACGAGCGCCGCCGCCACGAGCGCGATTCCCAACACGGCCAGCGCGTGTCGAAACGGAAAAGGCGAGGCCAACACCGCGTCCGGGTACGGCCGCTCGTGGTTGTACGTGAAGAGGTCCAGCAGGTGGCGCGGCCGCTGCCAGAGGTCCTTCCACACCAGCGCAAAGAGCCCCGTGCCCACCAGGAGCGGCAGGCGCGGCGCCGCGTCGAGCCCGCGTGACAACAGACCGTCGATGGCCAGGGCGATGAGCACCGCGAGCCCCGGCAGCACGGGGAAGATGTAGTGGTGAAAGCGTGTCGCGCTCGCGGTGAAGAGCAGGAAGGCAACACCGGCGCTCAGCCCAAACAAGACGTGCGCGCGACGCGCTGTCGAAGCGGCCGGCGTGGTGACGGCGAGGGCCAGCGGCACCAACGCCACCCACGGCGCGATGGCGTAGGCGCCCTGCTCGATGAAGTACGCGAAGCCGCCGCCCGGCGTCGTGGTGTGCACGCCGCTCACCAACCGCTCGAGGTGGTCGTGCCCGAAGAAGCGCTCTGCGAAGCGGCGGCCTTCGTCGTCACGCTCGCTGAACAGCGACATCGCCACGAACCACGGCGCGCCCACCGCGAGCGTCACCAGCGGGCTCCACCACCGCAACGCCCTGACTCGCTGGAGCGCGCCGCGCGGGCCGTCGAGCACCAGCCACGAGAGCGGCACCAGGACGAACGGCAGGAAGCCGAGCAGCCCCTTGGCCAGCAACGCCACGCCCACGGCCGCGAACGCCGGTGTCCACTTCTCTTGCAGGGACCACGACAGCGCCAGCATCAAGCACGCGACGAAGGGCGCGTCGGTCATCACCTGACGCGACAGGAAGCACGTCAGCGGCATGGTCCACAGCACCAGCGCGCTCAGCAGCGCCACCCGCCGTGACACGAGCTTCTCGAGCGTCTCTGCAAAGACGGCGACCGCGAAGATGAGGAGGCTCGCCACGGGAAGTCGGACGAACCACTCGACGGAGTGTGGCAGCGGGCCTTCTCCGGGCTGGCCCCACGGCTGCGCGCCCGACAGGAAGAGCCCGAGCGCCGACAGCCATGGCACCAGCGGCGGCTTGCTGAAGAACCAGGCGTGTTGCCACCATGGGTGAATGAGGTCGGCGCGCGCCAACATCTGCCGGCCGACCTCGACGTAGTGCGTCTCCCAGGGGTCCCACAGGCCGACCGCGCCGAGGCCGGGCAGGGCCACCAGCGCGCCGAGGAGCAGCGTCAGTTGAAACGTCGTCAGGTTCCGGAGTCGGGACATGCCCCGAGAACGGGGCGCGACGCGGCCCATACTTCGGAATCACGTTCTCAATCGCGCGAACAGGAAGGGTCGGTTGAGACGATATGCGCGGCCAGCTCATTCGTTGTTGGGGTGACGATGAACGACTTCTGGAAGACCGCCATCGCGACGCACCACCATCGGCTGGTGCTCTCGCTGCTGGGCGCGGGGCTGCGCCTCGACGAGGCGCGTGACGTGGCGCAAGACGCGTGGCTGCGCGTGATGGAAGCGGCCGCGGCAGGGAAGCTCGAGCGCATCGAGCTGCCGGGGCTCGTCTTGCGGCAGGCTTCCTTCATCGTCACCGACAGACAGCGCGCCCGCAGACTGCGCGTGCATGCGCCGCTCGGTGACGCCGAGGCCGTCGAGAGCCCCGAGTCGTCAGAGCATGCGACGCACGTAGCGCGGCTGCTCGACACGCTCGAGGCGGGCCTTGCGAACGCCACGCCCCGTGAGCGCCTGGTGTTGCGCGCGACGCTCGAGCAGCCCGACGCCCGCCATGACGCGCTCGCTGCGGCGGCTGGCATCTCGGTGCAGCGGTTTCGCCAGGTGCTGTGCGCGGTGCGCGCCAGGCTGCGCCGCGCGTTGGAGGGCGCATGAGTCACGTCACCCTGCTGGAGCTGCACCAGTTCGTCTCGCGCGCAGAGCGCTCTGCGGAGTTTGACGCCCACGTCAGCACCTGCGCGTCGTGCGCCGAGCGACTGAGCGCGCTGTCGCGTCGCGCGGTAGCGCCGTTGAGCGTGTCCACGTCGGTGGATGACGAGCCCCGGAGACTGGCGATGGTGGTCATGGCGTTCGCCGCGTGTGTCGCGGTCATGGCGGTGCAGTCGCTGCATCTGCCGAAGCTCGAGCTCCCGGCGTACGCGCCAGAGGGCGTGCACGGCGTCTCGCGTCTCGACGCGCCGTCATTCCTTCCCTCGGGCGGCTTCGAGGCTGACAGCGGCGTGGCCGACTCCGGGCTGCGCTGACACAGCGAAGCCGGTGCGCGCCTGTTATGGCGAACCAGCACCTGCCTTCGCCGTGAAGAACTTCGCCGTCCTCCTCATCACCAGCGCTGCACTCACCGGGCTGATGCAGCTCGTCGGGCTCCCGGCGTCGGTCATGTTGGGCTCGATGTTGGGCGGCATCGCGCTCGCGTCGAGTGGCCGCACGGTGCCGTTGCCCCGCTGGGTGTTGACGTTCGCGCAGGCGGTGCTGGGCGCGATGTTGGCGCGCATGCTGACGCCGCAGCTCTTCGTGACGCTGAGCCAGCACGTGGTGGCCTTCGTGTGCGTGGTGGGCGCGGTGGTGGGCGTGGCCGTCGTCATCGGCGTCGTCTTGTCGCGGCTGGGCGTGGTGCCGGGCAGCGTGGCGCTGTGGGGCTCGTTCCCCGGCGCCGCGTCGATGATGGTGCTGATGGCCGACGCGCACGGCGTTGATTCGCGGCTGGTGGCCTTCATGCAGTACCTGCGCGTCGCGCTGGTGACGCTGGCGGCGTCAGCGGTGGCGAGGCTCGCGGGCGCCACGGTGGCCACGTCGACCGAGCCGGTCTTCGCGCCCGTCGACTGGTCGCGCCTCGCGCTCACGGTGCTGGTGATGGCGGCGTCGGTGTACCTCGCGGCGCGGGCGCGGCTGCGTGCGGGGCCGATGCTGGCCACCATGACGGTGATGACGGCGCTGCAGAACTTCGGCGGGCTGCACATCGAGTTGCCGCGTTGGCTGTTGATGACCGCGTGGTGTGCGCTGGGCTGGGCCATCGGCCTGCGCTTCACGCGCGACATCCTCGTGCACGTCGGCCGCGCGTTCCCCCGCGTGTTGCTGGGCGTGCTGGTGTTGCTCGCGGCGTGCGCGGCGATGGGCTTCGCCGTCGGGCACCTGATGCACCTCGACGTACTGTCGTCGTACTTCGCCACCAGCCCCGGAGGCGCCGACGTCATCGCCATTCTCGCCAGCAACGCCGACGTGGCGGTGTCGTTGGTGATGGCCATTCAGTTGGGTCGCACGGTCGTGGTGCTGCTGGTGGGCCCGCGGCTGGTGACCTGGCTCGCGCCGCGCCTCGAGCGCGCGCCTGTCGGGGTGTTCACTCCCGCCGCGCCGCCGTGAATACTCGTCGCCGTGTCTGAGCGTGTGCGCTGCAAGAAGTGCGAAGGGTGGATGTTCCACCTCGCGCATCGCTGTCCGCATTGTGGTGCGGAGGCGCCGGAGCGCGAAGGCGCGCTCGAAGATGGCGAGATGACGCTGGAAGAAGCGAAGGCGCTGCTGCAGGCCACGACCGCCCCGCGCCGCGAGAACTTCGCCGACATCGCGGCCGACTTCGTGTTGCCGACCGGCGGCGTGTTGGAGTTGGTCACGAGCGCGCTGGCCGCTCCGCTCACCATCTTCACGGTCCTGGTGACCGGTTACTTCCTCGTGCGCGAGCGCGCGTCGAAGCGGGAAGAGCAACTGGTCGGCGTGCGGCTGTTCGCCGTGCCGCTGTGCGCGATGTTGGCGGCGGTCGGCCTCTATTCGCAGCAAGCCGACGCGTGGCTGTACGGCGCGCTCGGCCTGTCGTTCGGCGCGTGGGTGGTGCGCACCGTCACGCGGCATCGGCCTGACGCGCACTGAGCGCTGTACACTCGCGCGCATGACCAAGAGAGCGTCGGGGGTGGTGTTGCAGGCACGCGGTGAAGCGTCGGCCGCGTACCTGTTTCTCGAGAGCGGTACGTACGAGCTGCAGCTGGTGCCGCCGGCGCGCAAGCAGACGGAAGAGGCCCCGCCGCACGCGTGGCAGACGCGGCCGCGCGACGGGTGGCAGTGCCTGTTCTGCGTGTGGACGCCCGAGTTCTCAGCGCACCAGGTGTTCGGCACGCGCGTTCGCGCAGACTCTCAGGCGGGCGCGGTGGCGGCGTTCAACAAGCTGTCGCTGAAGCGGCGCTCGTTCGTGGTGCGCGCCTCGCGCGGCCGCCCGGTGATGTTCTTCATCAACGACCTGCAAGACGGCGACAACGAAGGTGGGTTGACCATCGCGTTGAAGCGCACCGCGCTGCCACCGCGTCGCCGCTGACTTCAGAACACCAGCCGTCGCTTGAGCAGGTCTCCGATGACGAGATGGAAGCGCCGCCCATCGGCTGCGCAGCGTGCCCGACGCGACGTCGTTACGGATGTGCGTGGTGCTCATCTTCGAGCTTCTGTTCGTGGTGGTGCTCACTCTGGTCAACGGCGTGTTGGCCATGTCGGAGCTTGCCATCGTCTCGGCGAAGCCGGCGCGGCTCAAGGCGCTCGCGCAGCGCGGCACCACCGGCGCGGCGACCGCGCTGGAGCTGGCAGCCGATTCAAGCCGCTTCCTCTCGTCGGTGCAGGTGGGCATCACGCTGATTGGGGTGCTGTCGGGCGCGTTCTCGGGCGCGACGCTCGGGTTGCGGCTGGCGACGTGGCTGGAAGCCCACGGGCTGTCGTTCTACCTCGCGGAGTTCCTCGGAGTCGGCGCGGTGGTTGTCACCATCACCTACGCGTCCATCATCTTCGGGGAGTTGGTGCCCAAGCAGCTGGCGCTGGCCAACCCCGAGGCGGTCGCTGCCCGCGCTGCGCCGAGCATGAAGGTGCTCGCGAGGGTCGCCGCGCCGCTGGTGTGGTTGCTCGACGTGTCGGGCAAAGCGGTGCTGAAGCTGCTTGGCCGTGGCGGCGTGGGTCGCCAGGAGGTCACCGAAGAAGAGGTGAGGTCCGTCATCGAGGAGGCCACTACTGCGGGCGTCCTGAAGCACGACGAGCGCTCGATGATTGCCGGCGTGATGCGCCTGGCCGACCGCTCCGCGCGGGGGTTGATGACGCCACGGCTCGACGTCGAACTGCTCGACCTCCGCGAGTCAGATGGCGCCCTGCGGCAGAATCTGCTGCGCACCACGCACACCCGGTTGCCGGTGCGCGGCGAAGGCGACGACGACATCGCGGGTGTGGTGATGGTGCGGTCGGTCATCGAAGCGGTGGCGCGCGGCGAGCCGCTCGAGTTGCACCGGCACACGCAGCGTGCGCCCACGGTCCTCGATCGCACTGGCGCGCTCGAGGTCTTGCGCGTGCTGCGCGCGTCGACGGTGCCGCTGGCGCTGGTTTTCGACGAGTACGGGCACTTCGAAGGTCTCATCACCGCCAGCGACGTGCTCGAAGCCATCACCGGCGTCTTCAAGGAAGCGGGCGACGATGAACCGCAGCTGGTGCAGCGGCGCGACGGCTCGTGGCTGGTGGCGGGGGCGATGCACGTCGATGAGTTCAACGACAGCCTGGGCGCGAGCCTGCCGCGCGGTCCCGGGTTCGAGACCATCGCTGGCTTCGTGTTGTCGTTGACCGGCGAGCTGCCGGCCATCGGCGCGGTGTTCGAGACCGGGGACTGGCGCATCGAGGTGGTGGACCTCGATGGCCGTCGCGTCGACAGGCTGTTGATGACCCGTCGCGCCGAGCGGTGACGGCGCGTCGCCGCTGACTTCAGAACACCAGCCGTCGCTGCAGCGCCTCGGCGACGCCCTGCGCGTCGTCGACGTGCACCCAGTGGCCCGCGTCGAGCAGGTCCACCGTCACGTAGCCGTCCGACTCTGACTCCAGCTGTTGCGCGCGCACGCGGTCGTCGTGCTCGTACACCTTCGACTTCATGCCGATGACGAGGTGGAAGTGCGGCCCCGCCCTGGTCTGCGCGGCGCGCTCGACGAGCGGCCAGAGGTCGACGCGGAAATAGTCGTCGAGCAGCGCGTCGATGCGCGAGAGCTCGAGGGCGAACTCGAAGCCCTGCGCGCGGCGGTCGAGGTTCATCGCCAGCCACTGCGCGAGGCCCTTCGACTGCCCGTGCGCTTCGACGTCGGCCACGAAGTCTTCGCGCTTCGCCCAGGGCCCTTTCAGCTCGCGCAGCATCGACACCACGCGCACCGTCGTCTCGCTCCCGCGCGCGTCGAGCCGCGGCCCGGGCGCCGAGTCGAGCGTCAAGACGTGCTTCAGCTCCGGGTGCTGCGCGGCGAACGCCAGCGCCACCTTGCCGCCGAACGAGTGTCCCACGACGGCTTCCACCGGCAGCGATGACGCGCGCGCGGTCTGCGCCACGTCGGCCGCGGCGTTCTCGACGGTGTCCGCGCCTTCCACGCCGAGCGACTGGCCGTGGGCGCGGAGGTCCATCAACAGCGCGCCGGACTCAGGCTGCGCGCTGATGAGCCGCTTCGCGTGGCTGCGCAGATTCGCGCCGGTGCCGAGGATGCCGTGCAAAAAAACGATGAGACGTTTGGGTTTTGCGCCCGGCGCGGTGAGCAGCTCGTGGTTCAGCAGCATGCGTCTGCCTGTAGCAGCGCGCGTCAGCTGGTGTCGCGAAAGTGGCAGCGACGCGACATCGCCACGGCTGCGCTCGGAACACATCGCGGCACATCGATTGCTGAAGGGCTGTTGATGCACTTCGTTCTCCGCCTGGTTCCCCTCGCGCTCCTGCTCGCCTGTGAAGTTCCCAAGCCCATGGAGCCGGTGCCTGACGCCGCCGTCGAGCCCGATTGCTCGCTCGCGCTCGATGACGTCGAGCGCAGCGGCCGTCAGGGCCAGCGCATGCAGGTGCCGTTTACCGCTGGCGTCGACGTCACCGCGGTGCGCCTGCAGCAGCTCGTGTCGTTGTCTGACTCGGTGGTCGA
>CAYWON010000044.1:41625-42445 GCA_964459885.1 uncultured Archangium sp.
CGTTGCCGTACCAGGCGACGAGCGCGAAGGTGGTGCTGGCCGTCGACTGCGCCGGCGCGACGAAGACTGTCGACGTCGATTTCACGGTGTCGCCGCTCGTCTGGTCTCGCGCGACGGAATGGACGGGCGCTGCCGGGCCCACGGCGCGCGAGTACTTCTCGATGTGGCTCGACCCGAAGAACGAAGACCGGCTCTTCGTGTTCGGCGGCTTCGTCTACGTGCCGCAGCAGTTCACGCCCAGCACCGAGCTGTGGTCGCTCGACGTGACGAGCGGCGTGTGGACGGCGGTCGCGCAGTCGGGTGCGCAGCCGACGCTTGCGGGCGGGCGGTTGGCCGTCGATGCAGACGGTGGCGCGCTCTATTTCAGCGGCGTCGACGTCTCGGCCAACGCGACGCCGTACGCGTTGACTGCGCTCGTGGTCGACAGCAACACCGCCACGTGGACGTCAGCGCCAGCCGCGTCGGGCGCGCGCGGTGAGTACCAGCCGTCGTTCTTCTTCGACGCCAAGCGCGGTCGTCATCTCTCTGTCTGCGGCATCAGCGACGCGGTGGGCTACCACTGCGACGTGCGCGAGCTGGTCGGCAACGCGTGGCGCGCGGTGACGACGAGCGGCACGCCGCCCCTCGGTCGCAACGGCCACGCGTGGGTGTACGACGCGAAGGAAGATCGCCTCGTCATCTTTGGTGGTGACCGTCAGGGCTCGACGCTGGGTGACACCTGGGTGCTCGAGCTCTCGGGCGCGACGCCGACGTGGGTGAAGCTGTTCGACGCGAGCGTCGCCGCCGAAGCGCGCCGCAACATGGCGTGGGCGCTCGACAC
>CAYWON010000045.1:0-10241 GCA_964459885.1 uncultured Archangium sp.
GGTGGCCGCGTGGTACCGTCACGTCGAGGACCAACTCAAGTGATCAGCGGGGTAGGGTGCGGCCCATGTCTCGCGCGTGGCTGCTCTCGTTGCTCGTGCTCGTCTCGTGCGGCACGCCCGTCGATCGCACGTGCGCGCGCACGCCCGTCGAGCGCAACGGCAACGGCACCGGCACCGTCGGCATCGACCCCAGCCACTGGGCGGTGAAAGGCGAGCCCATCACCGTCCGCGTCTTCGCGCCCCTGTCCGCGTGCGTGTCCGACTCGCTGCGCGTCGACCTCGAGCTCTACGACGCCAGCAACCTCCCGGCGCCCATCGACGCGCAGCAGCTGCAGAGCGCTGCCGGCGTCGTCAGCGTCGACGTCACCTTCACCCCGCACCAGACCGGTGCGTGGCTCTTGCGCGCGTCGTTCGAGCCTTCACTGGGCTCGCGCACGGAGATCATCAACGTCGTCGCCGTCCCCGACCTCACGCGCGGCGCCGCCATCACGCTCGCGTACGACGCCGTCGCCGCGCAGGTGGCGGTGTGGCCCTTGTCAGACGGCGTGGCCTACGAGCTGCCTGACGCGTCGGTGATGCTGCAGCACCTCGACGGCGGCAGCCTCACGTTTCCCGGGCACGATCTCGTCGTGGCGGACGACGTCTTGTGGACGCTCGCGCCCGACGCCGCGCGCCTCGAACGACGTCGGTACGTCGACGGTGGCGTCGTCCTCCTCGACACCTTCGAGGGCTTCAAGCGCGGCTTCGTGCCCGGTCAGCATGGCCCCGACTTCGCGCTGCGCCTGACCGTCGATGACACCATGGCGCTGGTTCGCCCCTCGGTCGGCGTGCGCGTCTTCTCTCCACCGCTCAGCGCCCTCGAATCGCCGCGCTGGTTCTTCTTCGACGGGCGCACGCCGCGCTGGGCCACGCCGTCAGGGTGCGACGGCCCGCACATCGACTGTGTCGACCTGGCCGACCTCCTCGCCGTCGACCCCGTGCGCGTGTGGCGCAACCAACCCCTCACCCAACCCCCCATCGCCGAGGGCTACGCACAGCCGCTCGAGTTCCCGCTCCAGAACCCCGTCGTGCTGCTGCGCCCGAGCGCGTCGGCGTTCCCCACGCACCACTTCGAGCGGCTGCCGCTCTGGCTCGAGAGCCCCGACGCGCTCCAGCGCCACGGCGCGATGCTCGCGAGCACCTGCGACGGCAACGTCTTGGTCTCGCTCTGGCCCCGCGCGCGCGTCCTCACCGTGGCCTGTCCGGCCCTCGTCGTCAGCGATTCTCCCGGCGTCGTGCGCCTCATTCCGCTGCAACCACCCTGAAATATTCAGGAAATGCACGGCGCAACTTGGTAACGCGTCGTGTCGACAATTGTCCTACCTCGCTGAATCGGGTGGTGCGCCGCAGATGTCGTCAGAGCCTGACAGCCTGGAAGGTGCGCGACGCCGAGGCGGTGAGGTGCTTGCTCCCTCGTCAAGGCGGCCACACACTCCCGCTCTCATGTTGCAGGAGCCCACGCCGGAAGCCCCGCTTCCATTCGGGCGCTACCAGCTGATCAGACGCATCGGGGCCGGCGGCATGGGCGAGGTGTTTCTTGCGCGCGAAGGCGGCGAGGTACCGCGCGCCGTCGTCGTGAAGAAAGTGCTGCCGAACCTGGTGGCCAACCGCGCCTTCGTGGGCCGCTTCCTCGACGAAGCGAAGGTCGTGGTGCGGTTGAAGCACCAGAACATCGCGCGCGTGTACGCGATGGGCGACGTCGACGGGGAGTACTTCCTGTCGATGGAATACGTGCAGGGCAAGACGGTGAGCCGCTTCACCAAGCGCCTGCGCGACCGGAAGGTCGAGATGCCGCTGGGCATCGCGCTGCTGCTGGGCGAGCGCGTGTGTCACGGCCTCCAGTACGCGCACGACTCGCGCGATGAGTCGGGCAACCCGCTGCACCTCGTGCACCGCGACCTCTCACCGGCCAACGTCTGCATCAGCTACCGCGGCGACGTGAAGATCATCGACTTCGGCGCCGCGCAGTCGACGCTGAAGGAAGAGCAGACCGCGCCGCGCGTCGTCATCGGCAACCTCACGTACATGGCGCCCGAGCAGGCGAAGAAGCAGATCGTCGACGGGCGCGCCGACATCTACTCGTGCGGCGTCATGCTGTGGGAGCTGCTCTCGTGGCACGCGCTGCCGCAGAAGGGCGACCCCATCGAGCGCTGGCGCAAGGCCGCCAACCCCGCGTGGGACGCGCCGTCTGTCAACCAACCGTCGATTCCCCGCGAGGTCGACGACGTCATCTTGAAGGCGCTCCGCAAGGAGCCGAAGGACCGCTACGCCACCGCCACCGAGTTCGGCGAGGCGCTCAAGCGGCTGCGCCAGAAGTTCGCGCCCGAGGTGTCGGAGCGCGATCTGGGTGAGCTGCTCGCCCGCGTGTTCTCGAAAGAGAAGACCGGCGAAGACGCGGTGCTGCACGAGGCGGTGTACGGGAAGACGCTGAACATCCCCGACGCCGACAAGACGCGGCGCATCCAGCTGGTGCCGCCGACCGCGTTGGCCTTCGAGCACACCTCCGTCCTGGCCTCGTCTGACTTCGTGTTGGACGACCAGGACATCACCGACCCGGGTCGTGAAGCGGCGCCGCCGCCGGTCGATGAAGGCACGCCCACGCCGGCGAAAGATCCGCGGCTCCTCGAGAAGCCGCACGCGAAGTCGCGGCGCACCAGCTTCGGCGTGAACTTCGACGACGTCGCCGAGCCGGTCATCGAGCAGTCGCTGGTGCAGGAGATCGACGCGCAGGACTTCGACGACGTGGTGTCGGACCCTGAAGCGGACACCACCGCGCACGCCACGCCGGCTGCGTGGAAGACGTGGGTGATGTTCGGCGGCATCTTCCTGTTCGCGACCGGCCTGGGCTTCCTGGGTGTGTGGCTCGCGCTGCGGTGAGTGACCGCGCGCTGCGTGATGAGCTCGAGGCGCTGCACGTCGCGCTGACGCAGGCGAACGCTGCGCTCGCCGTCTTCGATGTCGACGCGCAGGTCACGGTGACGCGACGTGCGCTCGAGGCCGAGGTCGACGCGCTCGAGCTCCGACTGGCCACGGCTCACGAGGCGAGCACCGCCGCGCAACGTGAGACAGCGCAGTTGCGCGGCGAGCTGCAGCTGGCGACTGATTCGCTCGAAGCGGCGAGGCGCGGCGTGGCGGCGCTCGATGGGCGCAGCGGCTGTCTGGCGGTGTTCGCGCTCGTGGTGACGGTGACGCTCGCCGCCTGGGGCTGGTCATGAGTGAACACGACGAGCTGTTGGCGCGCCGTGACGCGCTGCGCGCCCGGTTGGAATCGGCTCGCGCCGAGTTGGTGGCGCGAGAGGCGCGGGTTGATGCGCAGCTTCAAGTGTTGCGCGCGAAGCGAGACGCGTTGCTGGCGCAGGTGGCTGCTGCTGAGGCCCACGCTGAAGACGCCGAGGAGGCGCGTGAGCGGGTCGCGGAGGCGCTGCGAGTCGCGCTGGCGGAAGAAGACGCCGCACGCAGTCACCTGCGGGAACGTGGCCGTTGAGCTGTCGTCACTCGGGCGTGGCGTTGATCAACCGCGGCGACAAACCGAGTCGCTCTTTGGTCTGCGCCCACGAGAGCCCTTTGAGCGCGACAGACGGAAATCGCAGCTGAAACGCCGGGAGCGCATCGTCGGCCCACTCCGGTGAAGGCTCGCTCCCCAGCGCGGTCTCCAGCGCGTTGCCCAGCACCGCGTCGAGCTCGGCTGATGGTTCCTTGCGCAGCAGCGCCATCAGCTCGAGCAGCCGGCGGTCGACGATGGGCGCGTCCACCATCGCGTCGATGAGCGCGCGTCGCAGCCCCGCGGCGAGCAGCACCGAGTCTCGCGTCGACGGCCAGGCGCTCGGCGCAACGTTGCGAACCCCGTCGACTGAAGCGGCCTGAATGAAGGCGGCGTCGGAGGGTCTCGGCGGTGCTCGACGCGCGACAGGCCCCTCGGCACGACGCGCAGGTGAGCGCGACTCGTTCTGGCGGCTCAAAGTTGCCGGCTTCGCTCAAGAACTGACTGCCAGTTGCCCTCGCTGCCATCCGGGTACTTGGAGAGGAAGAGCACCGGCACCTCGTTCACGCACGCTGACGTGATGACCGTGGCATCCTCAAGCGGCTCGCCAACCCACGACTCCTTCACCGAGATGTGTGCGGTCTCGGCACTCATCGTATCGCCGCGCGCCAGCACCACCTGCGTTGACCTCCTCCCGCCGTCGAAAATCGACTGCACGCGGTGATAGGGCCACAGCATGCGGCTCCTCCTGCGGTTCGGTCTCTGCCTGCTCCTGGCCCTCTCTTCGTGTCGCGACGTCGTCGAGTGCCCCGCACCACAAACGGCGTGCAACGGCGTGTGCGTCGACCTCGCGAGTGATTCGGTGCACTGCGGCGCGTGCGGCGCGACGTGCGAAGGCGGTCTGACCTGTCACGACGGCGCCTGCGTCGCTGGCTGCGTCGTCGACGGGCGCTTCCTCGCCGACGGCACCGTCGAGGGCTGCTCGGTGTGTGACGTCGCGCGGTCGATGACGGCGCTCTCGCCGCGTGCCGACGGTGCGTCGTGCGCGACGGGCCTCTGCATCGCTGGGGCCTGTCGGGCGGGCTGCTTCATCGACGGCGTCGCCGTAGAAGATGGCGCCGTCGATGCGACGACCTCGTGCCGTCGTTGTGACGTCGCCACGTCGACCACTTCGTGGACCTCGCTCGCTGACGGCAGCGCGTGCGGCGCAGGTCGCGTCTGTGGCGTCGGCGTGTGCACCGCGGCCTGCTTCATCGACGGCGCCGTCGTGGCCGACGGCACGGTCAACCCCACCGACGCGTGCGAGCACTGTGACGCGGCGACGTCGACGACGGCGTGGGTCGCGCGCTCGGAAGGCAGCGCTTGTGGTGTCGGCCTCGTCTGTCAGGCCGGCGCGTGCGCGTCGGGCTGCTTCATCGACGGCGCGGTCCAGCTCCCGGGGGCGATGGAGGCCGGGCTGTGCCGCGCGTGCGTGCCATCCATTTCGACCACCACGTGGACCCCGCGTGACGACGGCAGCGCGTGTGGCGCAGGCCTCGTGTGCGCGTCGGCGACGTGCGTGGCCGCGTGCTTCATCGACCAGGCCATCGTCACCGCTGGCGCCGTCAACCCACAGAACGCGTGTGAGGCCTGTGACCCGCAGGCCTCAACGTCGTCGTGGTCCGTGCGCTCCGTGGGCACCTCGTGCGGTGTCGGCAGCGTGTGCGCGCCGAGCGGGTGCGTGAGCGGCTGCTTCATCGCGGGTGGTGTCGTCGACGCCGGCGCTGTGGACCCGACCAATCGCTGCAACTTCTGCCAACCCGACCTCGCGACCACCGCGTACTCGACGCCGCCCTTCGTGACGTTGCTTCGCCCCGGCTCACCGGTGGCTGCGCAGGGTTGGCAGGTGCTGTCGCAGGGCCCCGCCACGCTGGTCGACGACGGAGGCGTCATCACCCTGTCCACCACGACGACGGGCGGATCGACCTCGGGCATGCAGTTGCTGCGGTACGCCCTCGACGCCGGCCCTTCGTTCGCGATTCGGGTGGAGCTCGAGGTCGCGGCCGTCAATACGCACAACCAGTTCGACGCTGCGGCGGCGATTCTCGGTCGGCATTCGACTTTCTACGGCGACAGCACCGACCGCGCGCAGATGGTCTTCCTCGACAGCGCCAGCGTGGGCTGGGCTGACGACTCGCAGAGCTTCGCCACGCCCATCGGCGACGCGGGCACGCGCGTGTACGAGCTGGCGGTCGACGCCGGCACGGCGACCTTCTCTGTCGACGGCGTCCCCCGGCTGACGCGCACCAACTTCGCGACCAACGGCGTCATCGCCATCGGAGATCAAACCAACGACCTCAACGTCGACAGCACGCTGCATGTGCGCGCGGTCTCGTTGATCTGTCAGTAGCCCGGCTCGCGAGGTCGAAAATCCACCCTCCGTGTGGATTTCCGACCTCGCGTGCCCGCCAGAATCCGAGCCCTCGGTGACGCGCGACTCACCCTCGCGGTGGTAAGGCCGCCCGCGCGATGGCCGACGCCACGATTCTCGCTTTTGACCTCGGCACCTCCGGCCTCAAGGCGGCGGTGCTGTCTGCCCGTGGCGCGCTGCTGGACGCCGAGACGGTGCCGCTCGACGTCGCGCTGCTGCCGCACGGCGGCGCGGAGCAACACCCCAACGACTGGTGGAAGGCGATGTGCACCGCCGCCCACGCGCTCTGGGCACGCGGCGCCGTGAAGCCCGCCGACGTGGTGGGCATCGCGCTCTCGTCGCAGTGGGGTGGCACCGTGCCCGTCGACGCGAAGGGCGAGCCGCTCCGCCCCGCGCTCATCTGGATGGACTCTCGCGGCCGCGACGAGGTGCGCAGGCTGGCCGGCGGGTTCCCCAGCGTCGACGGCTACGGCGCGCTCAAGGCGATGTCGTGGCTGCGCAAGACGGGCGGCGTGCCGTCGCTGTCTGGCAAAGACCCGGTCGGCCACATCGCGTGGCTGCGCGCGCACGAGCCGAAGACCTACGACGACGCGACGCTGCTGCTGGAGCCGAAGGACTGGGTCAACCTCAAGCTGACCGGCCGCGCCGTCGCCAGCTTCGATTCCATCGTCGCGCACTGGTGCACCGACAACCGCACCATCAACGACATCCGCTACGACGACGCGCTGCTGAAGCAGAACCGCCTCGACCGCGCGAAGCTGCCGGACCTCGTGCCGTCGGCCGCTGTGCTCGGGCCGCTCACGAAGGCCTCGGCCGACGCGCTGGGGCTCTCGACGTCGGTGCAGGTCGTCGCCGGCGCCGCCGACATGCACATGGCCGCTATCGGCGCGGGCACCGTCGCCGACTACCAGGCGCACCTGTGTCTCGGCACGTCGTCGTGGCTGCTGGCGCACGTGCCCTTCAAGAAGGCCGACCTCTCGCACAACATGGCGTCGCTGCCGTCGGCCATCCCCGGTCGCTACCTGTTCTGCAACGAGCAGGAATCAGCAGCCGGCGGTCTCAAGCACGTCGTCGAGAAGCTCGGTGGACGCAGCGGCCCCGAGGCGTACGACGAGGTCTTCGCGCTCGCCGCGCAGGCGCCAGCGGGCTCGGGCGGGCTGTTCTTCTTGCCGTGGCTGCACGGCGAACGTTCACCCGTCGACGACAGCCTTGTGCGCGGCGGCTTCGCGGGGTTGTCGCTCGAGCACGACCGCCGGCATCTCTTCCGCGCGGTGCTGGAAGGCGTGGCGCTCAACACGCGTTGGCTGCAGGTGCACCTCGAAGCCAACCTCGGCCAGAAGCTCGACGCGGTGACGGTGGTGGGCGGCGGCGCGCGCTCGGCGCTGTGGTGTCAGTTGCACGCCGACGTCTTGCGACGCCCGGTGCGTCAGGTCGAAGCGCCGCAGTCGGCCAACGCGCGCGGCGCGGGGTTGCAGGCGCTCGTGGCGCTGGGTCACGTGGCGTGGGCTGACGTGCCGTCGCTGGTGCCCATCGCGAAGACCTACGAGCCCGACTCGACGCACGCCGCGCTGTACGACGCGCGCTTCGAGCAGTTCCTCCTCGAGTTCAAACACCGACGCGCGATGGCGCATCGCTTTCCCGTCAAGGAGTAGTCGCCATGGAGTTGCCCAAGTCAGCGCAGGCCGTCCTCTCGCGCATGCCGCCGTCGGTGGCGAAGCAGGTCGAGCGCGTGCTCGAGAAGCTGCCCGTCGTCGGCGACCTCGTGCGCGCCGAGAAGAAGAAGGTGTCCGACTCGCTCAAGGCGTCCATCCGCAAGCACCGACCGACGGAGCTGGCCTTCGACGCGCTGCCGCAGAAGGCGCACTCGCCTGAAGAGCTGCTGTCGACGCTGAAGACGCTGGCCGCGCGCGAGGCGCCGATGTGGCGCGACGGGCGCGTGTCGGGCGGCGTGTACCACGGCGACTCGAAGCACCTTGAGTTCCTCAACGAGGTGTACGCGCTCTACTCGCAGGCCAACCCGCTGCACGCCGACGTGTGGCCCAGCGTGGCGCGCTTCGAGGCCGACATCGTGTCGTTCACCGCGCGGTTGATGCACGGCGACGCGAAGACGAGCGACGACGAAGCCGCGGTGGTGGGCACGCTCTCGTCGGGCGGCACCGAGAGCATCATGCTGGCGATGAAGACGTACCGTGACTGGGGCCGCAGCAAGGGCATCAGCCGCGGGAACATCGTCGCGCCGTACTCGGCGCACCCGGCGTTCGACAAGGCGGCGCATACGCTCGACGTCGAGCTGATCCGCGTGCCCGTGCGCGCCGACGGCACCGCCGACGTCGAGAAGATGAAGGCTGCGGTGAACGGCGACACGCTGGTGATGGTGGGCTCGGCGGTCTCGTTCCCGCACGGCGTCATCGACGACATCGAAGAGCTGTCGGAGTTCGCGCGACGCAAGGGCATTGGCTTCCACACCGACGCGTGTCTGGGCGGCTTCATTCTCGCGTTCGCGAATGACGCGGGCTTCCCGGTGCCGCGCTTCGACTTCGCGCTGCCTGGCGTGACGTCGATGTCGGCCGACACGCACAAGTTCGGTTACGCGGCGAAGGGCACGTCGGTGGTGCTGTACCGCGGGCGCGCGCTGCGCCGGCACCAGTACTTCACGACGCCCGACTGGAGTGGCGGTTTGTACGCGACGCCGGGCTTCTCAGGCAGCCGCCCGGGCGCGCTCATCGCGCAGGCGTGGGCCACCATGATGTCGCTCGGTCACGAGGGCTACGTCGCCAACACGAAGCGCGTGCTCGAGACCGGTCGAGTCATTTGTGAAGGCATCGGCCGCATCGCCGGGCTGCGCGTCATCGGCAACCCGTTGTGGGTGGTGGCCTTCGGGTCAGACGTGGTCGACGTGTACCGCGTGCTTGATGAGATGACGAAGCGCGGCTGGAGCTTGAACGGTCTGCAGAAGCCGGCGGCGATTCACCTGTGTGTGACGCTGCGGCACGCGCAGCCCGGCGTGGCCGAGCAGTTCCTCGCGGACCTCGCCGCGTCGGTCGATGCGGTGAAGCACGAGCCGCCGTCGAAGGACGGCATGGCGCCGGTGTACGGGCTCGCGTCGTCGCTGCCGTTCAAGGGGTTGGTCAGCGACCTGCTGTGCGCGCACATCGACGCGCTGTACGACGCGTGAAGCGCGCGTGAGGCGTTCGAAGAAGGCGGTCATCGAGTGGCCGGCAAGGAGGCAGTCGTATGAGCGCTCGACCGCCGCGGACCGGCGAACAGGCCATGCGGCACGCCACGACGTTCCGCAGGCTGGGGCCGGGACGCTTTTTCACCCTCGTACGGCGTCCCAAAAGGGCGTCCGCTCCTGGTTGGTGATCTGAAGACACCTCGCGCGGCTCGCGGTGCCCGCTGCGTCGTGGACGTCGCGGTAGCCTTGAGGGCCGCGGTGCGCGTGGGTGTGCGGCGCGGTGCCCGGCCACGACCTGGCGCTCGCGACCTCGACCGGCAGTAGCACCACTTCATCAGTCACTTGGGTCATTGGGCGTGCCTCAAGTGACTGATGAAACAGCTGAACCCGCCTTCCCTCGAAATCGGGAGGCCAGCCCGAGGCATCTCGGCGTCTCGGCGAGTCGCACGACCGCCACCATTCAGGCCGTGTCTGTCGCGACGGGCCTGCCGACGACACTGCCTGTCCATCCGCCTACGCTGCACGCCGTGACGACGCGCGTGCTGGTGGTGGAAGACGACGCGAGCCTGCGCCTGGCGCTCTGCGACAACCTCACCGACGAGGGCTACGCGGTGATTTCAGCGGCCACCGTCGCCGCCGCGCGGCCGCTTCTTTCGGGTGCCGACGTCATCCTCCTCGACGTCATGCTGCCCGACGGTGACGGCTACACGCTCTGTCGCGAGCTGCGGCGCGCTGGGCTGACCGCGCGCGTCTTGATGCTGACCGCGCGCACGCTGGAAGACGACGTCGTGACCGGCTTCGACGCGGGCGCTGACGACTACCTCGCCAAGCCGTACCGACTGCGTGAGCTGCTGGCGCGGGTCGCGGCGCTCGCGCGGCGCGGCGTCAGCACGTCGCATCAGCTCGGGCCGTACGCCGTCGATGAAGCGAAGCGCACCGTCACCGGGCCCGAGGGCGAAGTGCCGCTGACGAAGAAGGAATACGAGCTGCTGCTGGTTCTGCTGCGCGCGGGTGACGCGGTGGTGAAGCGCGACGACATCCTCGAGCGCGTGTGGGGTGACGTCGTCGTCGATACGCACACCGTCGATAACTTCGTGTCGTCCCTGAAGAAGAAGCTGCGGGGCGATGGCTTCGAG
>CAYWON010000045.1:10341-42040 GCA_964459885.1 uncultured Archangium sp.
GAGCGGCGCCTCGACGGGATGGCCGTTCGGTGTCGTGACGGCGACTGATCAACCGGCCGCCCTTGGAGGCTCTCCTTCTGTGCGCTGCTCGGCTCGTCACCACACGCGCGCACTCACGACAGAACTTCGCCGCGCCGGCTTCGAGCTGAAGGCCGTGCGCGGCGTCGGGTTCCGTCTGCTGCGCTGAGCGTCACTTACACGGCGTGGTGATGGCGACCTTCACCGCGTCGTCACCTTCGGCCAGCACTTCGCCCGCCGTCTTCACGATGACCTTCGCGTCGACGCCGTTGTCGACGAGGTACTTCTTGAGCGCCTCGGCGCGCTTGCCGGCGAGGTCGGCGGTGTCCGTCACCGCCGTCACCGAGAGCTCCGTCTTCAGCTCGGCGCACGCCTTCAGCGACGTCACGAGGTTCGCGAGCTCGGCCTTCGACTTCTCGACGTCGACCTCCGCTTCCTTGAACTTCACCGCGGGGTTGAGCGCGCCGCCCTTCTTTTTCACCTCGGCGGCCCACGCCTCGGCCTGCTGCTTCGCGCGCGCGCCGGCGGCCTTGGCGTCGGCCACCTTCTTGTTCAGCGTGTCGATGGCGCCATCAGCGGCGACGAGGAGCGAGTCGGCGCGCCCCAGCACGCCATCCACCGCCGACTTGGTGGTGCCCAGCGCGACCTGCACCGGCACCTTCTTCCCTGCGGTGATGAGCTTCTGCATCGACTCCTTGGCCGTCGCGAGCGCCTTCTCGGCGTCGGTGATGGCGGTGCCCGCCGTGCCGATGGACTTGTCGAGCGTGTCTTTCTCGCCCGCGAGGTCACCCTCGAGCGTGACGAGCGTCTTCATCTTCTCGTTGAGCGCGGCCTGGTCCTTCTTCAGCTTTTCGACCCTGGTGGCCCAGCCCTGCGTGGTGGTCTCCCACGTCTGCTTTTCTTTCGTGAGGTCGTCGGCGCAGGCGGCGAAGACAAAGAGCGGCACGGCAAACAGCAGGCTGCGGTTCGGCATGAAGACTCCTGGCTGAGGGCCGGCACGGCCAACACCGGCGAGTGAACGCAACGGCGACGACGCGACTGCGCCTCCCGACATCGCACGACGCGGGGCGCTTGTCTCGCGTGCGTGCTACTTCACCAAAGCGTGTCGAGACGGAACCTGACCGGCCTGCTGTGTCTCCTGGGTGCCTGTGCGCCGCCGATGATGGAGGTCGACGCCGGCGTCGAGCCGCCACTGCCTGACCCGGTGCGCGTGCGCGCGGCGACGTTCAACACCAAGCTCTTCTTCGACACCGTGTGTGAATCGGGCGCGTGTGGGCCTGGTGACTTCGAGCAGGTGCCGACGACGGCGGCCTTCGACGCGCGCGTGGCCGAAGTGGCGACGGCGGTGAGCGGTTTTGGCGCCGACGTCGTCGCGCTGCAGGAGCTCGAGACGCAGGCCGTGGTGGACGCGCTCGTGCCGCGCCTCGGCAACGCCACGCCGTACGCCGTGCTGGGGGAAATCGGCAGCGCTGGCTCTGTCGACGTGGCGGTCTTCAGCCGCACGCCCATCGAGAAGGTCGTGAAGCACCGCGACCTGGTGCTGTACCGGCCCGACGGTTCGCGCACGAGCTTCAGCCGCGAGCTGCTCGAGGTGCACACCACCGTCGAAGGCAGGCGCGTCATCTTCTTCTCGGCGCACTTCCGCTCGAAGAGCAACGACGACCCCGGGCGTCGGCTCGCTGAAGCGCGGGCCACGCGCGTCATCCTCGGTGACGTCGCGACCGCCAACCCCGACGCGCTCGTCGTCCTGGGCGGTGACCTCAACGACACGCCGGGCTCCGAGCCCATCACTGCGTTGGACAGTGACGGTGTCCTGGTGCGCGCCGCGGCGGATCTCCCGGTGGCGGATCAATCGACGTACATCTTCGGCGGGCGCGGCGAGGCGATTGATCACCTCTTCCATGCGCTCACGCCGAAGACGGCGCTGGTGCCGCGCTCGGCGCGCACGTGGAAGACCGGCAGCCGCGGCTTCGCGGGCTCGGACCACTTCGCGCTGTCAGCGGAGTTCGAGTTCGAGCCCGAGTAATCAGGCCTGCGGCTCGGCGGCGATGGGGGCCACCGGCGCGGTCTCGTGCGGCTTGAAGTTCTCAGCGCCCTGGCTGCGGCCGAAGAAGCGCCACGGCACACCGGGCTCGACGTAGGCCTCGGGGGGAATCTTGTCGGCGATCTCCGCGTGCAGCGCGGGCAGCTTCGACCAGTGCATACCGGGCCGGTAGTGGTGCGCCGTGTGGTACCCGAGGTTGCCGGTGAACACGTTGTAGAAGCGCTGGATGATGTTGTTGCACGCCACGAAGTGATCAGCCGTGTCGCGGTTCGAGTGGTGGTTGTACGTCGCCAGCGCCGTGCCGAAGAGCATGCCGAACGGCACGAAGACGAACTGCACGAGGCCATTGAACGGGCGGAAGGCCACCAGCGTCGCCATCAGCAGGGCGGTCAAGATGCCCATCACCAGGAAGATGCGGCGCTGGTGCGGGTGCTTCGCGCCCACGCCCCACGCGCGCGGGTACGCGGTGATGGTGGTGAGCCACGAGTATTCCCACTCGCCCATGCGCGAGCCGTCATCACGGGCCCAGCGCGACTCGTCCTTCGTCTGGTCGAGGTAGTTGAGGTGGTGGCCCAGCGAGTGGTGCAGCACCCACGCCTGGCTCGAGACGCCGGTCAGCAGCGCGTACATGAACTCCAGCAGCCGGTTCGCCCACGCGTAGTGGAAGGTCGAGACGTGCTGGTGGTGGTGGTTGAACGCGCACACACCCGCTTTGGGGAACATGCTGAAGATGGCCCACGCGACGACGGCCAGCTTGTTGTCGACCAGCAGGTAGACGCTGAAGTCCACAGCGAAGAGCAGGGAAATCAGGGCGACGGGGACTCGGTCTTCTCGATGGCGGAACACGGCGGGCGCTTGCCTACGCGGTTTCGAGGGCGGAAGTCGAGCCTCGCTCCGTGAAGAAATTGCACGCGCGTTTCACAGCCCCGCGGCGATGTGGCGCAGCGCCCCCGCGACGTCGCCGGTGAAGACCTCCCCATGTGAGGGGATGAGGGTGTCCAGCGGCCGCTGCGCGAGCGCCTCGAGCTCGCGGCCCAGCAGCGCGCGGTCGCGGCCCACACGCTTCCACGCCGGCGCCGGGAGCCGCGGCACAGGTCCCGTGAAGCCGATGGTCTTCATGAGCCACGCGCGCAGGCCGCGGCCATGCGGCACGTTGGACACCACGTCGCCGACGACGAGGGTCTTGCCGACGACGAGCGCGACCTCTCGCGTGTGGAAGCTCTCGAGCGTGATGGCGGTGACGTCGTCGCCTGGTGGCAGCTCGGAGATGGACCGGCCTGTCACCATCGGCGCAAGGGCGGGCAGGGCCACGTCGGGCATGAAGGTGGTGACGTTCAGTTTCTGCGCGAACGCCGCCGCGTCGAGCGCGTGGTAGCGGTTGGGCAACACCAGCGCCGTCGGCGTGCCCATGGCGCGCAGCTGAGCGAGCGTGGCGTCGGGCATCGGCACGGCATTGAAGAAGAGCAGCGTGCCGTCGGCGCGCTTCACCACCGTCATGCGCCGGTTCACGCCCGCGAGACCGGGGATGTCGTCGTCGATGGTCCACAGGTTCGGGCCGCGCTGGGTGAGCGGCGAGGGCTTCAAGACGGTCCACGGGCGGGCGGGCATGGTGACGATCTACCGCGCGGACGCGAGGGCAACGAGCTGCTCGCGGGCCGGGCTTTTGGCAGCTCTCGCCCTCGCCGCCGCGTGCGGTTGCCTCGGAGCTCGGAAGCGAGAGCAACGAACTGCTCGCGGGCCGGGCTTTCTGCAGCTCTCGCTGTCGCGGGTCCGCGCGGTCGCAACGGAGCCTCGAGCGAAGAGGGCCGACGACGTCCTGTGCGTGGAGGCACCATGCGTGTGGGGGCACCCGTCCCGTCGCGACGGCCGGAAGGGAAGTGGTGCGCGAGGCTCTCGGCGCTGCTCGTCGCGGCGCTGGCCCTCGACCTCAAGCGAAGTGGGCCCACGGCGTTCTGTGCGTGGAAAGCACCACCCGTGGTGCTTTCGACCCGTCAGTTGGTCGGCGCCTTCACTGTTCGCGCGGCCTGTGTGTCACGCGCATGTCGTATCGGCGCTGCGCGTCGCGTCGTTGGCCCCTCGACCCCAAGCGAAGTGGGCCCACGGCGTTCTGTGCGTGGAAAGCGCCATCCGTGGAGCGAACGACCCGTCAGTTGGTCAGTCGCATCGACGCGCCGCGAAGTCGCGGGGCCTGGTCGTCGCGCGCACGACGTTCGCCACCGGTCTCTCTGCGCCCGCCAAGGCCGTCGCGTCGTTGGCCCTCGACCTAATCGAAGTGGGCCACGGCGTTCTGTGCGTGGAAAGCGCCATCCGTGGAGCGAACGACCCGTCAGTTGGTCAGTCGCATCGACGCGCCGCGAAGTCGCGGGGCCTGGTCGTCGCGCGCACGACGTTCGCCACCGGTCTCTCTGCGCCCGCCACGGCCGTCGCGTCGTTGGCCCTCGACCTAATCGAAGTGGGCCCACGGCGTTCTGTGCGTGGAAAGCACCACCCGTGGTGCGAACGACCCGTCAGTTGGTCAGTCGCATCGAGGACCGAGGCGCTGCGCGTCGCGTCGAGGCCCTCGACCTCGAGCGAAGAGGCGCACAGGCGATGCGGTTGCCGCGGAGCGCGCGTCGACAAGAGGGCAACGAACACCTCGCAGCCCGGGCTCGCGCTCACCCGCCCGCTGACTTCGCCCACGCCGCGACCCGCGCGGTGCTCTCTTCTTCCGAGAGGTCTTCCACGCGCGTCATCACCGACCAGCGCACGCCGTACGGGTCTCGCACCGACGCGAAGCGGTCGCCCGACACGAAGTCGGCCACCGGCTCCCGCAGCGTGGCGCCGTGTTGCAGCGCGCGGGCGACGACGGCGTCGACGTCGGGCACGTACAGCGCGAGCGAGAAGCTGACAGGCCCCGACGTCGCTGGCGCCTTCAGCTCGAAGGCCTCGAGCGCGTCGCTCAACGTGAGGCGGCCCGAAGGGAACGCCAGCGTCGCGTGCGCGATGGCCTCGCCCATGCGCGTCACGTCGACCACCTTCGCGCCGAAGACGGTCTCGTAGAACGCGAGCGCCCGGCTCGCAGGGCTCACCACCAGGTGCGGCGTGAGCGACGTCGAGCCGTGAGGTGTACCTGCCGTGGTGTGCTTGCCATTCGCCGCGCGTGTGGTCATGCACCGCGTCTACGCGTCGTCGCGCGTCGCGAGATTGAACAAATGCGCCAACCACCTGCCGTCGATGACACGCGAGGCATCCTCGGGCCTGGCCGCGGCCTTCAGCGCTTCAAGCTGACGCGCGACGCGCCGCCGCCCGCGCTCGCCGGCCTCGTCGAGTGGGTGTGGACCGTTCAGTGGAAGCTGCCAGCCGGCGTGACGCACGAGCAGCAGACGTTGCCCGCGCCGTGCGTGCACCTCGTCGCCGAAGACGGCACCTACCGCGTGCACGGCCCGGGAACAGCGCGCTTCGTGACGACGCTGCGGGGGCGCGGGTTCGCGACGGGGTTGCGCTTCACTCCTGCAGGTTTCTCGGTCTTCACGTCTCGAGCGATGCGCGCGCTGGTCGACCGCGTGCTGCCAGCGCGCGAGTTCTTCGGGTTGCTGCCGCCGCCAGCGAAGACACCGCGAGCGGCGCGCGCACGGCTACTGCGCATCGTGACCGCCGCGCCGAGACGGGAAGACCCTGATGTCGCGCGCGTGAACGCCCTGGTGGAGACGCTCCAACGCGACGCCAGCGTGGTGCGCGTCGAGCAGCTCGCTGCGGCCGCCGGTGTGTCGGTGCGAACACTGCACCGATTGTTCGAGCGCACGGTGGGCGTCGGCAGCAAGTGGATGGTGCGCCGCGCGCGCGTGCAAGAGGCCGCCGAGCGCGTGAAGCGCGGCGACCGCGTCGACTGGGCCGACGTCGCGCAGCAGCTCGGGTACAGCGACCAGGCGCACCTCATTCGCGACTTCCGACGGCAGGTCGGCCTCACGCCAGCGGCGTACGCGCGGGCGTGTCGGGGCGAGCGGTAGCCAGAGCGTTGTGGGGTCATGTGCGCAGCGGCGCCGACGGCCTTCACACTTCGTCACATAACGCCCGCGGGGTTCCGCCGGTCTTCCTTCACGAGAGGCAACGATGCCTCGCTCAAAGGAGGAAACACCGTGTTCAAGAAGATGCTCATTGGCGCCGCGCTGTCCGTCTCAACCCTCGCGTTCGCAGGTCCCGTTCATGGGGCAAGGCCGGTGACGCCTCCGCCTCCCGCGCGCACGACGCCCGCGGTGCCAGCGCCGGTGGCTCGCAACGACGCGATGGGCGACCGCTTCGATGTCGAGCAGGGCCGTCGCCTGCTGCGCACCTACGACGCGGTGGCGGCGCGGCGTGACACGCGCGCGCTCAGCAGCCTCGACCCGCAGATCGCCACCTTCATCAACGAAGAGCTCGCGGAGTCGCGTCGGGTGCGCAGCGACGCGCGCCAGCTGACCAACCTGCAGTCGAAGCTGAACCGCCTGTACGGTCGCTACGACGTGCGGTCGGTCAACGAGAAGCGCCGGCTGCTCAGCGACGCCATCGAGATTGCGCAGCGTGACCTCCGCGGTGGGCGCGCCGACAACCGCTTCGCGCGTCGCTGAGGTCGGCTCGCTGAACTGAAACACCACCGCCGCGAGGCTCGTGCTTCGCGGCGGCGTTCTCTCGTTCGCGCCGCACCAACAACCCGCCACGCCTCGGCGACCGGTGACGCCGCGAGGAATGCGAAAGCTCGGCAGCCGGGCACCGCGTCACCCTCGCGATTCTCGGAGCCGCGGCGCGTGTCGCCGCCTGGGCGACCATGACGTCGCGAGGGATGCAGAAAGCCCGGCTGTCGAGCACCGCGTCACCCTCGCGATTCGCGGAGCCGCGGCGCGCGTCGCCGCCTGGGCGACCATGACGTCGCGAGGGATGCAGAAAGCCCGGCTGCCGAGTACCGCGTCACCCTCACGATTCTCGGAGCCGTGGCGCGTCTGGGCGACGAGTGACGCCGCGAGGGATACAGGAAGCTCGGCTACCGGACCTCGCGTCACACTCGATGTGGCGCGATGGGCAACTGACTCTTCGCAGCGCATCGGCCCACTCTGCGGCCGGCGACGCGGCGAGGGATGCAGAAAGCCCGGCTGCCGAGCACCGCGTCACCCTCGCGATTCTCGGAGTCGTGGCGCGTGTGGGCGACGAGTGAGGTCGCGACGGATACAGAAGCTCGGCTAACGGACCTCGCGTCACCCTCGCGATCCTCGGAGCCGCGGCGCGTCTGGGCGACGAGTGCCGCCGCGAGGGATGCAAGAAGCTCGGCTACCGGCGGGCCTCGCGTCACACTGGATGGTCGCCCGCTCACAGCGACGCGGGGAGGGATGCTCGTCACGCCAGGGCGCGCAGCACCACCGCGGTCGCGCACACCTTCTCGCCCGAGAGGATGCGGTGCTTGAAGACGCGCGCCTCTCCGGCGCGGCCACACTCGAGCGTCTCGACGGTGATGAGCTCGCCGGCGCCGATGGCGGCGCGGAAGTGCACCGTCTCTGCGACGGGCTTGAGCTGCTGCGGGTCGACACCCTCGTCGGCCACCAGGCGCGCGATGCCCTCGTCGCAGTAGTCGACATACGCCGCGTGGTTGGCGTGGCTGTGTGGGTCCATCCACCCGTGCCACACCGTGAAGTCGAACACGTGCGGTGCCTTGCCGTCGCCCGTGACGAAGGAAGGCAGCTCGACGTCGGGGAACCCGAGCTCGAGCGAGAACGCGTCGTAGATGTCCTTGCCCGCGCGCGTGGGTTGCAGGTCGCGTGAGAGGTAGGCCCATTCTTGCGTGGCCCCGGCGACGTACTCGTCACCGGAGAACATGCGCACCTGGCGGGTGAAGAGCATCTGGCGACGCTCTCGCGAGGGCCACGTGCGGCCCTGCAGCGCTTCGCCGATGCGCACCTCGCGCTGGTGGCGCACCGTCATGGTGCGCACCACGAACATGGTGTTGGCCTCGACGTAGCGCTCCGGCGTCCAGCCGACGGAGCTCGACTGGTCGACGACCACGTCTTGCATCGCACGCCACACGTCGCCGGCGCGCGCGACGAGCCGCGGCCCGAACGCGTGGCGCTGCAGCGTCACCGAGAACGGCAGCGTCGCGGGAGGGAAGGTGTGCATCGTCAGAGCGCCGAGAAGAGGAGCGAGCACTCGCCAGCGAGGCGCGCGTCGAGGTCAGTGATGCGGTTGCCTGCGTCGTGCGTCACGAAGCGCAGCGTCACCTTCCGCCAGCGGATGTCGATGTCCGGGTGGTGATCAGCCGCTTCCGCCAGCTTCGCCACCTTGTCGACGAAGCCAATCCCCTCGAGGAACGTGCGCGCTTCGAACGTGCGCACCAACATGCCGGCGTCGACAGCCCAACCAGCGTGCGTGCCGAGGAAGTCCTTGAGTTGCGCGTCAGTCAGCGGCGTCGGCTTGCTCATGCGGTTGCTCTAACACCGCGCAGCGGTGGTCACGACTTCATGTCGAGACGTGGCACGCGCGACACACGTCAACACGCGCAGCCGGGCGGGTGACGGCAGACGTGTGAGCGCGGAATGCAGGTGTCGCCGCACGGCTTGCCGGCGTTGCAGTGGCGACAGCAGGGGCGTGGTGCAGGCACGCCGCCGTCAGGTGGTGAGTCGGCGGCGGCCCTGCCGGGGACGATGAGCGCACCGAGCGCGGTGATGATGCAGAACACCACCGTCGCCAGACCCGCGGCTCGTCGCATGGACGAAGGGTATCTCGACCTGCGACATGAACGCGCCTCAATGGAGGCGAGTCGCGCGCGGTGCCTGACGCCAACGAGCTCGCCGCCGCACGACAAGCCTCGATGAGGACGCTGACGACGGGGTGCGAGGATGTGCTCGACTCCGACGTGCCCTCAACGTCTGCGCAACCGACGGCGAGTTGTTGAGCGAAGCCGCGCAGTAGCGGCACACGGTTCGACATGAGCTGACCTCGTGGCGTGCCGCGCTCCTCGGGCTTCTCGGACGGCAGGCCTCGACGAAGGCGCTGACGACGACGTGGGCGGAGGTGCTCGACTCCGACGTGCCCCGCGACTTCGGACAAGGTGATCGCAACCGACGGCGAGTTGTTGAGCGAAGCCGCGCAGTAGCGGCACACGGTTCGACACGAGCTGACCTCGTGGCGTGCCGCGGGCCGGCCGGGCACGAGCAGCGCCGAAGTCCTCGATTCCGCCTCCCTCGGGCTTCTCCGTTCGGCGTGACCTCGTGGCGGTGAGCCCAGTTGCGCTGAGTCCGCGCTCTGGGCGGGTTCTTCAGGCGAGCACGAGGGTGACGACGAGTTCGACGACCGGGCTTTTTGCATCCCTCGCGCGATGGCGACGACGTCGGGCGTCCCCGGGGCGAGCACGAAGGTGACGGCGAGTTCGCGGACCGGGCCTTCTGCATCCCTCGCGCGACCGCGAAGACGCCGGGCGCCTCCGGCGAGCACGAAGGTGACGGCGAGTTCGCGGACCGGGCTTCCGGCTCGCGCGACCGCGACGGCGTCGGGCGTCCGGCGAGCACGAAAGTGACGAGGCGTTCGCCGACCGGGCTTTTTGCATCCCTCGCGGGTCTGCGAAGACGCCGGTCATCTCCGGCGAGCACGAAGGTGACGGCGGCTCGCGCACCGAGCCTCTGGCCCTCGCCGATGTGCCTGTGCGGCGGGCACGGTTCACCGCTACAACCTGACCCGTGAGCGCTTCTCTGCTGAGCCGGCTGGCCGTCGCGTTGTTGGTCGCGATGGGCTTCGTCGTGCCCACCGAAGCGCCCGCGCGCGACGCGGTGACTCAGGGCGTCGTCGCGCCGACACGCGAAACGATCGCCATCACGCCGTTGCTGGCCGACCGCGTGACGACCAGCTTCGTCGCCCCGGCCCTGCTGGTTGATCAACACCACGCCCCTGCATTCCGCCTCTTCGTGAAGCATCGCGCGCTGCTGCGGTGAGCCGCTCGACGGCACCCCACACCCGATTCCCCACGAGGTTCACCCATGAAGCGCGCACTGCGTCGCGTCGCGCAGGGGCTCGTCATCGCCCTGCTGGTCATCATTCCCGTCCCCGTCGGGCGGCTCTTCGCGCGGCTGTTCGACGTGAAGCCCCGCCCCGTCGCCACCCAGCCCGTGAAGCGCCGTGAGGAACAAGACGCGCACGACACCGACGCAAGAACTTGAGAGCGGCGCCCGGTGGCAGCACGCTGCGGCTTCCATGCGTCGCCCAGGCATCGACGAGGCCGTCAGTCCGTACCGCGCAGTCCCGCCGCTCGATGAAGGGCGCTCGCGGCTGTCGCTGCACTTCAAGATTCTGCTCGGCTACGTGGTGTTGGCCACGGCGCTCGTCGGCGTCTTCTACGTCGGCCAGCCGTGGGACTGGCCGCTGAAGATCATCACCGCCTTCATCGTCACCCTGGTGCTGGCCGTCGGTCTCGCGTCGATGCTCTTGCGCGTCGAGCGCGTGCGCACCCTGTCTCGCGCCGCGCTCGAAATCTCTTCAGGCGACCTCAGCCGGCGCGTGGTGCTGAGCGACACGCCGGTGCGCGACGACCTCGACGAGCTCGCGGTGTCCATCGCCATGATGCAGGCCAACCTGCGCGAGCTCGTCTCATCGATTCAGCACACCGCTGAGTCCGTCGCCGACAGCGCCACGTCCCTCGAAGGCCACGCAGGCGGCGTCGACGTGCGCGCCAACCAGGTCGGCGACTCGATGCGCCGCATGGCCATGGGCGCAGAGAACCAGAGCGCCCTCGTCGCGCGCGCGTCGCGGTCCATCACCGAGATGGCCGCGGCCATTCAGCGCACCGCCGCTGCGGCAGAAGAATCGACGCGCGCCACCGCCGCCACCTCGTCGGCCGCCGTAGAAGGCAGCAACGCCGCGCGCCTCGCCAACGAGAAGCTCCGCAAGGTCTTCGGTCGCGTCGAAGCCGCCAGCGCCGAGGTCTTCAAGTTCAGCGAGAAGACGCAGGAGATCTCGAAAATCGTCGACGCCATCACCGCCGTCGCCGCGCAGACCAACCTGCTGGCGCTCAACGCCACCATCGAAGCGGCGCGCGCGGGCGAGTACGGCCGCGGCTTCGCGGTCGTCGCCGATGAAGTGCGCAAGCTGGCCGAGTCGGCCGGCAAGTCGGCTGAGACCATCTCGCGCATGGCACGCGACATCTCGCAGCAGTCGACGTTGGTGCTCGGCGCGATGAAAGAAGGCATCGAAGAGCTCGCCCAGTCGCGCGAAGACATCACCACCATCGTGCGCAGCATGGGCAACATCAGCGACTCGCTGCGCAGCGGCGTCGAGAAGGTCGCGCAGATTCATCAGTCGGCGCGCGAGCAACAGCAGGGCAGCGAGGCGATGGTGCTGGCCGTCACCGAGATTTCAGACGTCGCTCGCACGCACCTGCAGGCCACCGAGGGCGTCAAGCGTGTCATCGAAGAGCAGAACACCGCCGTGCGGCAGATGAAGAACGCGACGGAAGAGCTCACCAACCTCTCGCTGCAGCTGCAGTCGGTCATCCGCCGGTTTCGCGTCGGCCCGTAACGCCTTGGCGCGCGCGCTCGCAGGTGTGTGGATGCTGACGCTCTGCGCGTGCCCGCCGCGCGCGACGCCGGAGCACGGCATTCAACTGGTGTACGGCAAACCAGAGCACGCCGCCGACGTGCGCGCCGTCGTCGACCGCCGCCTCGCCCAGCTCAAGGTGAAGGCCACGCTGCAGGAAGACAACAAGACGCTGCGCATTCGCCTCACCGACGCGGCCGACGTCGCGCGCGTGAAGGCCGTGATGAAGGTGCCGGCGAAGCTCGAGTTCTGCGCCGAAGACGCGAAGGCCGCGAAGGCGCTGTGCGAAGACGCGCACGCGACCGACCGCATCGACGAGGCGTGCGCGGTGCGCGACGCGAAGCCTGAAGCCTTCGCTGATGCAGGCGTGCGTCTGGCCGTGCAGCGCGGGCCGGACGGTGTCACCGGCTTCGCCGTCGAGGCCGACTGCTTCGCGCCCCGCGTCGTGGCCGCGAGCTTCAAAGACGGCGACTTCCCTGGCGTGCTGCTGGAGTTCGACCGCGCGTCGGGGCGGGAGTTCGGCCAACTGACGCAGCGGCTCGTCAACAAGCGGCTGCTCATCTTGTTGGACGGCGAGGTGCAGTCAGCGCCGGTGGTGCGCGAGGCCATCACCGGCGGCAAGGCGATGCTGTCGGTGGGCGCGCTGCGGCGCGATGAGGCCGAGTCGCTGGCCGCGGCGTTGGCGGGCGGCGCGCTGCCTGCGTTGCCGCTCGAGTCAGAGGCCGCGTTCGGCCCGCCGAGCCTGTTGGGTCACTGAGCCGCGAGCCACCGCTGCAGCGCGGCGACCGAGACGTCGGGCGCTTCTTCCTGCGGCACGTGGCCGAGGGCGTCGAACATCACCAGCGTGTCGTTGGGCAGGTCGTCGGCGAAGCGCCGCGCGTTCTCGGGTGGAATCAGCTCGTCTTTCGCGCCCCACAGAATCAGCGTCGGCGTCGCGAGCGTCTTGAGCTGAGCGGTGTCGCCGATGTGCGGCACCTGCTCGAAGCGCTTCACCAGCGCGGCGCGGTTCCCTTCGCGCAACGTCAGCTCGTAGTAGCGGTCGACCAGCTCGGGCGTAACGAGCGACGGGTCGCCGTACACGTTGCGCACGCTCTTCTCGATGACGCTGCGGGGCAGGAGCTTCTCGGTGATGACGCGCAGCGAAGACATGCGCGCGATGCGGAAGCCGAGCGGCACTGACTTCGACTGCAGCGGGTAGCCGGCGGCGTCGACCAGCACGAGGCCCTTCACCTCGTCGCGGTGCACGAGCGCGTATTCCCACGCGATGCGTCCGCCGTAGGAATTGCCGGCGACGATGCACTGCGAGACGCCCAGCTTCGCCAGCAGCGCGTGGAGCGTCTTGAGCGTGTGGGGAATCGAGAGGTCGCCGTCGGCCGGCGCGCCGGTGAGCCCGAAGCCCGGGAGGTCGAGCGTCACGACGCGGCGGCTCGGCGACAGCCTGGCGACCCAGCCTTCCCACGTGTGAAGGCTCGCTGACGTGCCATGCAACAGGACCAACGGCGTGGGGTCTTCGCGCGGCCCGACGTCGCGGTAGTGGACGACGAGCCCGTCGACGTCGAGGAACTGTGAAGGCGCCGGCGCCCAGCGTGCCTTGAGGTCGTCGACCGGGCGATCTGGCGCCCACGCGCGCGCGAGAAAGACGAAGGCGACCAACGTCGCGAGTGCAGCGAGGGCGAAGAGAGCGCGGCGCAGCATGCGCACCGCGTAGCCGACGGGTCGCGAGGGCTGCAACGTGCTCGCGGGCCGGGCTTTTTGCATCCCTCGTCGTGCTGGACGCGCCTCGCGGCTGGCCCGACCATGCGGCGCAATGGTGAAGAAGTGGGCTCCGGTGGTGTTGGCGTGCTTCGTGGCGGCGCCGAGCCTGCGTGCGGGGCTGGTGCTGGACGACTTTGCGCAGCGCGCGTTCTTGAAGGGCGACCCGGTCTCGCGGCCGTGGTGGGACCTCTACAACCTCGTGCCCGGCGAGCCCGTCGAGATGCAGGCGTTCATCGAGCGTGGACCGTTCCCCTGGTTCTCCGTGCCCGACGTGAAGCTGCACTTCTTCCGGCCGTTGAGCTCGGCGCTCCTCGTGTTCGACACGCTCGTCTTCAAGGACGCGGTGTGGCTCGCGCACCTGCACTCGGTGCTCTGGTACCTCGCGCTGGTGGTGGTGGCCGGCGCGCTCTACCGGCGGCTCGTGCCGTCAGTCGCGTTGTTGGCGGCGCTGCTCTTCGCCATCGACGACGCGCACACCATGCCGGTGATGTGGCTCGCCAACCGGAACTCGATGGTGGCGCTGGTGTTCGCGTGGCTCGGGCTGTGGGCGCACCTGCGTTGGCGCGAAGACGGCTGGAAGCCGGGGTTGGTCGCGTCGGTGGCGGCGTACGTCACCGCGTTGCTGGCGGGTGAGACGGCCATCGCGGGGCTCGGCTACCTCGTCGCCTACGAGCTCGTCGGGCGGCGCGACGCGTGGCGTACGCGGCTGCTGGCGATGCTGCCTGCGACGGCGGTGGTGCTGGGTTTCTCGCTCGCGTACCGCGTCATGGGCATGGGCGCGGCCCACTCGGCGACGTACCTCGACCCCGGCGCGGAGCCGCTGCAGTTCCTCCTCAACGCGCCGGTGCGCTTCCTCGCGAACTTCGGTGGGCAGAGCTCGGGTCTTCCTGCCGACGTCTGGCTCTTCTTGCCCGCGCTCAGGCCGCAGTTGGTCGCCACGGGTGTGGTGGCGCTGATCATCTGGCCGCTCGCGTGGCGACGGTGGGCGCCGGTCGACGTCGAGCTGCGCGCGAAGGTGAAGTGGCTGGGCCTCGGCGCGTTCTTCGCGCTCATTCCGCCGCTGGCCACGTTCCCGGGCACGCGGTTGATGATTGCGCCGTCGCTCGGGTTGATGGTGGTGGTGGCGGTGTTGCTGGCGAACGCGTGGCGTGACGTCGGCGTGCGGCGCGCGGTGGGCGTGGCGTGGTTGGGGCTGGCGTTCGTGCTGCAGCCCGTCGTGCAGTGGCTGGGCATGTCGGGCACGTTCAAGAACATGTCCGAGCTCACGTTCGACGCCGCGAAGGTGGTCGACGCGAAGCCCGGCGAGCGCATCGTCATCGTCTCCACGAGCGAGTTCGCGCCGCTCTTCTACGGGCCCGGCGCGATGACCGAGCTGGGTCGCCCGCTTCCGCGCACCTGGAGCGCGTGGTCGATGGCGCCGCTGGCCCACCGGCTCACGCGCGTGAGCGAGCGAGACTTCGAGCTCGAGTCGGTGGGCGGCCGCATGACCGAGTCGGTCTTCGAACAGAACTTCCGACAGACGACGACGGATCCGCTGTCGGTGGGGTTCACCGCGCGGCTCGATGGTCAGGTCATCACGGTGACGAAGGTTGAAGCAGGTGCGCCGACGTCGATTCACATCGAGCTGACGGAGCCGCCTGACGCGTTCCGCTTCTTCCGATGGAACGGCGACGGCCTCGAGCCCTTCGTGTTGCCGGAGGTCGGGCAGGCGGTCGACGTGCCGCGCGGGGACACGTCATTCGAGCGCGCGATGTTGGGCAAGCGGTAGCGACGTCAGCCTCGAGGGAAGCAGTCGGGTGAAGCGTGTGCAGCCAGCTCGACACCGCCCCGGCTCCGCGACCTCGGGCAAGGTGTGGCCGGCTCGCGACCTGTCGTCGTTAAAGGTCGTCCCACGACACTTAACGACGACAGAACTGGTCCAGCCTGGGTCCCACCGTCCGAGGTCGAGAGGCACGCTCGCGTCGCGCACGACTCACGCACCTGCTCCGACCACCCACTTCAAAGCGAGTCGTCGTCGGTCGCCCACTTCTTCAAGTCGTTCACGGGCCTCGGCAGGCGCCCCTTGAGGCACTCCGCCGCCTCGGCTGGCGAGAACTTCGGCGCGGTCGACTCAATCACCCACGAGAGGAACTGCTGCGGCCCACCGTTCATGTACGGCGGCGGTGAGACGGGCATGAACACCGTTGGGCCGAAGCCCACCTGGTCCTGTCGGGTGGGCATCGCGCCCTACTTCTACACGCGCAACTGACGTACAAGCCGCTCGCCGACGGTGGCCCGCGGTGGGCCCACTCAGGGAAGCCGGTGAGACTCCGGCGCGGTCGCGCCACTGTGACCGGGGCAACCCGGGAGCCAGAGACCTGCCCGTCGGTGTGACGCTCATACGGCGTCGCTCACGTCCTCTCTCTTCGCGAAAAGAGAGACGAGGGCACGTCGTTGCTTGCTGCGCTGCTCTTGCTGGTGGTCTCGACGTCTGACGGCGGCGTCACTGTCCTGCCTGTCGTCGACGTCGCCATGCCGGCCGACCCGCACGAGCCGCTGCCGACCTCGCCGACGGTGCGCGACCCCACGGGCGCGTTGACGACGCGCGACGCCACCGACGCCCGCGCAGAAGCGAAGGACGCGTCAGAGCTCATCGCCACCACGCCCGGCGTCGTGGTGCAGGACACCGGCGGCTTCGGCCAGCGCAAGACCGTGTCGCTGCGCGGCGCCTCGTCGAACGCGGTGCTCGTCTTGCTCGACGGCGTGCCGCTCGCCGCGCCCGGCAACGCGATGGACCTCTCGCGTCTTCCCACCGCGGCGCTCGAGCGCATCGAGCTGCTGCGCGGCGGCGTGTCGGGCCGCTACGGCCCCGGCGCGATGGGCGGCGTGCTCAACCTCGTCACCCGCGCGCCGTCCGGCACCACGCGCGCGTTCGCTGACTTCACGGCGGGCAGCTTCGTCACCACGCAGCTGTCCGGCGGTGTCTCCACGCAGCTCCTCGGCGGCGACGTCCTCGCGCTCTTTCATGCGCTGCGCACCGAGGGCGTCTTCGACTTCCGCTACGACGACCGTCCGGCGTTGCCGAACAATCCCCTCGTCATTGTTCGGCGTTTCAACAACCACGCGCAGCAGGGCGGCGGTCTGTTGCGCTTCCGTCGTCGCTTTGGCGCCACGCAGGTCGACGTGTTGGCCGAGGGCACCGGCGAGTCGCGCGGCCTCGCGGGCCCTGTGCAGAACCCGTCGGTCTCCGCGTCGTCTTCCTCCGGGCGCGGGCTCATCTCGGTGCGCACGCAGACCGGCTTCGAGAGCGGTGGCACGCTGTCGACGCTGACGTGGGGCCGCCTCGACGACTCGACGCTCAGCGGCTCGTACTTCAACGGCGTGTACCGGCAGCTCGAGGCGTCGGCGGGCGGTGAGGTCGTCTACACGCACCTCGTCGGTCGCCACGGTCTGACCGGCCTCGTCACGGGCGGTGTCGACGCGTTGACCGAGCCATCGGGCCGTAACCCTGTCTGGGGCCGCGTGGGCGCGCTGGTGGCCGATGACGTCTTCTTCTTCGACGGCGCGTTGACTGTGAGCCCCAGCGTGCGCGTCGACGTCGCGGGGCCGTTCTTCGTCTTCTCTCCCAAGCTGGGCGCCGCGCTGGAGCTCCCGCTGGGCTTCTCGCTGCGCGCCAACGCAGGGCAGGCGAGCCGGCCGCCTTCGTTCTCGGAGCTGTACGTCGTGCAAGGCACGCTGTTGCCGAACGAAGCGCTGCAGCCGGAGCGCGCGCTGACGGCAGACCTCGGCGCGGCGTGGACGCACGCGAGGCTGCGTGTGTCGGCCACCGGCTTCGCGTCGCTGTACGAGAACCTGATCAGCTACGAGTACTACCCGCCCAACCTCGCGCGGCCGTTCAACTTCGCGGCGGCGTCGGTGGTCGGCCTCGAGGTCGAGACGCGCGCCACCCCGTGGGACTGGTTGGAAGCGCAGGCCAGCTACACGCTGATGCACACGCAGAACCTCCGCGACGACCCGCGCTACTACTTGAAGGCGCTGCCGTACCGCCCGGCGCACCGACTGCACGCGCGCGTGGTGGCGGGGCCGTGGTGGCTCAAGGGCCGCGTGGAGCTGCTGTTTCAGTCGACGCAGTTCACCAACCGCACGCAGACGTTGAGCGTGCCCGACCGCGCGCTGGTGAACCTCGGCGTGACGGTGACGCCGTGGCGCAACCCGCGCGTCTCGGTGAGCGCCGAGCTGAAGAACCTCTTTGACGTGCACACGTGGGACCTCGACGGCTACCCGCTGCCGCCGCGCGCCTTCTTCGTGACGCTGGGCCTCGCGTACGAGCTCCAGCCTTCTCGTGACTCGGTGAAAACGACGCGGTAACGCGCCTCTTGTGGAGACTTCGATGAAGCAGCTGACGGGCCTGGCAGTGCTGGTGGTGTTGACGATGACGGCGTGCCCTCCGACGGGCGTGGTGTGCAAGCCGGGCACGTTGCCGTGTGGCACCGGCTGCATCGACCCGCTCGCCGACCGTCGCAACTGCGGCGCGTGCGCCAACACCTGCCTCACCAATCAAGACTGCGTCGCCGACCAGGGCGTCGCGGCCTGCGTGTGTCGCCCCGGCAGCGAGCTGTGCAACGGCGCGTGCGTGGTGAAGTCGTCGGACCCTGCGAACTGCGGCGGCTGCGGCGTGGCGTGCGCGGCGGGTCAGGTGTGCAGCGACGGCGCGTGCGCGGCGGCGTGTGAGGCCGGCAAGACGCGGTGTGACGCGTCGTGTGTCGACGTGACGACCGACGTGGCGAACTGCGGCGGCTGCGGCGTGGTCTGCGCGCAGGGTCAGCAGTGCTTGAGCGGCGTGTGCGAGTTCACCGCGGTCGCGGCCTGCTACTGGAGCGGCCAGGTCGTGGGCTTCGACCCGGCGACGGGCGTGCGCGGCGCGCTGTCTGACGTGGGCAGCAACCCGGGCGCGTTGGCGCGCATCGGCGCGACGGTGTTGGCGGCCGATGGCACCGACAACCGGGTGTACGTGGCGGTGCCGGCGACGGCGGGCGGCTTCGCGCAGGCGTCGCACGCGACCACGACGGGCAACGTGCCCAACCAGCTGGTGCTCGACGGCGAGTACGTCTACGTGGCGAACGCGGGCACGGGCTCGCTGCAGGTGTTGAAGCAGGGCGTCGATGCGGGCGTCGTGCAGCTGTCTGAAGGCGTGGCGAGCTCGCTGCTGCTGGGCACCGTTGCCGAGCTGCCGCTGGGCATGAACACGTTCCCCCAGGGCGCGGTGAAGGTGGGCTCGACGCTGTGGGTGCCGCTGTATGGCGGCGTCGGCGCGGACGCGGCGGACGCAGGTCAAGCGCTGCAGGCCATCGACGTGACGGACCGTGAAGCGCCGGTGCTGGCGGGTCGCGTCTCGCTCAAGGAGCTGGACCTGAAGGCGTTTGACGGCGGCGCTCCGGTGGCGCGCCCGTGGAGCATCGCGGCGCTCAACGGCGTGCTCTACGTGGCGCTCAGCAACCTGAACCCCGACAGCTACGCGGCGGAGGGCCCGGGCCTGCTGGCGCGCGTGGTGCCGGAAGACGGCGGCGTGTCGGCCATCGACCTCGGCGGTGATGAGTGCCTCAACCCGCAGTGGGTGACGGTCGTGGGCGACGCGCTGGCGGTCTCGTGTGGTGGCCGCGTGGAGTACGACTCGAACTTCGTCGCGCTGTCGGTGGCGGCGTCGGGTGTGGTGTTGGTGCGCAACGACGCGCGCGCGGCGGTGTGGGGCGGCGCGACGTGCGTCGGCGCCGACGCGGGCACGTGCAAGCCGCTGATGCCGGGCCGCATGACGACGTCGGGCACGCGGTTGCTGCTGGCTGATCAGAACGGCGGCCGTGTGGTGACGCTTGAGACGGCCGATGGCGGGTTGAGCGAGGTCGGTGCGGCGCTCGACATGTGCCCGGCCGGCATGAGCGGCGCGGCCAACGTCGCCGACCTCATCTCGCGCTGACCGTCAGGCAGTGGTCGGCGCGAGGTTGATGCGCGTGCGGCCGAGCAGTTCCACCAGCTCGGTCTCTCCGAGCTTCGAGGTCAGGAACTGCAGCAGGTCGTCTTGTCGCGGCTGGCCAAACACCATGCGGTACACCGCCAGCGACCGGAGCAGTTGCTCCGAGCGCTCGTGCTCGCGGCTCAGCGGCAGCGCGAAGACGTGTCGCTGAATCTGTGCGCCGTCTTCTCTGGGGAAGACCCAGAACGGCACGATGTCCGTCTGGTGTGGCTCCCGCGACGCCTTCGCGCGCTGGAAGGCTTGCTTCCAGAGGTCATGTGCGTCGCCATGCAAGACATCGAGCCCGAAGCGGGCCGCGACGTTTCGGCGCACCGCATGGTTCTTGTAGCGGTGCACGCGGCCTTCGCGCTGCTCGAGGTCCACAGGGTTGGTCGGCAGGTTCCAGTGCACGACCGCGTGGCAGTAGTGGTGGAAGTCGAGGCCCTCTTGACCCACCGACGTCGTCGCCAGCACGAAGGGCCAGAACGGCGAGTTGAACGAACGCCGCACCTGGCTGCTGCGTGTTGGCTTTCCGGCTTCTGACGCCTGGTCGCCGAGCGTGACCGCGAAATGACAGCGCAGCCGCACTTCTTCGCCGTGCTCGACGCTGCGACCTCCGGCTGTTGGTCGGCGGTCGTAGACCTTGAGCGTGGTGGTGCGCAGTGACAGCGACTCGCGGATCGCCGTGGCGATGGCCTTCGACCGCGCGCCCACCCCGTGCTCCGTTTCTCCAAGTGAATCGCAGAGCACGTGAACGAACTCGTCCAGCATGGCCTGCATGCCGCCGTTGAGTGCGTAGCCCAGGAGCGCCCGCCAGAACCCGTCGTCACCGTGGTGCTCGGCCTTTGATTCACAGGTGATCAGCTCGATGAACTCGGGTTGATTGAACAGCGTACGGAACGACCAGGCGGCTGAGGCCGCAGCATTGCGAACGGTCACACCGTGGTCGCCTGCGAGGGCGTTCGTGTCCATGTCAGACACGCGCAGCATCGAGCGCAGCATGCAGGTGCCGGGCGCGGCCAAAGCGAGCTCCGCCAGCACGCGCGCGAGGTCGGCCGGGAACGCGCCGAGGTCGTCAGCGCCGCCGTTGATGTGCCGCCGGGCGAGCTCCACGTGCGCGGCAAAGTGCGAGTCGGTCTCCTCGTCTTCGCCAGCCCAGTCGGTGACGAGCTTCTGCTGTTCAAACCACCGCAGCGTGGCCTGCTCGTCGAGCTTGAGGTCGAGCAACAAGGGCGCGGCCCAGTACCACCTCGGGTCCGCGGCTCCCGGGCCGGGTTTGAGGCGCTTGTGAATGCACACCTCGAGACGTTCTTCCGCGAACGTCAGCACCTCGTCGAGGGTCGGAAGCCGTGCGGCGTCGTGGTCTCGAGCCAGTTGACGCGGGTCGCACAGCTGAGCGAGCGCGGAGCTCGGGTAGATGAGCGCCAGAACGGGCATGCCGGTGAGCCGTCCGTCGGCGCGGTGAAAGCGCAGCAGACCACCACGACGACGTCGTGACCGGGTGTCGAGCCGCCGTTCGGCGTCGTAGCTGACGAGGCCGGCGATGACGCGCGGCACGAAGCGCCACGAAGTGAAGATGAGGCGCTTGGTGAACCCCTTGAGCTGCGGGTCGGCGAAGGGCCCCGCAAGCGCGTAGGTGGGCATCGACGGGGGAATCCACATCAGGCGCTCGGCGCCGAGGCCGATGGTGTCGTCGTGCAGTCGCCGGAGCCGTCCGTTGCCCATGTCCACCGCCTCGCGGTCCTCCAGCGCCTTCGTCTCAAGCCGGTGGTGCCCCTTGATGCGGAGCGCGCGGGCGACGTCGTGTCGCGCTGCTTCGTCGACGGTGTCGAGCGCGCGCGTCAGCTTGTACCCGTCGTCCATGAAGTTGAGCGCGTACGGTGCGCTCTTCCAGTACTCGACGGGGTCCTGCTGCTCGAGCGCCGTCGAGATGCGGTCCATCGCCACGTAGCCGGTGGCGTCCCCGGCCTTCACCTCCAGCGGGCCGCGCCGCACGTGCGTGAGCATTCCGTTTCTGTCTGCGCTGGCGGCGAGGCGCTCGGTGCGCACCATCACCTTCTTCAAGCGCGCCTCCAGTTCCTTCGCGACGGCTTCCAGCGTCGACGGGTCGCGCGTGGTCGCCAGCTGTTTCATCGCCTGGTGGTAGCGGGTCAGGAGCGCCTTGAAGGACTCGGGCGTGTTGGTGTCGCCCTCGAGGAACTTCACGGTCTTCACGAAGTCCTCGTAGTGCTCGGCGCTGTCGTCGTCGGCCGTGGAGTACATGCGGTACGGCGTCGCCGAGAGCAGCAGCACGCGCGCGTCGTTCATCTGGAACATCTGCCGGGCGAGCTGCGACGCGTCGGAATCACTCTCGAGCAGATCCGCGAAGCGCTGGAACTCATCGAGGATGATGAGGTCCGGCTCCAGCATCTCGAGACAACTGGCCGCCAGCAGAGCGCGCATGCGGCCAATGAAGCGCGTGCGGCTGGCACGCACCTCGTCCGTTACGCGTGAGTCGAAGCGGGGAAACGCGGCGCACAGCGCTTCGAACTGTTCGCGCAGCGGCACTTCGCCCGAGCGCGCGTCTTCGGCCTCGATGCGGTGAGCGAGGGCGGTGGTGCTGGCGAACTCGAAGTCGAGCTCCGCGAGGTCGAGGCTTGCCACTTCGCGGTTGAACGACTCGACACCCGCGTCGCCGCGCATCACGTTGACGGGCGCCTTCGCGTTCCCCAGGTCCCAGATTTGGGCGAGCATTCGGCACAGCAACGCGCGCTCGTCTTTCCTACCCAGGCCCGACTGCACGTCGAACGACGTGCCCGGCGTCAGCGCGACGAAGTTGATGGTGGCCTTCGTCCTGCGCAGTTCGCCGAGCCGGCGCACGAGGAGCGACAAGCGCGTCGCCGTGGCCGAGTCGTCAACCGCCAGCTTCCTGATGTTCTCTTCGGCGATGTCTTCGTTCGAGCAGATGTAGACGACGTCGACCCGGTCGACGCGGTTCTTCAGCGCCTCGATGGTCTTGCCGATGACGCCGCGCGCGACGATGGTCTTTCCGAGGCCCACTTCGTCGGCGATGAGGAAGCGGCCGGAGCCCTTCTCGTCGAACAACTGCGCATGCACGTGCTCCACCGTGTGCCGCTGAAAATCCTTCTGGCCGCTCTGTGCGCGGCGCGCGACTTCGTCGAGGTTCATGACTCTTCTCCCAGTTGCTCACGGGCCGCAGACACGGCCTTCCAGACTTCAACCAACTGCGGCGGAACGCGCTGCGCGCCCGTGGGGCTGGCCAGCAGGTCTCGCAGCACCGCGTCGATGGACACCAGTCGCTGCGGGCTGCGAGAGAGCGAGCGCAGCAGGGACTCCAGCAGGGGCGTCTCGTCGGCGCCGCCTTCACGGCCCTTGCTGCTCTCGGCGGTGGCGAGGTTGTCGGACAACGCGGCGAGCACCTCGAGCGCGTCGTCGGCGAGCAAGAGACGAATGAAGCGCGCGACGGCGTCCGGGCTCTCGAGGATGGATTCCAGCACGCGTCCCTGACGGTTCTCGGGCGCGCCTTCGAGGTGGGCCCGCACCACGAACTCCTGCTGCACGGTCTTTCCGTCGTGCGTGAGGACCAGGCGAACGCCAAAGAACGCGGTGAGCGAGTCAAACCCGCATCGGGGAAACTCGACGGCTTCCCCCCACTTCATTTCACGGGAGTTGGCTGCCGCAGGGAGCGAAGCCGGCCAGACCGAGAGCGTGGCGCCATCGTCAAGACGCGCTCCTTTGGCGTGGAGCTTCACGAGGTGGCCATCGCCGTCGGGCGTCACCTTCGCGGTCCAGGCCGCGCGGCTCAGCACGGCGCGCAGTTTTCGCACCCGTTGTTCGAGCTGGAGTGCGCGCTCGTCGGGCGGCACGGCGTCGGGCGGGCGCACCCACGGCTCGAGCAGCGCGCTCAGGTTCTCGCGGGTGGCCTCGACGCCCAGGCGCGACTTCTTGCCCGACAGCGCGACCTGGAACTCGACGTTCTGGGTGAAGGCCGCGTGCGTGGCGTTGGGCGAGCCCGTCCACACCGTCGACTCCCAACCGCTGTCGAAGATGAAGACCTTGGCGTGCAACCCGAAGCTCGGTGGAGAACCCTCGTCGTCATCAGCCTGCAGCGCGTCTTCTTCGACGCCAGCGCGCTCGCTGGTGTCGTTGAGCACAAACACGCTGTCGAAGCCGTCGAGCGTCTCCTGGGTCAGGCGCATCAGCTCGTCGGCGCGCGAGATGAGCGTGCCGCCGCTGCCCGGCAGCCGTTGCAGCAGCGTGTCGCTGACGAAGGGCGAGATGATGAGGCGGTCATCGGCGCGGTCGTCTTCGCACGGCAAGGTGAACGAGCCGTTCACGCCCACCGACGCAAACGTGAAGGCGCTCACGTCTTCGGGGCGCTCGAACTCGACGCGCAACAACTCGTCGGCGATGCGCTCGACCTGTTTCCGCGCCTCGCGCGACACGGGGCCGGTGGCGTACCCGGGCAGCGCCGCGAAGAAGTCGGACAGCGGGCGGTTGACCGCGTGCGCGCGCTCGCGGGCCTGGTTGAGTTTCCCGTCCAGCACCAGCGCGGTGTCCCAGCTGGCGTCGAAGGTGAGGTTGCGGCTCAGACACAGCACGCGGTAGCGGACGGTGCCGTCGGGGTGCGACATGCGCAGCGCCCACATCTTCGGGTGGAACGAGCCGCCGTCGCTCGGGCTTGCGACGGGCACCAACGAGTCTTCGACGTAGGTGAAGAGCCGTTGAAATGCCGGAGGGACGGCGATGCGGTCGGCCTGATGGAACACCAGCATGCGCGCGGCGTGGCTCCGCAGCGCCTTGAGCGTGCCGAGAATGTCGGGCTGCTGTTTGGAATCACGCTGCAGGCCGTCGAGGCGCGCGAACGCCAGCGGAGCCATCAGCGCGGCGCGGAGGTCGAGCGTGTAGGTGGTGCCCACCGCGAAATCGAGCGCGTAGCCGTCATCGGGGCGCAGCAGGTCGAGGAAGAGGCGGCGGTCTTCACGATTCAGCATGAGGAAGCTCCGGGCGAAGGTCGCGCAGTACGCGACGGGCGGAAGGCCAGCGGTAGACGAGGGGGCCCAGGGCTGAGGCGCCGCTCCATCGATCCAGCGCGCGTTGGTTGGTCAGGCGCGCGCGCGCGCCCTTCAGCTGGAACTCGCGACGCGTCACCAGTTGGGTTGCGGCGGGGGAGGGCGGCGACCTCCACGGCTTCAACCGAAGCCATTCGTCGACGAACGCGCGCGTGGCGCCGGTGATGTTGGCGAGCTCACCGATGGACGGCCAGATGCCGCCGGCTTCCCAGGTCGAGACGTCGCCGTCGGAGGCTCGCAGTTGTTGCTGCCACTCGATGAACGACTTCTCGTAGCTGTCGACGAGGGCGTCGTTCTGCTTCTTCTGCGCCAACAGCAGGTTGTAGAGCAGTGACGCGCCGTACATCGCGTCAGAGAAGCACTGCGCTTCGTGCAGCCGCGCCTGGTGGTGCCTGGGGAGCGAGCGGACCTGCGGGTGATGCCAGGGCGCCGCGCCTGCGAGCGTCGTCGCTTCTCGCGCGAGCCACGCGAGGAGCGAATCGGGCTCGGTGAGCTCGATGCGCTCCAGCAGGTAGCTGCGGTCGACGTCACGCAGCGCGAAGCTGGCCTTCTGCGGAAAGCCCTTCGGTGGCGACGGGAGGTTGCCGTGCCAGTCGCGCTGGTGGCCTGCGAGGGCGTTGCCGTCTTCGTCTCGCTGCGAGGTCTTCCGGAAGCTCTCGAAGCTTCGGTGGTACTCGTCGATGGAGAAGTCGGGTTGGAAGATGCCGAAGCGATGGAGCGCGCTCCAGTAGGCGGCGCTGGGCAGGTTCTTCAGTGACGCGCGCGCCTCGCGCCCGATGACGCCGTTGTGGTCGCCGTCGTCGAGCAGCGCGTCGATGAGCCGCACCTCGCTCTCGCGGCCGCGCCGCCGGACGTCGGCGTTGCCGACACGCTTCTCCTGAAGCGCTCGGTAGAGCCACGGAATGAAGAGGAGGTAGCCGGCGCGCGTGTGCTGTGTGCTGGTGCCCGGAAAGAAGAGGTCGGCGAAGCCGTCACGAATGGTGCCGAGCCCGAGCTCGTCGACGGTTCCCTGTTCCGTCAGCGACTGAAGCGCTTCCATCACGCGGCGTCGCTCGCCCTCTGAATTGTCGATCCAACTGAACGAACTCATCGTCTCTCTGAACTCCTCTTCGTCAGGTGAGGGTGACCACCAGGCCCAGCACCGGCAGGTGAATCGATTTGCTGAGGCACGGCTTGTTGGTCGCTGCGGTGATGCTGGTCGCGTAGGCGTCGAGCTGGGCGGCGTGCGAAACCGCGCGCGCGACGGCTTGTTCGGCCGTTCCGGGGAACGACTTGTGGTCCACCAGGTGAAAGCCCTTCTCGGTCTCGAGCACGAGGTCGGCAGTGCCGCGCAACATGGAGCCGTTCGGCATGAGCTGCTGCACCGGCAGCTCGCGGTGCCAGGTCGCGTCGGGCGCCACCTTCACCGCCCACAGCATCAGCGCGTTGGACGCCGCCACCATCGCGTCGGGCGAGAAGCACGCGCCTTGTCCCCAGCTTTCGAGGCTCCGCTGCGCCAGCGCGCGCCGTTCATCTGAAGAGACAGAAGCGCGGTCTGCGGCGAGGAACCCGTGGAGCGCCTGGCCGAGTGCGTCCATCTCGACGCCCGGCCCCACGAGCGCGCGTTGGCCAATCTCAATCGCTTCAGCGGTGTGCGAGCCACTCGACGCCAGCGTTGACGGCGCCACCAGCGCGGGCACGTGTGGGCGCGGTGGCGGCAAGACGACAGCGACGTCCGGCGGTGGCTGTTCAACATCGGCTTCGAAGGCCTCGCAACGCCGCACCACGACCTGCACGTCGCGCTCGGCCCACCGCACGACACCGCTGTCCGTGGGCGGCGAGGGCGGCTCCAGCGGCGCGAGCATCCAGTTGCTGCGGCTCGTCGCCAGCACCAGTCGATCTCGGGCGCGCGTCCACCCCACGTACAGCAGGCGAAGCTCCTGCTTCTGGCGTTCGAGCCGTTCAAGCTCCGCCTCGGGCGCCGCGTCGAGCTGCGTCTTGAGCGTGGTGTTCTGCGATGGGTGAAACGGGTTGGGCCAGTAACGCACCCAGCGGCCTTCCAGCGGGTTGGCCATCGAGAAGCCGGCCTTCGTCGACCGCACCGCGAGACCGAAGCGGTCCGGCTCCGAGGCTTCACCATCGAAGAAGAGGACGGTGACAGGCCATTCAAGCCCCTTGGCTGCGTGCCAGGTCGAGACGACCACGGCGTCTTCACCCGGCAAGACCGCTTGCGTGTCGAGCGCTTCGGCTTCGAGCTCGTGCAGGAAGGTCAACAGCCCGGCGGCTGTGGCGGCCGCGCCATCGGCTTCGGCCTTGCCGACGTAGTCGCACGCGTGAGCGCGCAGCGCGTCGAGGTTCGCCATGCGCACGTCGGCCTGGCCCCAGCGCGGAAGCAGAGACTCGAGCTGCAGCGCGTCGGTGGCGAGCGTGAGTGAGAGCAACGCGCCCGCAGATGGAGCGGAGTCACGCGCGGCGGCGATCGCCGCGTGAAAGGGCGCCGACGCGAAGGGGAGCTCGCCTTCCGGCCGAGACACCACCGCTGCCAACCAGGCGTCAGGGTCATCGCCGTGCTGCAGCAGCAGCGCGAGTTCCGCGGCGGCGAGTCGGTCGCGCGGGTCAACGAAGAGCTGCAACCCAAGCACGGCGACGCGCGCTTCGGGTGTCGACATGAGCCCCGCGCGCTTGACGGTGGCCGCGATGCCTTTCCGCGCGAGCTCCGTGGCCACTGCCTGACATTCGGCGTTGCGTCGGCACAGCACAGCGACATCGCCGTGACGCAGCGGCCGCGCGCCGTCCTTGCCCCGCACCCGCACCGTGGGGTCGGCGAGCAGCCTCGAGACGCCGTCGGCGAGCTGGTTGCGGCGCGTCTCGCCGTTCCGACCGTCCACCTTCCACCACTCGAGAAACTCGCCCAGCCCCTTCACGTCGGTCTGGTTGAAGGCCGCCAAGCGCACGCGCTCCGCAGGAAGGCCGTGGGGGGCGAACGCGCGGGCGAACAGCTCCGACGTCAGGTCGACGAGCCCCGGCCGGCTGCGATGGGAGTGCGCCAGCACTTCGGGCGCGCGGTCGCCCAGCACGGCCTCAAGCGTCGCGTCCATCAGCGCGGGGTCGGTGCCTCGGAAACCAAAGATGGCCTGCTTCTGGTCGCCCACCCACACCGAGGCCTTCGCCAGCTCCGCGAGGCGCGTGAAGATGGACAGCTGGAGCGGGCTGGTGTCCTGGAACTCGTCGACGAGGACGAGGTCGAGCTGCTCGGAAAGGCGCGTGGCGAACTCGGGCTTCCGCAGCAGCGTGTGTGCGAGGGTCTCCTGGTCGACGAAGTCGAGCACGCCCAGCTCGCGCTTCTCGGCCTCATAGGCGCCCATGACGCGCGCGGTGAGCGTGAAGACGAGCGTCACGAGGCGCTGCAGGTCGTCGCGCAGCCGCGGATGCGAATCGATGTCTCGGGCCAGCGCCGCGACCTCGTCGAAGGCGCCCTTCGATTTCGCGCCGGGCTTGAAGGTGCCGGCCAGGGCCTTGCCCCACGCTTTCCACGGCGCTGGCCCGCGCTTGAGCGCCGCGATGAGGTCCGTCGTCACCGCCACGGTCTTCTCGGTCGTCTGCGTCGTGTCTTCAGGGTCGACCTGTTCCAGCGCGGCGTGGCAGGCCTTCAACATCTCGGCGTCGCGGGCCTCGGCCTCTCCACGTGGCGGCGGCAGCACGTCGAGCAGACCGCGGAGGCTTCGCTCCTGCGAATCGAGCAGCTGTTCGGCGGACAGCAGGTTGGTGCGCGCCAGCACCAGCAGTCGCTCGACGTCGGCTTGCCAGTCGAGCGCTTCGAAGCGCGCGCCGAGCTCGGCCAACGTGTCTCGCTCGTCTTGCGTCACCACCCGGCTGATGACGTGCTTGAGCGTCACTTCGGCCTGCGTTTCGTCGATGACGCGAAGCTCCGGTGAGAGGCCCAACTCGAAGGCGAAGTCGGACACCAGCCGGCCGCACACGGCGTTCACTGTGCCGATGCGTGCGCCTTCCAGTTGCATCGCTTCGTCGACGAGACCCTTCTCGAACAGCGCGCTTCGCACGCGTTGCTTGAGCTCGTCGGCCGCCATGCGCGTGAAGGTGGTGGCCAATACGGCCTCGGGTCTCGCGGTCTTGCGTTCCACGCGTTGGCGGAGCTCCCGCGCGATGCGCGTCGTCTTGCCGCTGCCTGCGCTGGCAGAGATGATCTCAATCTTCAGCGTCATCGGTGGCCTCCAGTTGCCCGTAGCGACGGCCGCAGAGGCCACCGAACTCGCAGAAGTGACACGGCGTTTGAACATGGAGCCCGTCCTCGCCGAGCTCCGTGCGATGCTTCTCTGACTTCGCGATGACCCCCGGCGCACGCAGCGCGCCCTTCTTGAGCTGCTTGCGCACCGCCGAGTGGGCCTTCTCCATCGCCGCCCAGGTCTCGCGAGCGTCGGCGTCGGGTCGCAGCGCGGTGCCTTGCACGGCGAGGTCCTTGTCGGCGGACAACATCGTGCCCGTGGTGAGGATGAAGTAGCCAACCGACGGCGGGGCGAAGCCTTGTTGCTCCAGGAGCGCGGCGTACGACGCCAACTGCATCGCGGTGCCGGTCTGCAACGAGTTGCGGCGGTACCCGTGGCCGCTCCACTTGAGGTCCACGATGGCGCGGCGCTTCCCCTTCTTGAGAATCAGGTCGGCGCTACCGCCGAACGCGGTCTTGAAGGCGCGCCCGATGAGTTCGACCTCGGTGTCGACGACAGACCAGCCACGCTCGGTGAGCTCGAACAGCGCGCGGGCTGAGTCCTGCATCACGAGGCGTGCCCGGTCGCGCTCCGCCGTCGCGCCGGGCAGAAACAGCGCCGCGGCCATCAGCGGGCCTTGTTCGTCGAAGACCCGCGCGGCGTAGCGCGCCGCATCGTCGGCGGTGGCGTGCGTCGCCTTCAAGACATGGTCGAGCAACACCCGGTGCGTGAGCGAGCCCGCGCGCTGGTCGCCGTCGGGCAACGCGCCCAGCAGACCCGAGCGCAGGCGACCGGGGTAGCGCAGCGTCCACTGGAGCGAGCAGCCGAGGGCGGCCTCGATGCTCGAGGGCGACTCCTGTTCCCGCGGCGGCACCGGCGCGTCGTGCTGCCAGTCCAGACGCGGCGAGGGCAGCACCAGCTGTCTGGAAGCGCGGGTCTTCAGCGGCACTGGGGGCGCATCGATGGCCGCCGGCGCGTCACCGTGCGCGACGAGTTGGTCCCAGCTGGGGTGCGGTGAGGCTTTGTCCCCGTTCTCTTCATGGCGTGGCGCGATGAGCCAGAGCGACTGCGTCGCCCATGAGAACGGTCGCTGCGCTTCGTGCGCGCGTCGTTGTGCAAGCACCGTGACGCCAGGCACGTGGACGCCCGCCCGGGTCAGCGCGACGCGCTCGGCGTCGGTCAGCGGGAGGCCGCGCGGGGGCGGCGCGCTCGACCTGACGTAGTTCCACCAGATGATGCGCTCGATGGGCGCCACGACGCCGCCGGCCTCTCCGACGGTGAAAATGCCCGCCTGCCGCTGCGGGCCGCGTGGGCTCGCGACCGCGCCGTGCGCCAGCTCGAGGAAACGTCGCACCTGCGTCATCGACAGCGTCGGCGCTGTGCCCTGCTGCAACAGACGGGTGAAGAGGGCGAGCTGCGAAGACACCGCACGGAGCGCGTCGACGCTGGTGGCGTTGGGGTCGTTGTGCAGTCGGCCGTGTACCCACCGCTGCAGCACCGTGGCACGCGCGACGAGTCGGTCGACCGGCCACGGGGCGCCCACCTCGACCTCGGGCGTGGAGAGCTGACTCACGCGCTCTCGTTGCGCGGGGTCGAGCAGAGGCAGGTGTTCTGCGAACGCTTCGTTCCAGCCGGTGCTTCCGACGGCCGGGTCGTGATGCAGCGCCTGCAGCAGCGCGCGCGACAACGCGGCTGGTACGGGCCCACCACGAATCGAGAGCAGCTCGAGCACGCGCTCCGGGTTGGCTGGCCACAGGCCCAGTTCGACGACCAGCGGCAATACCTCGCCCCAGGCGTTGTCGTGACTGGTGCGGGCGGCGCCCAACGATGGCAGGCCGGCGCGGACGAACGCCGCGTCGAGCACGGCGTCGGCGCCGACAATCAACGTCGGCACGGTCGGCGTCATCGCCACGGCGTGCGCGACGCCCTGCGCCGCGACGAGCGGGCCGTGCGGGCGGATCAACGTCGGCCTGCAAGTGTCGCGGGCGCCTGTTGCCATCGTCGTGGCGCCCAACTGCGCCCACAGCGCGCGCCACCGGGCCGGGAACGCACTCGTCGGGCGAAACAGACGCACGTCGAAGGCCACTTCGCTCAACGTTGGGAGGCGCGTCGCCAGTACCTCGAGCCGCTCGGCGACGCCGGGCGCGACGGCGGGCCGCAGGGTCGACCACAGCGCCGACAGCCGCTCGCCGCCCTCGCCTTGCCACCCTTCCATGCGCAGCGTGTCGAACCACCTCAGCAGTTCGGTGGCGGTGGCGAGGCCGTCGACCGCGAGCGAGGCGGACCAGAAGCCCTGACGCGCCGCGAGTGCGTTGAGGGCCTGGCCGACGCGGACGCCGGAGCGCAGCGCCGACTGCGTTGACCCCACCTGGGCTTCGAAGGTCCCCAGCGCGCCAGTGAGGCCGACGCGGAGCACGCCCACGCTCGAGGTCTCACCGCCGGCGTAGACCCCGCCGTCGAAGGACGGGTCGATGTACAACGTGCGCTTCGACGCGGTCATCGCAGCGACTCCGTGAAAATGAAGGCCGTCATCACGAAGCACTCTGACGACGGGGCTCGCAGATTCTGAGCAGCACAGAGGTTCAGTGTGACCTCACGTGTCTGACCCACCGTAGGTCCGCTGCAGCCACGCGCCGTAGGCCCGCAGTGTGTCGCGTTGCGCCGCAGGGGCGGTCACCACGACATGCTCGCGCCACGAGGCGATCCAGTTGGTGACCTCGTACGACGGTGTGCAGGTGAAGCGCAGGGTGACGCCGCCGTCAGCGCGGGCGGTGAGGCGCTGCGACGGGTGCCACGTTCGCTCCTCGATGTACGGACGCGCGAACGCGTCGAACTCGAGCTCGAAGTTGGTCAGCGTCTTCCCGATGAAGATGCCGAACGCCGTTCGTTCGAGTTGATCCGGGTCGTACGCTTCGGGCAGCTCGGCGGTCTCGCTCTGCACTTCGAGCGCGGTGAGCCGCTGCAGGTTGAGCAGCAGCACCGTCTTGAAGTGGCTTTGCCAGGCGTGCAGGTACAGCGCGCCGTCGTGCACGACGAGCTTGAGCGGCAAGACGCGGTACTGGCGCGGCTTGTTGCCGCTGCTTGGCGCCCGGTAGGTGAC
>CAYWON010000046.1:0-41906 GCA_964459885.1 uncultured Archangium sp.
GCCGCGGCCGGGGCTCGAGACCACCACGCGCTCGGCGCCCGCGGCGGTCCACGACAGGGTCACCGTGTTGCCCGACTGGGCGGCGCGGGGCGTGGCGCTCAGCGTCAGCACCGCCGGCTGCACCGTCACCTGCGCCTGCGCGGTGCGCCCCTCGGCGGTCAGCACGTAGGTGGTGTCGACGGTCGGCTGCACCGTCACCGCGCCGTTCGCCAGCTGGCCGCCGGTGGGCACCGCGGCGCCGTTGCCGGTCAACGTCACCGCGGTGGCGCCAGGCGCCGTCCACACCAGCGTGGTGCCTGCGCCGCCCACGATGACGGGCGGCAGCGCCTGCAGCGACACCGCGTCACCGGTGCTCTCGTTGACGCGCACCGAGACAGCGCGCGCGTCGCTGCCGCTCTCACCACGCGCGACCAGCACGAAGAGCGCGTCGGTGTCGACGGTGACGGTGTGCGTGCCTTCGAGCGTGTTGACGGGCACGCCGAGGTCGCCGGTGGTCGCCTCGCGCAGCTCGATGCGCGTGGCGTTGCTGGTCTTCCACGTCAGCACCACCATGTCGCCCTTGTCGGCGTCGGGCTTCGACACGGTGAAGCTGTCGACGGTGGGCGCGGTGGGGATGGGCGTCGACGGCTTTTGAATCTGGCAGCCGACGAGCGCGAAGGCGGCCAACGCCAGCGGGAGAAGAGAGCGGTTCATGGAGGTCTCGATGCGCATGGCGTTCACCGGGGCGAGTAACGGAAGGCGGTGTTGGGTCGAATGGTGTGGGTGGCCGAGCGCGCCGTCACAGCCAGTGACTGCGTGCCGGCGGCGTTCTCGAGCCAGGTAGAGGTCGACGCGAGCGCAGCGATCGCGCACTGCGCCGAGCTGTTGCTGCGCATGGTGTCGTAGTGCAGCTCAATGACCCCATCGTCGAAGAGCTTGATCTGGAAGTTCAGGTCAGCCGCGTTGCAGTAGTAGTAGTAGTAGTGCGTCCACTGGACGACCCAGTGCGGGGCGGCGGCGAACGGGTCGACGTCTTGTGCGGCCCGGAACACGGACACCTTGCCGCCGAGCGTCGAGGTGCTCGAGAGGTCACCAGCCAACGCAGCGATGAGGTCGTTGGGCGTGCTCGTCGCTGGCGTCGCTGCGAGGTAGGCTGCGGTGCTGGCCGTGCTTTCGAACGTGAGGAACCCGTTCGTCGTGACGACGCCGCCCGAGCGCGGCGTACCGAAGAAGGGAACTGGCGCCGACGAGAAATCGAGCGTGAAGCTCGCCGAGTCGAACGACGTCGTGGTCAGCGTGGTCCCGACGGTCGAGATGTCGAAGTACCCGACGGGCGCGCGCGTCAAGTCGTAGGCGAAGCCGCAGTGGTTGTCGGTGCCAGGCGAGCCGGTCTGCGCCAACCCGCCGTAGGTGCCCGTCGAAGCGCACTGCTGATTTCCGGCGGGCGTCGAGGTGCTGAACAGGAAAGGCCCGGTGCTCCCGGTGATGGCCACGCCGGCGCTGCCGCCCGTGAGGGTCAGGCTGCTGGCGGCACCGCCACGCCCGAGAATCAACGACGGCACGCCGCCAAGGTCGAAGTCTGGCACGGCGACCTGCACGCCCGCGTCAGCGTTCAACGCGGGGTCGGTCGTGGCGCCGACGACCAGCACGCCACGCGCGGGCACGGTGCCTGAAAGCGGGAGGCTGCCACCGTCAGGCAGCGCGAAGGACCACCCGTCGAGGGCGATGGGCGTGCGGCGCGCGTTGCGCAACTCAGCCCACTGGCCGTTCACGCCCGCCGTCGACGCGTACATCACCTCGTTGATGGAGAGCTCACCGGGGCGCACCACGTCGCTGACGCTGGTGCTCACGCGCAACAGCGCGCCCGAGCTCAAGGTCACGTGACCGAGAATCGGACCGGTCTCCCAGACGGGCACTGACACCGGGCTGGGCTTCGGCCCGAAGAACGTGAACCCCTGACCGGCCACGGCGGCAGGCGCGACGATGGTCTGGCCTTCCTCGCGGCCGGTGACGCCTACCGCCGAGGTCCCGGTGGTGGGTACCGTGGCGTACTCGAAGTCGATCTGACCGCTGGCGTAGAGCTTCGCCTGCACCACGGCAGACGAGCTGTTCCACTGCACGATGAGCACGTTGCTGGCGCCCTGCGGCTTCACCTGCCACCGCACCACGCTCGAGCTCATCGAGAACCAGAGCGGCGCGACGACGAGGTCTTCCAGGTAGGGCGACGGCAGCGCCTGAGCGGCGGAGTTGGCGCCGTTGATGGGCCCGAACGAGAGGTACCCGTGGTGGCTCACCTGGATGTTCTCGCCCACCACGCGCCCGCGGAACGGCATGCGGAAATCGGACGCGAGGGTGGCAGCGTCCGACGACGACGCGAACGTGAGGGCGGTGCCGGTCTCGACGATGTCATCGAACCCCGTCGACGCCGCCCGCACGTCGACCTGCGCGTGGGGCAGACCCACGATGTCGGCGTTGCCGCCCTGCACCTGCGCCGACACCGCGATGGTCTGGCCCTGACGAAGGGCGCCGGTGTCCGACGTCGTCAGCGACACCGTGCCGGTCACCGAGATCTGCGCCATCGCGGTCGCCGTGTTTCCAAGCCCGTTGCTGACCTCGATGACGTAGGTGGCGTCGGCGTTCGGCGTCACTGCGGCGGTGCCCGTATCGTTCTGGCCCGACGCTGAAAACACGCTGCCGTAGCCGACCTCGCGAATGGCGACGCTGCGCACGTGCGTGCCGGTCCAGGCGAGCGAGACCGGGTCTCCAGCAGTGACGGTCTGCGGCGTGGCGGTCAGCGCGACCGTCGGCAGGCCGACCACGTCGACCTCGAGGGTCGCTTCGGCACGGCCGCCGCGTGAGGCGGTTGCTGCGAGCGTGTATTCGACATCGCTGGCCGGAGTGGGGAACGCCGCGCTGCCGTTGGCGAGCTTGTCAGCAGGCGCGCGGTAGATCTCCACGCCATCGGCGAGGACGCTGACGGCGTCAGCCTCGAGGGTCTGCCACGCCAGCGCGACGGTGCCGCCGTCGCCGTAGAACGCCGCCTCGGGGCCCGTGAACGAGACGATGGCCGGGTTGCCCGGCACGGCGTACGTCACGGTGCGCGTCACGCTGGTCGAGCCGGTCGTCGCGGTGAGCGTGTACGAGAAGTACTGGCCGGGGTCGACCTCCGTGGGGAGCGTTTCCGTGAAGCTGCCGGCCGCGACCTGGGCGGCGTCGGTGACGTCGGCGAGCGTGCCACGACCAGCGCCCGTCAACTGGAGGCTCGCGGCGCCGATGGTCGTCCACGAGAGCGTGAGGCTCGTGCCGCCATCAGTGCTCTGCGTCGCGCTGGTCAGCGACGTGATGACCGGTGCCACCGCGACGGTCACGGTCCGCGTGCGTCCATTGGCGGCGGTGAGCGTGTACTCGGTCGTGGTGCTGGGCGTGACGACCACCGAGCCCGAGGCGGTCTGGCCCTGCACGTCGACGGCTCCGCCGGGGTTGCCGGTGAGCGTGACCGACGTCGCCCCGGGCGCTGTCCACCCCAGTGTGGCTGCGTGACCGGCGTTGATCTGCTCAGGCACCGCCACCAGCAGCAGCTCCCTCGCCGCGCCGCTGACGCGCACTGAGAGCACCGCGGTGTCGGCGGCGCCACGGTCGTTGCGCGCGGTCAACACGTAGGTCGAGTCGGCGCCGACTGACACTTCGACGGTGCCCTCATTGCCGGAGACGCCGGAGACCTGTCCCAGCGACAGCTCGTCGATGCGCACCGACGTCGCGTTCTCGACCTTCCACGACAGCGTGACGCTGCTGCCAGCGCTGACCTGTGAAGCGGACGCGGTGAACGTGGCGACCGACGGAGACGCGGAGAGCGGGTCCGGCGGAGGCACCTCAGGGCACGCCGAGAAGGTGAGGACCGCGAGACCAACGAAAGCGGAGCGGAGAGCGGAGTTCATGGTGGTGTCCATGGCGGTTACCGGGGCGTGAAGCGGACGCCGGAGTTGGAGGTGACGGTCGCGGTGTTGACGCTGAAGGGGATGGCGTAGGACCCGTCGAGCGCCTCGAGCCAGATGGTGGCGCTGTTGCCTTCGTAGCGTGGCTGACTGGCGGAGCTGCTCGGCGCCATGGTGCCGTAGTGAAACTCGATGGCGCCGTTCGCGACGAGATGCACCTGGAAGTTGATCTCACCTGACGCGCCGAACGGTTCGTAGTGCTCCCACGACACGATGTAGCGGTCGCCGGCCTGCCACGCGGCGACGCGCGTGCCGCCCGTGTTCTCGTCGAGGTCGTCCCAGAACGCCGCCACCACGCCGTTGGGCTCGGTGGTCGCTGGCGTCGTGGGGTTGCCCAGAAACGCGCTGGTGGTGATGGTCGAGCCGAACGTCAGGAACCCGTTGCTCACCGCGGTGACGGTCGTGAACGGCGTGCCGAAGTACGTGAAAGGTTGTGGGAGCGTGAGCACGGCCGCCCCCTCGTCAAGCGCGGTGAAGATCGTGCCGACCGCGACCAGGGTGACGGTCGCGCCTGCCGGTGCGGGTTGGAAACCTCCAGGAATCGACGACACGGTGTACGGAGCACAGCTCTCGTTGGCGGCGCCCGGCGTGCCGAGCGCGCCGGTCGTGCCGAACGTGGCCATGCGCGTGCAATTCGGCGGCGTCCCGCCGCTCGCCATGAGGAACGAGTCTCGCGGCTGCACCGATTCGCTCTGCGTGCCGGCGTCCCACGAGAGGCTGCCGAGCGTGGTTCCGCTGAGCGTGACCGCCACCGTGTCCGGGATGGACAGCGGCAGATCGTCGGCGATGAGCGACACCGGCGCGCCGCCGTTGGCGAGCGGGTCAGTCGACTGGCCGATGACGAAGTACGCGCCCGCGTCGACGAACGTGTTGTCGGGAATCACGAAGCCGCCGTCGAGCGACCCGAGCGACGAGATGGTGAGGCCGCCGAAGTCGACGGCCACGCTGGCGTTGTTGCGCAGCTCGACCCATTGACCCGACGAGCCCGTCGAGAGGTCGGGCAGCGGCATCGCTTCAGTCACCGTGACGTCGCCAGCGCCGAAGCTGCGGACGAGTGCGGAGGCCGGCAGCACGTTCTGCGCGGTGCGGCCGTAGAACGTGATGCGCTCCGCCGCGCCCGCCGTGAAGGTCTCCATGCCGTCGGCGGTGCCGGCGTTGAAGAAGTTGAGCTCGAGGTCGGGCACCACCAGCGTCGGGTTGCCGTCGAACGCGTACTGGCGCACGACGTTCTTCGCGCCCTCGGTCACGGCGGTCGTCGCGGAGTTCACCGCGCCGCCGAGCGTCTTGTAGAGGAACGAGACCTGACCGGTCTCATACAGGTGCGCCTGGAAGGTGAGCTCGGCTGCGGGGTTCGCCGCGAGCGCCACCTTCTCCCACTGCACCACGAGGAACTTCTCGTTGGTGCCGGCGCGCGACTGCAGGCCGTACAGCACCTCGGTGTTGGGGCCGAACGTCAGGTCGTCCCACAAGGGCGCGATGAGCGTGGTGCCCACGCCGCCGTCGGTGAAGTCGACGTTGGCGTTCATCGCCGCCGCCGGCTCGGTGAAGCTGATGAAGCCGTTGACCGACACCCAGAGGTCGCTGCGCGGCTGGTTCAGCATGCGGAACTGGAAGCCCGCGGGCACGGTCAGCTTCTCGGCGCCGTCAGACGGGTCGGCGAAGGTGAGGTTCTGCACGCCGGTGGCGGTGGTGAGGTCGACGAAGTTGGAAGAGTTCGGCACCACTTCGATGCCCGGCGTGGCGAGGCCGACGACCTCGGTGACGCCCAGCGACGAGAGGTTCCACGTCAGCGTGGCCATGTCGCCGCGCAGCACCGGGTCAGGCGAGATGGTGACCGACGGCGTCGAGACCACCACGGTCTCACGCGCGCGCGCCGCGTCGCCGGCGAGGTTGAACGCCTCGAGCACCAGCGTCATCGTCTGCAGCGGGCGCAGCGTGGCCATGCCGTTGGCGACCTGCGCGGCGTTGGTGACCTCGCTGAGCGTGGCGCCGTTCTCGACGCGCAGCGCGACGCGCGTGGCGTTGCTCGTGGTCCACCGCGCGGTGGCGGTGTCGCCGCCGGCGTTGACGACGTTGGTGAGCATGAAGCTGTCGATGGTGGGCAGCGACACCACGCGCACCGTGCGCAGCTGGCGGTCTTCGAGCCCGTTGGGCGCCGACGCGACGACGGTGTAGTCGGTCTGGGCCGACGGCGCGGGCAGCTGCACCGAGCCTTCAGCCACGCGCGCGACGTCACCGGCCAGCGTCTCGAACACGGGCTGACCGCCGGCCAGAATCACCAGCTTGTTCGCGTTGACGGTGCGCCACTGCACCGTGAGGCGGCCAGCGGTCGACACCGCTTCGGGCATCAGCAGCAGCTCGAACGCCGGGCGCTCGCCGATGGTGGTGGTGATGCTGCGGCTCACGCTGGCGCCCTCGCTGTTGGCGGTCAGCGTGAAGTGCAGCGCGAGGCCGTCGGTGAGGTCGAAGCCGTTGGGCAGCGTCATCGGCAGCGTGTAGGGGAACGCGCCGTTCTCGAGCGACGCGGCGTCGGTGATGACCGCGAGGCGGCCGAAGGTCTGCTCGCTCAACACCAGCTGCGTGGCGCCACCCGACGTCCACGCGAAGTTGATGACCTCACCGGCCTTCACGCCCAGCGGCGCGTCGAAGGTGAAGCTGGTCAGCACGGGCGTCACGGTGACGTGCGCGAGCGCCGAGAGCGCCGGCGTACCGGGCGCGCCTTGCGCGTTGAGCACGTACTCGCTGGTGCGCGTGGGCGTCACCGCCACCACGCCGGTGTTGCCCGTCAGCGTCTGCGGCGCGCCGCCGTTGGTGCTCAGCGTCACCGTGCTGGCGCCCGCCGCGCCCCACAGCAGCTGCGCGGTCTCACCCGCGGCCACAGTCGACGGCACCGGCAGCAAGAACACGTCCTGCAGCGGCTCGTTGACGGCGATCTGCACGAAGGCCGTGTCGCGGCCGCCTTCGCCGATGGCGCGCAGCACGTAGAACGCAGAAGCGCGCGGCGCGACGGTGGCGGTGCCGCTGGTGGCGTCGCCGGTCAGCTGCACCGAGCCGCCGCGGTCGTCGATGATGTCCACCTTCGTCGCACCGGTGGTGGTGAACGTCAGCGTCGCCGACTCACCCGAGGCGATGCGCGACTTGTCGGTGGTGAAAGCGGTGATGCGGGGCGCTTCTGGCGGCGGAGGCGGCTCGACGACGCGGCAGGCGCTGAGGCCCAGAAATGCAACGACGACCGCAATGCGGGTCTTCATGACGAATCCCTTTGATGAGGAGGGGGCCGGGCGGTGGGTGGTTGGCCCCGAGGTGCGGGCGGAGGCTTACAGTCGTGCCTCGCTGCGTCAACCGTCACCTGCCGTGCGACTGAAACGCAGATGTGCGCCCCATCAAAGAGTTGGTCGTTCGTCAGCCAGTGCGGGTCACCTCGATGCCGTCGGCGGCGAGCTGCGCGGGGCTGGCGAGGTCGGCGACGGTGCCCGCGGGGTGCTCGTACCAGCCCGCGGGGTCAGCCTCGTCGGGCCGCGCGCGCACCTTGAGCACGGTGAACATGCCGCCCATGTCGATGCTGGCGAACGGGCCGCTGCCGCCGCGCATGGGAATCGAGTTCGTGGGCGCGGGCATCTGCATCTCGGACATCGCGCCCATGCCGTCGTGGCCCATCGTCATGTAGCCGGGCACGAGCGCCTTCACGCGGCGATCGATGCGCGCGGCGTCAGCGCCCACCATCACCGGGAAGCCGTGGCCCATCTGGTTCATCACGTGGTGAGTCATGTGACAGTGCATGGCCCAGTCACCCGGCTCGGTGGCGACGAACTCGAAGACGCGCACGCTGCCGACGGGCACCAGGAACGTCGTCTCGGGGTGGCGCGCCGACAGCGGCACTTCACCGCCGTCGGTCCACGTCAGCTCGGCCGAGACGCCGTGCAGGTGAATGGGGTGGTGGTCCATGGGCGAGAGGTTGCCGATGCGCACGCGCACGCGCTCGCCGACGCCCATCACCAGCGGCGCGGTGCCGGGGAACGCCTTCGAGTTGAAGGTCAGCAGGTTGAAGTCATTCATGGCGTTGGGGTCAGGCCGCGCGGCGCCGGGCTCGATCTTCCACTCGTGCGACATCAGCGCGAAATCGCGCGCCACCCGGGGGCCCTTCGGCGCGCGCGGGTGCACGACAATCATCCCCATCATGCCGAGCGCCATCTGCGTCATCTCGTCGTAGTGCGGGTGGTACATGAACGTGCCCGCATTCTTGAACGTGAACTCGTAGAGGAATGTCTCGTTTGGTTTGATTGGCTTTTGCGTCAAACCAGACACGCCGTCCATGCCATTGGGCAGGATGACGCCGTGCCAGTGCACCGTGGTGGGCTCCGGCAAGCGGTTGGTGACGTAGAGCCGCACGGCGTCGCCTTCGGTGACCTCCAGCGTGGGCCCCGGCGAGCTGCCGTTGTAGCCCCAGACCTTCGCGCGCAGCCCTGGCGTGAACTCGTGGTCGAGCTCGTGCGCGATGAGGTGGCCCACCTTCACGCCGCCCACCGTCTTCCAGACCAGCGAGCTGCCGTTGGGCGTGATGACGGCGCGCTGGCCGCCCGGCGCGACGACGGGCTGTGACGGGGCGACGGCCTTCGCCAGCGCGTCGCGGGCCACGAGCGCGCTGCCGGCCATGAGACCCAATTGCATCAATTCACGACGGTTCATTTCAGTGGCCTCCCGAGGCGGCGGTTTCGTTGGCGGTCGAGCTGGGCACGGCGGCGAGCTGCAGCGGCGTGGTGCGGCCGGCCTTCAGCAGCTCGAGGCCAGCGCGCGCCTTCCACGCGTCGAGCGTGGCGTCGACCTGCAGCAGCGCGGTGTCGGTGACGGCGCGCTGCGCGGCGAGCAGCTCGAACACGCCGACGGTCATGGCGTTGTATTGCAGCAACGTCTGGGTCAGCGCTTCTTCACGCGCAGGCACGAGGCGCTGCGCGTAGTGGCGGGCGCGGCGCGTGGCCGACTCGGCGCGGTTCAACGTGGCGCGGGCCACCGAGCGCACCTGCACGGCGCGGCCCTGGGCGCGCGCGCGCAGCCCGTCGTACTCGCTCTTCGCGGCGAGCTGCCGGCCCTCGGCGCGGTCGAAGACCGGCAAAGCGACGGTGACGTGCGCGCCCAGCTCCCAGAGGTCGGCGTCGCGCTCGCCGTGAAAGCCGGCGCTGACGTGCGGGAGGATGCCTTCCGTCTTCGCGAGGCCGACCTTGCGGCTGGCGGCCTCGGCGCGCAGCTGGAGCTCGAGCAGCTCGAGGCTGGCGTCGACGGCGACGCGCTCGAGGTCGTCGTCACGTTTCGTCTCATCGGGCAGCGCCAGCGGCTCCGCGAGCGTCCACTGCGTGCGCGCGCCGGTGAGGCCGAGGTGCCGGGTCAGCTTCTCGCGCGCGTCGAGCCACGCGTTCTCGGCCTCGGCGACCTGCACGCGCGAGAGCTCGACGGCCGCCAGCTCGTTGGCCAGGCGCACGGCGGGGAGGTTACCGACGCGGGAGAGCTCGAGGGCGGCGTCGTACGAGGCCTGCTGTGCGGCGAGGGCGCGCAGCCGGAGCTCATGGCGTTGGTGCGCGGCCTGGGCTTCGTAGAAGGCGATGCGCGTCTCGTAGGCGAGGTCGAGCAGCAGGCCCGCGGCGCGCAGCCGCGCGGCTTCGAGCTGTGACTCGGCGACGCCGGAGCGCAGCGCGGTGAGCCAGAACGCCGAGAGGTTCAGCTCGAGCCCGAGGTCGAGCTGGGCAGGTTGGGCGCCGCCCGGCGCGCGCATCTCGAACTCGACCTCGGGGTTCGGCAGGAGGCCGGCCTGCACGTAGTTGCCGCGGGCGATGCCGAGGTCAGCGAGCGCGGCGCGGCCATCGCGGTTGTTCAGCATCGCGATGCGCACGGCGTCGTCGGCAGAGAGCGCATGCTCGAGCAGCGAGTCGACCTCATCGGGCACGTCGTCGGGGGCGCTCAGGTCGAAGGTCACGTCGAGCGACGCCCGCGACGCGAGCGATTGCTCGACGCTGCGGTACTCGCCGCGCAGCGAGGTGGTCGCGCAGCCAGTGAAGACAAATAATGACAGGAGTGCGTGTCTCATTTGTGGCCGCCGTGCTTGTCGAGGAACGCCTTCCGGCAACCCGACGAGCAGAAGAAGTACGTCTTGCCGTCCACTTCCGCGGAGCCGCCCTTGGCGGTGGCCGGGTCGACGGTCATGCCGCAGACCGGGTCGACGGCCTCGGTGGGCGCGGCGCCGTGGTGATGGTGGTGATGGCCGGCGTCTTCCTCGGCGGGCGCGACGTTGGTCTGCGCGGCGAGCGGGTCGTCAGACGCGAGCACGGCGGCGGCGGTGGGGCGGGGCGCGGCGTCGTCGGCGTGCGTCGCCTTGCGGTGCGCGTCAGGCCCAGCGCACGACGTCGCTGCGAGTGAGAGGGCGAGGAGGAGGGCAGTGCGAGGGGCTACGAAGTCCATGCACGTCGTAGGCGCCGTGCACGGAAAGCGTGACAGGTCAGCGGCGTTTCAGGCTGGCGATCGTCTCGAGGTCGATGAGGTCTTTGGCGCGGCCTGCAGCCCGCTTGCTCTGTTCAAGTCCTTCGAGGTCCAGCACGCGCACCTGGTGGCCGAACATCGGCAGCACGGAGCTCTTCGCCAGTGCCGCGGCGTACCCACCCAGTCCGGTCACCTCTCCGAGGAGGTCCACTTCGCCGAAGTCGGTGACGAGAGTGAAATTGAGCCCGGACTTCAGGGTGCGCGCGTCGAAGAAGAACGGCAATTCCGCTGGTGCGCCGCGAAGGCGTGGGCGGAGAGGCTGCAACGCCGTCACGAGGCGCTCAAGATTCGCCGAGCCCCGCTCGTAGACGAGGTCGAGGTCTTGCGTGGTGCGTGTGCCGCCGCGGCTGATCAGTGCCAATCCGCCGATGAGGACGAACTCCACCTCCGCGGTGGTGAGCGCGCCGATGAGGCGTGAGAAAGAAGTCACCGTGGCAGCCCAGCGCGCAGCTCCGTGATGTCGGCGAGGAACCGCTCGAGCTTCTCGATGCGCTCGGTGGGCGTCAGCTTGAGGTTCTCGTCGAGTTGCGTCTCGTCAACGCCAGGTGGCAGCACCGCCAGAATGCGCTCGTCCCACGTGAGCAGACGCTCCGGCTCTCCAGTGGCTTGTGTTGGCTTCATGCGCGTCGAAGCATAGCGCGCACGCCCTGCGGCAGCAGCCCCGCGGCGAAGCCGATCACGAGCGCCAGCACACCCGACGCGCCGACACATGCGCAGCCCATCGCGCCCGTCAACACAGACATCACCGACGCGCCGGCCCAGAACTGCCAGCCCAGCTTCTTCTTCGTCGCGAGGTACGCCACGAAGAGCCCCGCGCCCACGCCACCGGCGCTGCAGGCCGGCACGCACCACGTCGAGCAATGCCCGTGCGCGCAGCCGTGGCCCACGTTGGCGGCGAGCGACAGCACCAGCGGCAGCAGCCCCGAGATCACGCCGGGCCAGAACGCGTGGCGCAGCGACTGCCCGCGCCACAGCAGCACCACGCCCGTCACGAACGCGAGCCCGCCGAAGAGCGCCGAAGACGTCGGCTGGCGGCTCAGCACCATCGCCGCCACCACCACCAGCAGCACCGGCGTCGCGCCCGCGAGGCTCCACCCGAGGCGCGTTCGCTCGTAGCGTCCGCGCGCCGCGGCCTCGAGCTTCGTGAGGTCAATCAATTCCATACAGCCTCCTGAACGCATCGCGCAGCCGCACCAACGCCCGCTCTCGTCTCTTGCGCACCGTCGCGCCCGTGGCCGGCGCGCGTGCCCAGTACGTGTCCACCAACGTCTCTTTGTCCTGCTCCGAGAGCGTGCCCAGCGCCTCGGTGGCCGCCGCTTCCAACTGGCGCTGCTCGTGCGCGGCCGCTTCGTCGCCGCCGTCGCTCACCTCGGGCACTTCGCCGCCCTCACGCCGACGCGCCACGCGGGTGCGGTGCGTCTGGCATTCCCACGCCGCGAGCCCCATCGCCCAGGGCAGCGCGGGCCGCCGCCAGTCGTACTCGCCGGCGCGCTCGAGGATGTTCAGCATCGCCGTCTGCGCCACGTCGGCGCCGTCGTCGCCCACCAACCGCGTGCACAGCTTCAGCGTCGGCCCCCACAGCGCCTGGAACACCGGCGTGAAGGCAGACCGGTCGCCCTGCGCCAGCGCCTTCATCAACCCATCGAGCTGTGGCGCGTCGGTCGACACGACGCCCGCATACCGCGTCACTCGTCTGACTAGGCACTGCCTTGCTGGACCGTGACAGGCGGCTCGCCTTGCTCTAACTGGCGCGCGTCAATGAGCGGCCCCTTCTTCGACCTCATCCCGTATTGCCTCGGCGTCATCGCGGTGACCTGGCTGCTGTCGGTCATCACGCGCGAGTACTCGTGGGTCGACCGCGTGTGGTCGATTGCACCGCCGGTCTACGTCTGGCTCATGGTGTACCGCACGCCCGACGCGTCGCCGCGGCTGTGGCTCATCGCGGTGCTCACGACGCTGTGGGGCGCGCGGCTCACGTTCAACTACGCGCGCAAGGGCGGCTACGCGCCCGGAGGCGAGGACTACCGCTGGGCCATCTTGCGCCAGAAGCTGGGGCCCATCGGCTTCCAGCTCTTCAACGCGACCTTCATCGCGCCGTACCAGAACGCGCTCATCTTCCTGCTCGTGGCGCCGGCGAATGACCTCGCGACCAGCGGCACGCCGCTCGGTGCGCTCGACGTCGCGCTGACGGTGGCGTTCCTCGCGTTCCTCACCGGTGAGACCATCGCCGACCAGCAGCAGTGGAACTTCCACAAGGCGAAGACCGCGCGGAAGGCGAAGGGCGAGGCAGGCCCACAGTTCTGCACCACCGGCCTCTTCCGTTACTCCCGGCACCCGAACTTCTTCTGCGAGGTGGCGCAGTGGTGGGTCATCTACGGGTTCGGCGTTGCCGCAACGGGGCACCTCTTTCATTGGAGCATTCTGGGCCCGGTCCTGCTGACGCTCCTCTTCGATGGATCAACCCGGTTTACCGAGAGCATCACCAAGTCGAAGTACCCGGAATATGGGGACTATCAGCGCTCAACCTCGCGCCTGCTGCCGCTGCCGCCGCGCTGAAAGTTGCTGCTGAAACGGTAGTCGCAGAACCGAAAGACCGTTGCGGTCTGCAACGTGGCGTCTCGTTCAACCAGCTAAAATTCTGAAATTTTGGCTGGGCACGGCTCTTGGAAGAGGCTGCGCCACGATGAACGCACGACCGTTGTTCGCCCTCACGTTGGTCTTCGCCTCGGTGGCCCTGGCTCAAACGCCTGCGGCCGGCACCATCACCGCCATCGACGCTGGCACCCGCATCGACGCGGACGGAGACATGGTCTTCGACACCGCCGTCACCGGCGTGAACCAGCACCCGGGCTTCTGCGGCTTCTTCGCGAAGCAGGCCGAGAGCGGCAACGGGCTCATGAGCAACGTCGCCACTGCGCTCGACGTCATCGACAACCTCACGCCCGGCTCGCAGCCCACGCGCGGCCAGACGGCGCGCGAGCTGGTGCCGGTGGCCGACCTCGTGAACCAGGCGTACTCGGGCGGCGCGCACTCGCCTGACGTGCGCTCGGCGTGGACGACGGGGTGCACCAGCAACGGTGGTGACCTCGGCGGCGAGCGCTTTGCGTACCGCCTGCGCGGCAACCTGCACATCACCTCGGCGGGCACCAAGACCTTCATGGTGAACAGCGACGACGGCTACTCGCTGCGCATCGGTTACACGACGGTGATGGAATACAACGCCAACCGCGGCCCGGCTGGCGACACGCGCCGTGTCTCGTTTGCGCAGCCCGGCGTGTATCCAATTGAGCTCATCTATTGGGAACAGGGCGGCAACTCGACGATGGAGTTGCTGATGGCCGACAGCGCCGTCTGTTTCAACGGCACCACGGCGACCAGCAACTGCACCACGTACACCGACCGCAGCAACGCCGCCGTGTTGACCGCCGCGCAGGCCGCGGGCTTCACCATCATGGGCTCGACGCAGGTCGCGCCGGCCACGTGGTCCACCGTCGCCGACCGCTGCACGCCGTACGTCGGCCAGCCCAACACGCTGTGCTCCGCGCCGCTCGCCGCGTCGTGCGGCAACGGCGTGCGCGAAACGGTCAGCGGTGGCGGCACCGAAGGCTGCGATGACGGCAACACCACGGCGGGCGACGGCTGCAGCGCCACGTGCGCGGTCGAGACCGGCTACGTGTGCAGCGGCCCCTCGAGCGTCTGCGTGCCCAACGCGCCGGCCATCACCGCGCCTGCCGCGGGAGCGACGCTGACGACCACCACGCCGGTCATCTCGGGCACCGGCAACGTCGGCGCCACCGTCACCGTGCGCGAAGGCGCGACCACGGTCTGCACCGCCACCGTCGTGGCCGGCGGCACCTGGAGCTGCACCGCTTCTCCTGCGCTCGCCCAGGGCGCGCACAGCGTGACCGCGACGCAGACGGACTCGGGCGGTCGCATGTCTGCGGCGAGCGCGGCGCGAGGCTTCTCCATCGACACCGTGGCGCCGGCCCTGCCTGTCGTGTCGACGCCCGCGGCGGGGAGCACCACCGCCGACAACACGCCTGACTTCTCTGGCACGGCGGAGCCCGGCGCGACGGTGCGCGTCTTCGTCGATGGCTCGGCGACGCCGGCGTGCAGCGCTGTGGCGGGCCCCGGCGGCGCGTGGAGCTGCACCGCTTCGTCTCTGCTCGACGGCAGCCGCAGCGTGCGCGCGTCGGCCACCGATGCCGCGGGCAACGCGTCGGCGCTCACCACTGCCTTCAGCTTCACCGTCGACACCGCGGCGCCTGCGGCCCCCGTCATCTCGTCGCCCGTGAACGGCGCGACGCTGAACACCGGCACGCCCACCGTGAGCGGCACGGCTGAAGCGAACAGCAGCGTCACCGTGCTGGTCGACGGCGTCAGCTACTGCACGACGACGGCCTCGGCGCTCGGTGCGTTCAGCTGCGCGGGCAGCACGGCGCTCAGCGAAGGCGCGCACGCCATCACCGCGCGCGCGGCTGACGCAGTCGGCAATACCAGCGTCAGCTCCAGCACCGTCAACGTCACCATCGACACGCTGGCGCCTGCGTCGCCCACGCTCAGCACCCCGGCCTCGGGCGCGAACCTCGCGACGCTGATGCCCTCGTTTTCCGGCACCGCTGAAGCGGGCGCCACCGTGCGCGTCTTCGTCGACGGCAGCATGACGCCGTCGTGCACCGCGGTCGCCAGCGGCCTCGGCGCGTGGAGCTGCTCGGCCACGCTGACGGAAGGTGCGCACACCGTGCAGGTGCAGGCCGTCGACACCGCGGGCAACAGCTCGCTGCCGACCGCTTCGTCACCTTTCACGCTCGACGTCACCGCGCCCGCGCTGCCCGTCATCACCACGCCCACCGCCAACGCGGCCGTCGGCAGCACCACGCCCACCATCAGCGGTAGCGCGGAAGCCAACGCGCTGGTGACGGTCTTCGTCGACGGCGTCGCCGCGTGCAGCACCGCCGCGAGCGCTGCCGGTGCGTGGAGCTGCGTCGTCTCGCCGGCCATCGCGCAGGGCGCGCACAACGCCACCGCGCGCGCCTCCGACGCCGCGGGCAACCAGTCGGGCCTCACCGCCGCGCGGCCCTTCACCGTCGACACCGTCGCGCCGCCGGTGCCCGTCATCACGACGCCTGCCGCGAACGCGCTGGTGAACACCACGACGCCCACCATCTCGGGTACGGCCGAAGCGAACGCGACGGTGTCGGTCTTCGTCGACGGCAACGCGGCGTGTACGGCGACGGCGAACGCCTCGGGCGCCTGGAGCTGCGCTGTGTCGCCCGCCATCGCGCAGGGCGCGCACAACGCGACGGCGCGCGCCACCGACGCGGCCGGCAACCAGTCGGCCCTGACGGCGCAGCGGCCCTTCACCGTCGACTCGCTCGCGCCTGCGGTGCCGGTCATCAACGTCCCGGCGGCGAACGCCTTCGTCACCACCACCACGCCGACCATCTCGGGCACGGCTGAAGCGAACGCGACGGTCTCGGTCTTCGTCGACGGCACCGCGGCGTGTACGGCGACGGCGAACGCCTCCGGCGCCTGGAGCTGTGTCGTCTCGCCCGCCATCGCGCAGGGCGCACACAACGCGACCGCGCGCGCCACCGACGCCGCCGGCAACCAGTCGGCGCTGACGGCGCAGCGGCCCTTCACGGTTGACTCGATCGCGCCTCCGGTGCCCGTCATCAACGTCCCGGCGGCGAACGCCTTCGTCACCACCACCACGCCCACCATCTCGGGCACGGCTGAAGCGAACGCCACCGTCTCGGTCTTCGTCGACGGCACCGCCGCGTGCACGGCGACGGCGAACGCCTCGGGCGCGTGGAGCTGTGTCGTCTCGCCCGCCATCGCGCAGGGCGCACACAACGCGACGGCGCGCGCGACCGACGCTGCGGGCAACCAGTCGGCGCTGACGGCGCAGCGGCCCTTCACCGTCGACTCGCTCGCGCCTGCGGTGCCAGTCATCAACGCGCCTGCGGCCAACGCGCTGCTGACGACCACCACGCCCGCCATCTCGGGCACGGCCGAAGCGAACGCGACGGTCTCGGTCTTCGTCGACGGCACCGCCGCGTGCACCGCCACGGCGAACGCGTCGGGTGCGTGGAGCTGCACCGTCTCGTCTGCGTTGTCGCAGGGCGCGCACAACGCGACCGCCCGCGCGACCGACGCCGCGGGCAACCAGTCAGCGCTGACCGCGCAGCGGCCCTTCACTGTCGACACCGTCGCCCCGCCCGCGCCCGTCGTCTCGGCGCCCGCGGCTGGCGCCGTCACCAACGACACCACGCCGACGTACAGCGGCACCGCTGAAGCTGGCGCGACCGTGACGGTGGTGGTCGACGGCGTCACCGCCTGCACCGCCACGGCCACTGGCGGCACCTGGAGCTGCACCGCGACGGCGCCGCTGACGGAAGGCGCGCACAGCGTCCTCGCCCGCGCGACGGACGCGGCCGGCAACACGTCGGTCGACTCGTCGGCCACCAGCTTCACCGTCGACGTCACCGCGCCGACCGTGCCGGCCATCTCGGTCCCCACCGCGGGCGCGGCGTTGAGCGACGCCACGCCTGACATCTCGGGCACCGGGGAAGCTGGCAGCACCGTGTCGGTCTTCGTCGACGGCGGCACCACGCCGGTTTGCACGGCGGTCGTCACCGCTGGCGGCACGTGGAGCTGCACGCCTTCGACGGCCATCACCGACGGCGCGCACACGCTGACGGCCACCGCGAGCGATCCCGCCGGCAACACGTCGGGGACCTCTGCTTCTGTCGCTGTCACCGTCGACACGTCGGCGCCCAGCGCGCCCGTCATCTCCACGCCGGTCGACAACGCGCAGCTGAGCGACTCGACGCCGGCGGTCAGCGGTACGGGTGAAGCGGGCGCGACCGTGTCGGTCTTCGTCGACGGCAGCAGCACGGCGGCGTGCACCGCCACCGTCGCGTCTGACAACTCGTGGTCGTGCAACGTCGGCGCTGCGCTGAGCGACGGCGCGCACACCTTGACGGCGTCGCAGGTCGACGCGGCGAACAACACGTCGCCCACCTCGGCGTCGGTGGCCATCACCATCGACACCGCGGCGCCCTCGAGCGTCGTCATCACCTCGCCGACGGCTGGCGAGCTGCTCGCGACCTCGCCCACCATCACTGGCACGGCTGACGTCGGCACCACCGTCACCGTGTTCCTCGACGGCAGCACCACGGCGACCTGCACCGTCACCGTTCCGGCGAGCGGCACCTGGAGCTGCGCGACGACGCTGGCCGATGGCGCGCACTCCGCGAGCGCCGTGTCGACCGACGCCGCGGGCAACGCGACCGCGCCGGCGACCGTGTCGTTCGAGCTCGACTCGGCGGCGCCTGTTGCGCCTGTCATCACCGCGCCGACGGAAGGCGGCATCTCGGCCACGTCGACGACGTTCTCGGGCACGGCCGAGGCCAACAGCACCGTGCGCGTCTATGTCGATGGTTCGTCGACCGAAGCGTGCACTGCGCAGGCGAGCAGCACCGGCGCCTGGGCGTGCGTCGCCAACAACCTCGCGGTCGGCGCGCACACCGCGACGGCCACCGCGCAAGACGCGACGGGCAACACCAGCGCCGCGTCGATGACGCGCAACTTCTCGGTCGCGCCCGACGTCGCGCCCGGCCCGCCGGTCATCACCGCGCCGGCTGACGGCAGCAGCGTCAACGACGCCACGCCGACTGTCTCGGGTCAGGCGGCGCTGCTCAGCACCGTGCACGTGTACGTCGACGGCAGCAGCACGCCCGCGTGCACGGCGACCACCGACGCCAGCGGCAACTTCTCGTGCGACCTCTCGCCCGCGCTGACGGAAGGCGCGCACACCGTGACCGCCACGGCCACCGTCGTCGGTGTGGTGGGCATGCCCTCGGCGCCGGTCGGCTTCACCGTCGACCTCACCGCGCCGGTCGCGCCCGTCATCGCGCAGCCCGTCGCCAACGCCACCACCGGCGCGCGGCCCACCATCAGCGGCACGGCCGAAGCGAACGCCACCGTGTCGGTCTTCGTCGACGGCAACACCGCCGCGGCGTGCAGCGCGCAGGCCGACATGAACGGCGTGTGGGTCTGTTCTCCGGCGACGGCGCTCGCCGACGGCGCGCACACGCTCGTGGCGCGCGCGGTCGACGCGGCCGGCAACACCAGCGTCGATTCAAACAGCGTAGCCATCACCGTCGACGGCTCGCTGCCGGTCTCGCCGCCCACCATCACCAGCCCCGTGGCGCAGGCCTCGTTGAACGACGCGACGCCCACCATCACGGGGACCGCGCCGCCGTTCGCGAGCGTCGCGGTCTTCATCGATGGCGCCGCTATGGCGGCCTGCAGCGCGACCGCCGCGGCCGACGGTACGTGGAGCTGTACGCCGACCACGGCGCTCACCGATGGCGCGCACACGGTCAACGCCACGGCCACCGACGCCAACGGCACCAGCGCGCCGTCGATGACCATCGACTTCTCTGTCGACACGCTGGCGCCCGTCGCGCCGGTGGTGACGTCGCCGACCGCGAACCAGGAGGTCGCGCGCACGCCCACCATCACCGGCACCGCCGAAGCGAACGCGGCCATCGAGGTGCGCGTGGACGGCCAGGTGGTGTGCACCACCACGGCCGACGCGAGCGGCGCGTGGAGCTGCGCGCTCACCCAGGCGCTGCCGCCCGGCGCGCACACCGTCAACGCCACGGCCATCGACGCGGCCACCAACCGCTCGCAGGCCTCGGCTGACGTGGCCTTCACCGTCGTCGACGCGCCGTCGAAGCCGGCCATCACCTCGCCGACCGCGGGCGCGACGCTCTTCGACACCACGCCGGACGTCTCTGGCACTGCGCAGCCCGGCAGCACCGTGACCGTCACCGTCGACGGCGCGACGTACTGCACGACGACGGCAGACCAGACGGGCGCGTTCTCGTGTGCGGGCAGCGGCGCGCTCGCGCTGGGCATGCACACCGTCACGGCGACCAGCACCACGCCTGGCGGCACGGCGACCTCTGACGCGGTGACGTTCGAGGTCGACGACGCGCCGCCGCCGAAGCCGGCCACGCCCGTCATCACCAAGCCGACGGCCGGCGCCACCCTGGTCGACAACACGCCGACGTTCAGCGGCACCGCTGAAGCGGGCACCACCGTCAGCGTGCGCGTCGACGGCGTCGAGGTCTGCACCGCGGTCGCGGCGTCGGACGGCACGTTCTCGTGCACGGCGACGTCAGCGCTGGCCGATGGCGCGCACAACGTCACGGCGACGGCCACGCGCGCGGGCGTCAGCTCTGATGCGTCGGCGCCGGTGGCCTTCAGCATCACCACCGTGCCGCCGGTCGTCATCTCGCCCACGGGCGGAGGTGTGACGCCGCGTACGCCCGACGTGACCGGCACGGCCGCGCCCGGCAGCACCGTGGTGGTGCGCGTGAATGGTGAAGAGGTGTGCACCACGACGGCCGACGAGAACGGCAACTTCGTGTGCAGCCTCGACAAGCCGCTGCCGCCCGGCGAGGCCTCGCTGGTGGTGGAGATCGTCGACGAAGAAGGCAACACGCTGCGCAGCGACCCGGTGTCGGTGCGCGTGGTGGCCGGCAGCGTGGCCGGCGGCGGCATCGGCTGCACCAGCTCGCCGTCGTCGTCGCTGCTGTGGCTCGCGGCGCTCGTCGTGGGCTTCCTCTTCACGCGGCGCTCGCGTCACGCGGGCGCGGCGCTGGCGGCGGCCGCGGTGGTGAGCCGCGCGGCGCAGGCCCAGACCGTGGTGGCGCCGTTCGAGCTCGAGCGCGTGCGCTTGAACCCGGGCGCGGCCGACGGCCTGTTGCAGGAAGGCGGCGCGCTGCTCGACCCCATGGCGCTGCGCGTGTCGCTCTTCGGCCACTACCAACACAACCCGCTCGTGGTGCGTGAGAACGGCCTGCCCGTGGCCTCGCTGGTGGGCTCGCGGTGGACGGCGCACCTCGGCGCGGCCTTCGGCATCACCGACTGGCTCGAAGCGGGCGTGCAGGTGCCGGTGGTGCTCTCGCAGACCGGCAACGCCGAAGGCACCGGCTACACGCCGGTCACCAACGTGGTGGCGCTCGGCACGCCGTGGCTCCAGGTGCGCGGCGGCATCTTGCGTGAGCGCAGCGGCGCGCCGTTGGACCTCTCGGCCGGCCTCGCGGTGGGCCTTCCGCTCGGCTCTGCTGAAGCGCTGACGCGCGAGAACACCGTGACCGCGGTGCCCACCATCGGCGTGGGCAAGCGCCTCGGCAGCATGTTTCGCGTCGGCGGCAACGTGGCGTTCGCGCTGCGCCCCGCGTCGTCGCTCAACGACGGCTCGATGACCCAGGTCGGCAGCTACATGACGACGGGCCTCGTGCTGTCGACGACGGGCAAGGTGCTGCGCGGCGAAATCTCGGGCCGCCTCGACATTCCTTTCACGCAGTCGCCGGTCGCGGGTGAGCTGTACGCGGGCGTGCGCTGGGCGCCGCACCAGCTGTTCGAGCTCGCGCTCATCGGTGGCCCCGGCTTTGGCACGCAGCCCGGCACGCCGGCGTTCCGCGTGTTGTTGGGCGCGGCCTTCACGCCGTCTTTCGGTGGCGAGGGCAGCAAGCCCGCGCCGGTGAAGTCGGTGTGCGTCGACGGTCAGCCGCACGACCCGAAGGTCTGCCCGGAGCTCGACCTCGACGGCGACGGCACGAAGAACGCTGATGACGCCTGCGTCGACGCGCCCGGCGTGCTGGCGCTCAAGGGCTGCGCCGACGTCGATGACGACGGCGACGGCGTGCTCAACCTCTCGGACAAGTGCGTCAAGGTGCCCGGCGTGCGCGAGCTCGACGGCTGCCCCGAGCCCGACGGCGACAAGGACGGCATTCCCGACGCGCGCGACGCGTGCCCGGCGGCGGCGGGGCCCATCGCTGATGCGGGTTGCCCCGACAGTGACGGCGACGGCTTCGACGACGCGCACGACCTCTGCGTGAATGAAGCCGGCGTCGCGGCGATGAAGGGCTGCCCGGACGTCGACACCGACGGTGACGGCGTGGTGGACCGCCTCGACAACTGCGTGAAGGAGAAGGGCGTCGCCGCGAACCAGGGCTGCCCCGCGAAGCAGAAGCAGCTCGTCGTCATCACCGCCGAGAAGCTCGTCATCCTCGACAAGGTGTACTTCGCGACGGGCAAGGCCACCGTGCTGCCCAAGAGCGACAAGCTGCTGCAGCAGGTCGCGCGCGTGCTGGTCGACCACCCCGACGTGAAGCTGGTCATCGTCGAAGGCCACACCGACAACGTGGGCAAGGCCGAGAAGAACCTCACGCTGAGCCAGCAGCGCGCCGACTCGGTGCGCGAGCGCCTCATCAAGTTCGGCGTCGACGGCGCGCGGCTGCAGGCGAAGGGCTACGGCGATACGCGCCCGCTCGAAGACAACAAGACGGCGAAGGGCCGCGAGGCCAACCGCCGGGTCGAGTTCGTCCTCGGGCACGAATGACGGCGTGACTGGCCCGCGCGCTGTGTTCTCGCCAGAGTCTCGCGGCGATGCGGTGGCTCGGTCTGCTGGCGATGCTGTGCTGCGCGGGGTGCGCGTCACTCCGCGCGCGCCGCTACAACGACGTGCGCAGCGGCTACACCACGGTGTCCGGCCTGGTGCGCGTGAAGGCCGGCGCGCCCGCCGGTGACCGCTGGGTCGTCCTCTACAAGAAGGGTCGACGCGGCTGGGTGCGCTACAGCGTGCTGGGCTTCCTCGACGCGCGTCGCTTCGACTACCTCTGTCGCGGGGGCGAGTACCGGCTGGTGGCCTTCGTCGACGTCGATGGAGATCGCCGCCTCGGGGTCAGCGAGCCGCGCGTCGAGCTCCCGTCCATCGAGGTCAACGCCGGCCGTCCGGTGTGGGGGCTGCTGGCCGAGCTGGGCGCTGACGTGACGCCGGTGTCGTCACCGGTGGAGCTGCCTGACGCCGAAGAGACGTGGGCGCGCCACCTCATCTACGAGCACGTCGGCGACCTCGCGAAGCTCGACGACACGCGCCTCGGTGAAGAAGCCGGCGAGCTCGGCTACCTCAACACCGCCGCGTTCCTGAAGCGCTACGGCCTCGGCGTCAGCTTCTTGCAGCCGTACGACCCGACGAAGACGCCGGTGGTCTTCGTGCACGGCGCGCGCGGGCACCCCAGCGAGTTCTCGCAGCTCATCGACGGGCTCGACCGGCAGCGCTTTCAGCCCTGGGTGGTGAGCTACCCGAGCGGCGCGTCGCTCACCTACGCGAGCGAGATGCTGCAGCGCGTGCTCGAGCTGCTGCAGCGGCAACTGCACTTCAACGCACTGCACGTCGTCGCACACAGCATGGGCGGGCTCGTGGCGCGTGACGCGGTGGCGCAGCTGCCCGGCCGCTGGGTGACGTCGCTGGTGACGTTCTCGACGCCGTGGGGCGGGGTGGCGCGCGCCAACCTCGGGCTGCAGGCCGCGCCCACCGTCGTCTCGTCGTGGGCTGACATCGCGGCGGGCAGCGACTTCATCGACGCCGCGTTGGACAGGCCGCTGTTGCCGCGCCACTACCTCTTCTTCAGCTTCGAGGGCGGCAGCGGCACCGACGGCGTGGTGGAGCTCAAGAGCCAGCTCGCGCCCGAGGTGCAACAGCAGGCGACGCGCGTCTACGGCCTGGCGGCGACGCACACGTCGATTCTGCGCAGCCCAGAGGCCGCTGCGTTGTTGAACGAGGTCCTGCTCGAGAGCGAGTGAGGCGACTCACCGCAGGCCCACGCCGCGCGCCATCGCTGCGGCGACGAAGGGCAGGGCCAGCGTCAACGCCAGCTCGACGTCGTTGAGCCGCGTCAGCAGCGGCACCTTCGAGGTGTCGACGGGCTGCTGCTTGCCGCGCGCGATGCGCCAGCGAATGAAGGTCACCATCGGCAAGAGCTCGAGCAGGAAGACGAGGCCAAAGAGCGTCAGCTTCAGGTGAAAGAGCGGGCTCGCCAGGTAGAACTGGGTGCCCTTCTCGAAGCCGGCGAACGCGCGCAGCAGGCCCGTCGCCAGCCACAGCAGCGCCGCCACGCCCCACGCAGAGTCGGCGCTCAACACCTTCGGTACCGCCGCCGGGTCTGTCTGCACGGCGCGCAGCGCACGGCCGCGGAAGAAGACCGCCGGGAGCCCGAGGCCGAGCGCCAGCACGTGCAACGCCGAGAGGAGCGCGGAGGACATGGGCGATGGATAGCGCTGTAATCTTGTCGGTGTCAAGTTTGTGGCTTGTGTGGCCGTCGTGGTCGGCGTGCGCTGAGAATCAGGGCCGCCGGGTGGCCCCGCGCGCGCGAAGGTGCGAGAGGTGCGGTGAAGGCGACGCCCCGTGACGAGGAGCCCCGATGTCTGCGTGGATGGTGATGCTGCTGCTGGCCCAGGCCGACGGCGGCGCCGAGCTGCAGACCGTCGTCACCGGCACGCGCACGCCGCGCTCGCTCGCTGACTCACCCATCGCGACGCAGGTCATCCCGCTCACCGACCTGCAGCGCAGCCCCACGCTGCTGACCGACGAGCTCTTGCGCGCCGCATCGCCCGGCACGCAGACCTTCCGGCGCAGCTCCAGCATCACCGCCGACCCGACGTCGCAGGGCTTGAGCCTCCGCGGCATCGGCCCGTCGGGCGTCTCGCGTGCGTCGCTGTTCATCGACGGCATCCCCGCCAACGACGGCTTCGGAGGCTGGGTGTACTGGCGCGCGCTGCCGCGCCTCGGCGTGGAGCGCATCGAAGTGGTGCCTGGCGCCGCGTCTGCGCAGTACGGCAGCGGCGCGCTGGGCGGTGTCATCCAGGTCTTCCCGCGGCCCATCGCGCCCGGCTTCGTGCTCGACGCCGACGGCTTCTTCGGCACGCAGAACACGCAGATGGGTGCGGCGCGTGTGGCCGGTGGCAACGAGCGCGTGCGTGCGTCCTTCGAGGTCGAAGCGCTGCGCAGCGACGGCTTCCCCATCACCGCGCCGGCGCAGCGCGGCCCCATCGACGTCAACGCGCCCAACTCACACGTCACCGCCAATGCGCGCCTCGAGGCGAACCTCGTCGGCTCGCTCACCGGCTTCATCAGCGGCGGCTATTTCGACGAGACGCAGAACGCCGGCACGCCGCTGAGCGGCTCGCGCGTGCGCCAGGGCCACGCCGAGGTCGGCTTCGACTGGGAAGCCGGCGGTCACTGGCAGGCGCGGCTCTACGGTCGACTCGAGAACTTCATCCAGACGCGGTCGCGCGTGGCCGCGGGCCGCGTGAGTGAAGTGCGCACCGCCGTGCAGGACATCGACATCAACGACGAGGGCCTGTCGCTGGTGTGGGCGTCGAACGTCTTGCAGGGCGCGGGCGAGCACCGCGTGTCGGCCGGCGTCGACGGGCGCGTCACCGGCGCGATGGGGAGAGATCAACAGCTCGGCGGCGTCTTCGTGCAGGACGCATGGAAGTTCCTCCCGTGGCTCGAAGCCGTGGGCGCGGTGTGCGTCGACGGCTGGAAGAACGGAGACCGCACCGCTGGTGCGTTGAGCCCCAAGCTGGCGCTGCACGCGAAGGTGCACCCGAGCACCAGTGTGCGCGCCGCGGTGTACCGGGCGTTCCGCGCGCCGACGTTGAACGAGCTCTACCGGCCGTTTCAGGTCGGCACCATTCTCACTGCGGCCAACGACGCGCTCGCGCCTGAGACGATCAACGGCGGCGACGTGGGCGTCGAGACGTCCATCGTGCGTGGCCTCACCATGCGCGCGACGGGCTTCGCGAACTGGCTCGATGACCCCATCGTCAACGTGACGCTCGCTGACGGAAACCGCCAACGTCAGAACCAGGGCGCGGCGCGCATCATCGGCCTCGAAGCGGGCGTCGACTGGCGCTTCCTCCACGATTTCCAGGTGAGCGCTGCGTACACGCTGGTCGACGCGCGCGTCATCGACGGCGACCCCGACCTGGTCGGCAAGCAGCTGCCGCAAGACCCGGCGCACCGCTTCACGGCGACGGTCACCTACTCAAACCCGAAGCTCTTCACCGCGATGGTGCAGGTGCGCGTGCTGGGCGCGATGTACGAAGACGATCGCAACACGTTGCCCATCGACGCGGTGGCGTTGGTCGACGCGTTGGTCTCGCGCGCCATCGCGCCGGGCCTCGAGCTCTTCGTCGCCGCGCAGAACCTCGGCAACGAGACGTACCTCGTGGGCCGCGCCGGTGTGGACACCGTGGGCCCGCCGTTCTCGGCGCGCGCGGGCCTCAGGCTGCGCAGCGCGGCGTGGTGACGCCGTCAGTCCAGCTCGGTGAGGTCGACGAAGCGCACGCCGACGGTGGCGAAGAATCCGTGTGAGGTCTGCCGCGCTGCCGGCGAGGTGAACGTCACGTCGTCGAGCTGCCAGCGCGCGCCCAGCACGAGCGGCCCGAGGCCCACGTCGAGCGAGACCTGATGGCGGATGAGCTGCACCTCTTCGCCTTGCCGCGGCGTGCCGAGGTAGGCCGCGTGCAGCGCGAACGGGCCTTCGGTGCCGAGGACGAGCTGCCCGCCAATGTTCATCGCGCCCGGCATTTCCCACGAGCGCGCGCCGTTGCCTTCCAGCGTGAAGCCCGCGAGCAACGCGATGCGCGCCGAGAGCCCGCCGACGCCGAAGGACACCGGCGCGATGAGCAGCCGCGCGCCGAGGCGGCCGGTGAACCAGAGCTTCGCGGGGTCACCGAGCTCGTCGTCGTCACGCGCGTCGCGCAGCGTGCCGTCTGACGAGACCTCGGTGCTGGTCAGCCCCATCGCCACGTCGAAATCGAAGCCGACGAGGCTGCCGAAGCTGGTGATGCGCACCGCGCCGCCGCCTTCGAGCGCGATCTCCCCACCGCCTTGCGTGTACGCGAGGCCGTCGCGGTCACCCTGCGTGTAGTGCCCGCGACCCGACACGTTGAGCAGGTGCGAACCCACGCGACCGACGGCCCACTTCGCGTCGGTGTCGACGGGCCGTTCTTCATCGCCAGCGCGAGCGACCGACGACGCGCACAAGAGCAACCCCAGCAGCGCGCGCTTCACAGCCGCACCCCCATGTCGAACATGAAGCCCAGCTTGCCGTCGACGAAGCCGAAGCCGCCGAGCACGCCCTGCGCTTTGACGAAGACGCGGTCGGTGAGGTGCAGTTGCAGCCCCAGACGGAACGGGCTCGTGGGCACGCGGCCTTCGAGCTCGGTGTCTTCGTCGATGAGGTAGCCGAAGGTCAGCACGTTCAGCACGTGCTCGGCGGTCAGCGTGAAGAAGCGGGTGAGCGGCAGGTGAAAGCGCACCACCGCGCCGCCGGCCGGGTACTCGAGCTTCGAGCCGGTGATGTTCGAGCCCACGGGGCGCGCCATGCGCAGGTTCGCGAAGTAGAGGCCGACGTCGAGCACCGCGGGCAGCCCGTTCCACTGGAAGAGCTCGAAGTCGACGCCGAAGGCGAACTCCCAGCCCGACGCGCCGGGCGCGCCGCGGTTGATGCCGAGGAAGGCCTCGTCCCACGCGACGATGTCGAGCCAGGTGCTGCCGACGAGGCTCTTGCTGAGGTCGCCTTGCGCCGCGAGCACCTGTTCGTCGCTCATGCGTCGCGTCGCCGTGTAGGTGGTGGTGGTGGTGCGTTGCACGACGCCGCGGCCGATGTAGCTGTCGGTGACGGTGGTGTGCACGTTGGAGATCTCTACCGCGGAGTACGCGATGAGCGCGTCGCCCAGAATCTTCGCCAGCACCCACGAGAAGAAGCCGTGGCGCTCGCTGAGCCGCAGCCCCGTCAGCGGAATGGGCGCCACGCCGGGCGTGTGAATGAGGCCGCCCGCGCCATAGAGGAACGCCGCTTCGAAATAGAAGCCGCGCAGCAGCTTCGTGCCGTTCCAGTACGTGTCGAAGAAGGTCGGCCCTTCGACCTCGCGGACCTCGACGACGTCAGGCGTCAGCACGCCGCCATCGGCCACCGGTACGTCTGTTGGTGTCTGCGCGGTCGCGACCGCAGACAGACACAGCACCCCGAACCACAACGCGCGCATCGGCCGGGAGTATGCGACGGCGCGCGTTGGGCGCCGGTGAAAAACAGCACGGTTGCATCTTGTCGCTGGCAAGTCAGGCTGCGCCGCATGGCGACGAAGAAGAAGCCGGCCGACCGCTACCACCACGGAGACCTGCGCGCGGCCATCGTGGCGTCCGCGTGGAAGGTGGTGTCGAAGAGCGGCGTCGACGCGCTGTCACTGCGCGCGGTGGCGGAGGCCCTGGGCGTCTCGCACGCGGCGCCGGCGCACCACTTCGCGGGCAAAGACGGCCTGCTCGACGCGCTCAGAGAAGAGGCGTGGCGGCGCTTCGCCGACGAGCTCGAGCCGTGCCTGAACGCCGCCGAGCCGCTGCGCGCGACAGGCCGTGTGTACGTGCGCTTCGCCACCGCGCACCCCGAGCAGATGGAGCTCATGTTCCGGCGCGGCGCGGCGCCGACGGCCGACGCGCGACGTGCGTGGGCGGCGCTGTCGGGCGCGGTGAAGTCGGAGCTGAAGAGTCAGCGCGTGGACGACGCGGTGGTGGCCTGGGCGATGGTGCACGGGCTGGCGTCGCTGCTGCGCGACCTGCCGCGGGCTGAGGGCGCGAGCGATGACGCGGTGCTGGTCGAGAAGGCCATCACCTGCGTGGTGCGCGGCCTCGCTACTCGGTGACGGTCAACTCAAGCGGCGCCGACGCGCCAAGCCCGCTGATGCCGCCGCCGGGGAACACCACGGTGTACTTCCCGGCCTTGTCGAACGCGTAGCCCTCGCCGAGATCCACCGGCTGGCTGTCGACCTGCGCGCCGGGCGCGAGCGACAGGTAGTCCTCTTCAGTCGGCGGCGCGCGCTTGGCCATCATGCCGCGGTACTTCACGTCGCCGGCCGGCCCCGTCACGTCGAAGATGTCGTTGCGCAGGCCTTCGAAGAGCGTGTGGTACGTGCAGAAGCGCAGCGGCTTCGTCGTCGGGTTCCGCACGCGGAGCCGCAGCTCCATGCCCTTGCCCAGGGGGTAGGCGCTCTTCGACGGCACCAACGACACTTCAAGTGAGTCAGCGACCTTCACGGGCACGACCTCCTGCGGCACCGGCGGAGTGGGCACCGCCGCCGGCTCCACAGGCTTCGAGGGCTTCGAGTCGCACGCGGTGAGCGCGAGCGCAGAGATGAGGGCGAGGCGGCGCATGGCCTCCTGCCTAACTCACGCGCGGCGGCGTCGCAGCAGGAAGACCGCGGCCAGCAACGGCAACAACCCCTGCGTCATCGAGCAGCCGACCGACTGCAGGTGCATGCCCGTCACCTCTTCGGGCGGCGTGGTGGTCGGCGGCGTCGACGGCGGCGTGGTCGTCACCGGCGGCTGGGTGACCGGCGGCTCTGCTTCTTCTTCCGTCGGCGGCGTCAGGACGACCGGGTCGAGCGAGAGCTCACCGAACGGCACGCCGAAGGACTCCATGCACATCCAGTTGTCGAGCCACGTGGCGCTGGTGTCGGAGTGCTCGAACCAGCGCACGCACGGCAGCCCGGCGATGGGGCCGGCGGAGCTCCAGTGGAAGCGCACCGGCGCGGCCTCGGGCACGCACAGGAAGTTGTCGGCCCACGCGGCGGCCTGCGCCTCGGCGCCTTCGTGCACGTTGGTGCAGCGCATGCCGGCGATGGGGCCGGCGTACGACCACTTCATGCCGAGGTCGCGTGGGCTGCAGAAGATCTGCCAGTTGGATAGACGACACCGGACCGGACGCTGAGCTGCTCCAATCGTTGCCGAGCGTTCGAGTCGGAGAAGTTCCTGCGTTGAAGGAGGCGGTGTCGCGTCTTCAGGTACGCGTGAACATTCTCTCCCCGAAGGCGAGAGCGAGCTGCTCGACCGTCTGTGCGCTCAGTTGCGTGTCGCTCACGTTGAGCCCGCGCAGGCTGGTGAACCGGTCTGCGTGGCGTCGCAGCACATCGGCGCCGGCGTCGGTGAGTGAGCTCCAGGACAGGTCCAACGTCTCCAACTGGGGAGCTGCCGGGCTCTGCGTCAATTGCATACACAATACGTCGACATGCATCACCGAGAGTATCAGGTGTCGCAGTCTCGGCAGTCTAAGCAGCGGCTCGAAGTCGCTCGGCGCAGCGTCGCTGCCGCCGGTCTCGGACAACGAGAGTACCTGCAGGTTGCGCAGCTGCGCGATGGAAGCGAGGTGTGACGCTGAGAGGGCCGCAGTGCGCACCGAGAGCAGCTCGAGCTGCGGCAGCGCGAGCCGCCCCACCTGCAGCACGTCGCCCGTCAACCGCAGTCGCGTCAGCGATGGGAAGTGAAGGTCGACCTCGCGCGCGTCGAGCGTGCCGTCGACGAGCCCCAGCTCCTTCACCCCGGGAAAGTCGCGCGCGATGGCCGGCAGGTCGAACGGCCCTTCGACGGCCAGCGACCGCAGCAGCCGGTACGACGGGTGCGCAGCGAGGTCTGGAAGCAGCCACGCCGCCGGCAGCCACAGCACATCGACGAAGCCCAACTTCCACACAACGCGCGTGTTGCGCCACTCGCCCAGCAGCGGGCCGACGAGCCGCGAGGCGTCGGCTTCGAGCAGGTCGGCCCAGCGCAGGTACGCCAGCATGCGCTCGTCTTCCGACGCGGCGTGATGACAGGCCAGCGACGCACGCATGAAGTCCGCCCGCGGGTGCCCGCGCTCTTCCAACCAGTCGGCGTAGACGACGCGGTGTTGCAGGGACTGTGGTGCGGCGAGCATCGCGGCCTCGAGCTCCGGCGAGCGCTCGTCGTCACCGGGAACATGCGTCGCGAAGCGTGAAGGGTCGACGAAGTGCTCCGCGCGCAGCCTCGCGCGGTCGGCCATGTTGGCGCGCTTCAGCGCCGCGCGTTCCCTTTCCCAGTCGCGTTCGAGCGCCGCCACGAAGCCTGCGTGATCGCGCAGTGCATCGAAGTCGCTGTCGGCGAAGTCTGCCTTCGACTTGCCGTGATGCAGCGCCTTGCGCATGTACGTGAGGGCCCGCGCGTCGTTCGCCAGCGCGTAGAGGCACGCGGCGTTGAAATGCAGCTGCGGGTGGTCGAGCGCTTCGATGACCGGCGTGAAGCGCGTCACGGCTTCTTCGATGCGCCGCAGTTGCGCGGCCGCGTGCAGGCCGTTCACGAGGAGGATGGCGAGGTTGAAGCGATCTCCATCGGCAGTCGGACGGCGCGCGGTGTTCTGCGTCGCGAGGTCCCACGCGACGGTGTAGCGCTGCGTGAGGTTCGCCAGCAGCGACGCGCGGTTCAGCACGAAGAGATCTTCGTCATCGACCTCCAGCCCGCGCTGCGCCCATGAGAAGCCCTCTTCGAGCCGCTTCAGTTGCCGCAGCGCGTGGGCCGCGTAGCCGAACGTCATCGCGCGCTTCGGTAGCTCGTCGCTCGCCTTCGCCGCGGCGACGAAGAGCGCGTCCCAGCGCTGCGCCTGGTTCAGCTCTTCGAGTTCCCTCAGTGTCGTCGTCACGCCTGACGCGCGAGTAGCACAGACCGCGCATCCCAAGTGTTTGGCGGCTCGACGTCAGGGCGTCGTCGTGTAGCGGCCCATGAAGACGATGGCGCCGGTCGCGTCGTCGACGACGAAGAACAGGAACGGCCTGTCGATGACGATGGGCTTGGGCTGCGGCGGCGCGCTGGGCGCCGGCGAGAGCCTCGCCCCAGTGGCGGCAGCCGCGCGCGTGCCCGACTTCGACACGTCAATCCACGCCTCGTGCACCAGCGTTTCGACGTAGAGGTCGCGCGTACCGTCGATGCCAGAGAAGTCAGCCTCGAAGGGCGCGAAGGGCAACTTCACGTCGAGCGCTTCGAAGGCCGGCTTCAGGTCGCGGCGCGAGCGGAGCTCGAACGGCGGCATGGTGACGTCGACCAGCGCGGGCGCGAGGCCGGCGAACACGGTGCTCAACTTCGCGGCGTCGAGTGACGCTTCGTACGCGCGGTAGTCGCCCTTCGGCATCACGACGCGGAACGAGAGCTCGCCACCGTAGTACGGAACGCGCAGCGCCTGCACGCTGTCATCTTCGAACTCGTCCCACATCACGTTGCTCTTGCGCATCATCGTCAGCTCGCTGGGCGCGCCGGTCAGCGGCGTGAAGAGCTGCGGCGCGTCAGCCGGGAACTCGTTGGCCCAGCCCGCCGAGAAGTACAGCGCGTTCACCAGCACCAGCTTCGTGTTCGCCTCAATCGAACCGGGGCTGAAGAGCGAAGGAATTCGCGTTTGCGTGGCCTGCGACACCCACTGGTTGATGGTCGTCTCTGCAGCAGCGGGGTCGGAAGCGATGGCCAGGCGCTGCACTCCGGCGCCGTACTCTTCCGAGAGGAGGTCGAGGTACGTGGCGTCAATCGTCTGCTGCGCATCGACGAAGAGCTGATTCAAGCGAACGAACGCGAACGGCTCACCCGCGGCGCCCGTCGAGTTCGCGCCGCGCGATGCCAACGCGAGGTCGAGTTGATTCATGGAGCGATGAAAGTCGGCGGCGTTCTGTAGTGGCAGCACACGGCCGAGCTGGGTGGCCGTGTCTCCGCGCGCGCCACCAGCGACCATGCCCAACACCGACTGAATCGAGAGCGGCGAGAAGAAGAGGTTGTCGTCACCCTCGACGAGCTTGCGGTGCAACGCGAGCGCGGTCTCGGTGTTGCTACGCATCACGCCGTCGAACACCGCTTGCGGCGCCTGCGAGGTGATGCGCGCCTTCTCTGACTTGACGACTTCACCGGGTGGCGGGGGCGCCTTGAAGGGCGCTTCGTTTTCCGCACAACCCAAGAGCACCAGCGACATCAACAGCGACGTACGAAACATCACGCGACTCCCACTCCGGCCCCGACAGACTGACTCTGACAGAGAGAGACGGACAGCGTCACGCGGCGTCGTCACGCTGACGCGCGAGGAGGCCACGCTTCGGCACGGACCACACCGGGAACGTGCGCACGCCGGCCCGGCGGCACAGCACGTTGGCCGCCAGCACGCCCGACGTGTGCGCGCCTTCCATCAACATCGAAGGGAAGGGCAGCGCCACCCAGTCGCCCGCCAGCACGAGGCCCGGCGTCGACGTCTCGACGGGCGGGCGATGTTTCCCGAGCCCCACGTGGAACGCCGTGAAGTCGTCGCGCAGCTGCAGGTGTCGCGCGGTGATGGTCGTCGCGTCGAAGTGCGGCACGTACTTCTTGAACTCGTCTTCCAGCACGCGCGTGACGTCGGCGTCGGCGAGGTCGTCAGGCAGCGCGTAGCTGTGCAGCTCGAGCACCTCGTCGCTCACGGGGCAGAACGCGTCCAACGCGCGCACGCGCTCGGTGGCGACGAACGCCGGCAGCTTCTCGCCGCCCAGCGGCTTGCCGAGCCACAGCCGCAGCACCGCGTAGCGTTGGCCCGCCGTCAGCGCGTCAAACCTGCCGGGCAGCAGCTGCTTCGCCGCCGTCACGTTGGCCGCCATCACCACCGCGTCAAAGCGCTCGCCGTCGACGGCGAAGCCGCCTTCGGTCTGCAGCGTCTGCACCGCCCGGCCGGTGTGAATCGTCACGCCCTGTTGTCGCAGCCGCGCAGCGAGGGGCCCCATCACCGCGGCCTCCACCGTCGTCGTCAGCCGGTCGAACGCGAGGCCGTGATCGTGGCTCAGGTAATAGAAGTGAAAGCTCTTCACCAACTCCGCCATCGAGAGCCGGTCTTCGTGCGCGAAGAAGGCCCGCGCGAACGCTGTGAAGATGACCATCAACGACTTCGGAATCCGTGCGCGCTTCGCGTACTCGGCGAAGCTGACGTCATCGAGCTGCGCCGGCAGCTTCGTCTCGTCCCACTCGAGGAACTTCTGCAGCGCCTGACCCGTGGTCGGGTTCGCCACGTCCACCATGCGGAACAAGCCCTTGCCGTAGAGCCCGATGAGGTTCAGCAGCGGCGTCGTCTCGACCTCCTGAAACGAGTAGCGGCGACCGTCGGCGCCGATGACGAGGTAGTCCTCCACAGGCACCAGCGACTTCGTCAGGCCCAGCTCGGCGAGCCAGTGGTTCAGGTTGTAGTAGTGCCGGAAGAACGCGTGGAAGCCGTGCTCCACGTCGCGCGCGGTGCCGTCGACGTCTTCCTTCCACGACGACAGCTTGCCGCCGAGGTACGCGTTCTTCTCGAACACCGTCACCTGGAAGCCGCGTCGTGACAGCAGCTCCGCCGCGGTCAGCCCCGCGAGCCCACCGCCGATGACGGCCACGCGCTGCGGCGTCGCCAGCCGGTCGGGCTTCGAAGCGTCGGGCGCTTCGACAGGGTGCCGGTAGCCGCCGAACCGTCGCTCGACGAGCCACGTGAAGAGCGACGGCGCAAACCGCCGCGCGCGGTTCGACTGGTAGAGGCTCGCCGCCAACATCGCCAGCGCGATGCCGAAGCCGTAGTCCTCGATGGGGATGGTGATGACGCGGAACGGGAGCTGGTACTGCTCGTCGTATTGAACGATGGGGCGGCCGGTGAGGTAGCCGTTGAAGAGCGTGGTGAGCGCGCCGACGGTGATGAGGTAGCCCCAGCCCTTCACCATCGAGAAGACGCGCGTGCCGTTCAGCACGTCGATGAACGCCGCGAAGCCGAGGCTCCACAGCGAGAACGCGGTGTACTCACGGCCCGTCGACCAGGCCCACGCACCCAGCGCCGCCGTCACCACCATGACCAGCCACGGCGCGAAGGCCAGCGCTGCCACGGGGCGCTCACGCTTCGCGGCGAAGGCCAGCTCCCACGTGAAGATGCAGGCCAGCGGCACGATGCAGAAGAAGAGGTATTCCTCGATGGGCAGCCCGAAGAAGCGCGCCGGCAGCACGTACGCCGGGTTGAACCACCAGTGGCGGCCCACGACGAGCGCGTCCCAGACGATGAAGGGCACTGACGCCGCGATGGTGGCCTTGATGCCGGGCCAGAGCCCGCCCTGAAACCACTGCGGCTTCACGAGGCCCACCACCACGATGGGCGCCAGCATTGCGAGGTCGACCAGCAGGTACTCAGACATGAGGTGCGCTGCTTACACGCGGCGTCGCGACTTGTTTCTGCCCGGAAACACTGAATCTTCACGGTGCCGGTGACGGATATTTCGCGCCCCGACACTCAGGGTCGCGTGATGCTGATACCCACCATGCCGACCCCGCCGCTGGAGCTCGCCGCGCTCTACGACGCCCACGCCTCGCGCGTGTGGCGCACGTGCGCGCGCCTGGGTGTGCCGCCAGCGGCCATCGAAGACGCCGTGCAAGACGTCTTCCTCACCGCGCACCGCTCTCTGCACCGCTTCGAAGGGCGCAGCTCGCCGCTGACGTGGCTGCTGGGCATCACCGTGCGCGTGGCGGCCAACGCGCGCCGCACGAAGTGGAAGCCGGAGGTGCTCGACGAGGCGCAGCCCGATGGGAGCGCGAGCCCCGAGGCGCAGCTCGCCCGTCGTCGCGCGCTGGCCGCGTTCGAGCGCGTCTTGTCGCAGCTCCCCGCCGAGCAGCGCGAGGTCGTGGTGTTGATGGACCTGGAGCAGCTCTCTGCACCGGAGGTCGCCGAGGCGTTGTCGGTGAACCTCAACACCATCTATTCGCGGCTGCGCCTGGGGCGCGCTGCGTTGAGCCGTGCGCTGCAGGCGCGCGAGGAGCTGGCGTCATGACGGACCCGAGGCATGAAGACGTGACGCCGCTGTCACCGGAGGCGCTGCAGTTTCTTCGCGAGCACGACGACGTGGGCACGCCGACGCCGGCCGAGCTGCGCCGCGTGCGAGAGCGCGTGCTGACGAAGGCGCCTGCCGACAACGTGGTGCCGCTGCGCCGCGCGTGGTTGCCGCCCGAGGTCTGGGCCGTGGCGGCGGTGGTGGTGCTCGCCGTCGCAGGTCAGCTCATCTACCTGTCGCTGCGAGGCCGCGGAGACGCGCAGCTGAACGCCGCGTGGTCCAGCGGCTCGGTCGAGCAGCTCAACGCCGCGGTCGCGAGCTGCAGCGACGACGCCTGCCGCGCGCGCGGCGGCAAGATGCTGGCGGCGATGGCGCTCGGCTCACGGGTGTCGACGCTCGACGACGCCGAGCTGACGGGCCTCGAGACGCTCGACGCCGAGTTGTCGCGCGACGCGACCTCTCCGTTGGCCGCGCGCGTGGCCGAGCGACGCCGCGAGCTGCTCGAGCCCAAGAAGTTCACCGCCGAGCAGCGCTTCGAGCGCGGGCTGGCGCGCAAGAAGCAGGGCGACTTCGACGGCGCGCGCGACGAGCTGGAAGCGTGCGTGAAGGAATCACCGCAGGCGCACCCCTGCTGGCGGTTGCTGGGCGCGGCGTGGGCGGCCATCGGTTCGCGAGACGCTTCTGCTGAGGCCATGGCCCGCGCGCAGAAGGCGTACGAGACCTTCCTCGACGTCGCGCCGGCCGACGACCCGTACGTGCCGCGCATCACCGCCATCCTCGACGCCACGGAGTCCGACGTGAAACAGGACAACGTCGAGGTCACGGTGCTCAAGCTGGTGAAGGGCGTGAAGACGACCGTCGTGAAGCCGGGCCTGGCGCGCGTGGCCGTGGGCGACCCGGGCGTCGTCGACATCGCGACCCTCGGGGGCAATCAGCTCCAGTTTCAAGCGAACGAAACGGGCACCACCACGGTGCTGCTCTGGTTCACCGACGGCTCGCGCCAGACGGTGACCGTGAAGGTCGAGTAGCGGCGTACACTGCCGCCTCTCGACGGGGAGGCAGCCGATGGTGGAGGTGACAGACGAGGTGACGGCGCTGCTCGACGCGTACGCCGCGCTGGTGTGGCGCGTCTGCGCGAGGCTCGGCGTTTCGGCGGAGCGCGTTGAAGAGACAGTCATCGCCGTCTTCGTGAGCGTCGCGCGCGGCTCGTTGCCGACGGAGGCTGACGCGCGCCGCCGGCTGGTGCTGCAACACGCGGTGACGCACGCGAAGGCTGGCGAGGGTGCGCCGCTGCGCGGGCTGGGCGAGCTGAACGCGGCGCTGCAGCCGCTGTCGCCCGACACGCGCGCGGCCGTCGTGTTGGCCGACCTCGAAGGGCTCACGCCGCACGAAGTCTCGAAGGTGCAAGGCGTGCCGGTGGGCTCGGTGGACCTTCGCCTCCGCCAGGGCCGCGCGGCGTTGGCGCAGCGACTCGCGCCTGACGTGCCGGTGCCCGTGAGCGACGAGCTGCAGCCCGCAGCGCCTGCGGTGCTGGCGTTTCTGCGCGCGAACGGTGACGTCGGTGCGCCGACGCCCGCGCAGCTTCGGCGCATCGAAGAAGGCGTGCGCGCCGCCCTCGCGGTGCCGGTGCCGCGACGCTGGAACAAGTGGCGCGTGGCGTCGTTCATCGGCGGCGTGTTGGCCCTCGGGGCCGCGGCGGTGGTGGCGCGGTCTGAGCAACCGCCCGACGTCGACACGCTGCTGTCGGCGGCGTGGGCGTCGGGCTCGCGACAGGCTGTCGTTGATCTCGGCAACCGCTGCGAGACGGCGACCTGTCGCACGCGCGCGCAAGGCATGACGGAGGCGCTGTCGTTGGCGGAGCGCCTCGAGCGGCTGCGCGGCGCGGACCTCGTGCGGCTGGCGCGCCTCGACTACGAGCTCTCGGAGCCGGGCAAGAGCCCGTTCCGTGACGCCATCTCGAAGCGGCAACGTGAGGTGGCGGCCGCCGACGCCGCGCTCGCACGACGTGAGGCCGAGCTGGCGAAGCAGGCGGGCGAGGCGCTCCGGAACCCGCCGCCGAGCACGCCCGAGCCCGGCGCGGCGTACCTCGCGGAGTTCAACGCGCTCCGGCGTGCGGGGAAGCTTGAAGACGCGCTCGCCGTCACCCAGCGCTGCCTCGACGAAGCGCCGGAGCTGTACGTCTGCTGGCGTTGGCGCGGCTGGGTGTTGAACGCCATGGGCGTGCGCGACAAGAGCGACGCGCTCAACCAGCAGTCGTACGAGGCGTACTTGCGCTTCGTCAGCACGGCGCCGTCAGACGACCCGGGCATTCCCCAGGTGCTGGCCCTCATCGCTGGTCGCTACGTCGTCGACGTGCCGCCGCTGTCGGGCACCTCGCGCGTCAGCGTCAAGCGGGGCGACATCCCCATCTACGAGCTGTCGAAGTCGCTGCAGGGCGCGACCGTCGACAACCCCGAGGTGCTCAGCGTCTACGGGAGCGGCCGCCGCACGCTGTACCTGCGCGGCAAGACGCGCGGCACGGCGACGGTGCAGCTCCAGTTCAGCGACGGCTTGAGCGCGACGTGGGTGGTGACCGTGCGCTGACGGTCACGCCAGCGCGAGGCCCGCGGCCATCTGCATCGCGCGGTGCAGCTCGTGCAGCGTCAGGTTGAGCGGGTCAGCGCCCAGCGCCATCTCCAGCGCCGCCAGGGCGCGCACCATGTCGCGCGCCACGATGTGGCGGCGGCTGTCGTCGCGGGCGGTGCGCGCGCGCACCTCGGCGTTGGGGTGCGTCGTCAGCCACGACGTGCGCAGCGTGCTGGCGGTCTCGGCGTCGAGGCCATCGGCCACACAGGCCGCCACGCCGCGCCAGTTGGCCCGGTCGGCGTCGTGCAGCGCGCGCCGCTTCACGTCGCCCAGCAGCGCGCCGCAGCTCTTCACGCGGTCTCGCGCGTTCTTCAGCGCGCGCGTGCGTTGCTCCGACAGGCCGCGCGCCATCCACTCGTCGAGCTCGCGCTTGAGCCGCGTCGTCGCGTCGCGCACCTCCTGCATCGAGGCCGACGGAGACAGGCCCAGCGCGCAGTACGCGTCGCCCCACAGGCGCGCGTGCAGCCGGTCGATGAACTCCTCGGCCACCGCTTCGTCGCGGCCCGAGGTGCCGTCCAGCGCCGCGCGCTGCCTCGCCGTGGTGTCGATGAACTCGAGGAACAGCCCGCGCGGGTGACGCCACTGGTGCGCTTCGGCTTCGCTCACCGTGCGCACCACCTGCGCGCGGAGGGCGCCGGCCTCGTCGGTCAGCAACATCACCTCGGTCATGGGGCGCACGCGCTCGTTCGTCAGCACGAAGCACCCGGCGCTGCTTTCATGTTCGCGCTGCACCGCGTGCTGGGCGCCGTCGACCACCAGCACCGCAGGGCGCGTGGCGTGTACGGGGCGGGGCAGGGGCTCGGGGAAGGGCGTGGCGCGACCTGAAGCGGCCCGGCCCACGGCTTCCTGCAGCGCATCTGCGAACGACATCGCCGACGCAAAGCGCTCCGACGGATTTTTTTCCAGCGCTTTCAGCACCACCGACGACACGGCGTCGGGCACTTCGCGCCGCTGCGAGGTGGGCGACGCGGGCCGCTCTTCGAGGTGCGCGCGCACCACCGAGTTGAGGCTGCGGCGCCAGAACGGCGGCCGCCCCACCAGCAGCTCCCAGGTCAACGCGCCCAGGGCATAGACGTCGGTGCGCGCGTCGACGGGCTCACCGCGCAGCTGCTCGGGCGCCATGTAGTCGGGCGTCCCCAGCAGCGTGGGCTGCATCGTCAGCTGCATGGCGTCGGCCTCGAGCAGCTTGGCGATGCCGAAATCGACGACCTTCACGAAGTCTTCGCCGCCCAGCTTCATCAGCATGACGTTGGCGGGCTTCAGGTCCCTGTGCACGACGCCCCGGGCGTGCGCGCGCTCGAGGCCCGCGGCGATCTGCGTCACCACGTGCGCCGTGCGCCACAGCGAGAAGTCCTCGCGCGCCACCGCTTCTTCCAGCGTGCCGCCCTCGAGGTACTCCATGACGAACCACGGCCGGCCATCGGCCAGCGCGCCCACGTCGAACACCGTGACGATGTTGGGGTGCGACAGCATGCTGAGCGCCCGCGCCTCGGTCTCGAAGCGCGCACGCGCCCGGTCGTCTTGCGCCAGGTGCTTCTGCAGGAACTTCGCGGCCGCGCGGCTGCGCAGCGTCTGATGTTCAACTTCGTAGACCGCGCCCATGGTGCCAGCGCTGACGAGTCGTGCGACGCGCCAGGCACCGACCGTGGCGCCGACCAGCTCCCCCGAGGTGTTCACTTCCATCGGACTACGCCGAAGCACGAACCGGACCAACTCCCGTTTCCGAGCGGGTGAGTCCCAGATGTGACCACTCCAGTTGGTCGCAAACGGCCGCAGGTGGTGCATGAACGCGCCACTGCAAAGCGCCGCAGCACCCGCCCCAACGAGGAGCGGAGGCGTGCAGATGTTGCGGTTAAGAAGCGCGCCCATGTCCTTCATCCACGACGCAGTCATCTTCCTGGTGGCTGCCGTCATCGGTGTGGCGCTGTTCAAGCGGTTCGGGTTGGGCGCGGTGTTGGGCTACCTGGCGGCCGGCGTCGTCGTGGGGCCGTCGGGGCTCCAGCTGGTGAGCGACGTCGAGTCGGTGATGAGCGCGTCGGAGCTGGGCGTGGTGCTGCTGCTCTTCGTCATCGGCCTCGAGCTGCAGCCGCAGCGCCTGTGGACCATGCGCGGCCACGTGTTCGGCCTCGGCAGCGTGCAGGTCGGCGTCACCACGCTCATCTTCTTCATCATCGCGGTCCTCATCGGGTTGCCGCCGTTGACGGCCTTCGTGCTGGGCTTCGCGTTCTCGCTCTCGTCGACGGCGCTGGCGGTGCAAGCGCTGGCCGAACGGAACCAGCTCACCGCGCAGCACGGGCGCATCGCGTTCGGTGTGCTGCTGTTTCAAGACGTCGCGGCCATCCCCTTCCTCGCGTTGGTGCCGATGCTGGCGGGCACCGGCGGCGGCGTGTCGTTGATGGGCGTGCTCAAGGTGTTGGCGACGTTCGGCGGCATGGTGGTGGCGAGCCGCTTCGTGCTGCGCCCAGCGCTCAAGGCCATCGCGTCGCTGCACGTGCCCGAGCTGTTCACCGCGAGCGCGTTGCTGGTGGTGGTGGGCACCGCGCTCTTGATGGAGGTCATCGGGCTCTCGGCGACGCTGGGCGCGTTCCTCGCCGGCGTGCTGCTGGCTGACTCGGAGTACCGCCACGAGCTCGAAGCCGACATCGCGCCGTTCAAAGGGCTGCTGCTGGGCCTCTTCTTCATGGCCGTGGGCATGTCGGTGAACCTGCAGCTGGCCGCGCAGAAGCCGTGGGTCGTCGTCGGGCTGGTCTTCGGCCTCGTGGTGGTGAAGGCCGCGGTGCTGTTCGGCATCGGCTGGTGGAAGACGAAGGACCGCGTGTCGGCGATTCGCCTCGCCATCTCGACGTCGCAGGGCGGCGAGTTCGCGTTTGTGGTGGTGAAGCTCGCGACGGCGTCACACCTCATGTGGGCCGAGCTCGAGCAGCTGGTGGTCTTCATCGTGGGCGCGTCGCTGGCCACCACGCCCATCTTCTTCGCGCTCTTTGAGCGCTTCGTGGCGCCGCGGCTGCAACCGAAACAGGCGCGCGCGTTCGACACGCTCGAGTCGAGCGACGAGGCGCCCGTCATCATCGCGGGCTTCGGGCGCGTGGGTCAGGTGGTGGGCCGCGTGCTGTCGGCGCGGAAGATCCCGTTCGTCGCGCTGGACGCCAGCTCCGAGCACGTCGACTTCATCCGCCGCTTCGGCAACAAGGTCTTCTACGGCGACGCGTCACGGCTCGAGCTGTTGGAGGCCGCGGGCGCTGCCAAGGCCCGCGTCTTCGTGCTGGCCATCGACGACGTGAAGGCGTCGGTGGCGACCGCCCACGCCGTGCAGAAGCACTTTCCCCACATCCGCATCGTGGCCCGCGCCCGAAACCGACAGCACGCGTACGATCTGAAGGCCATGGGCGTGAACGAGCTGACCCGCGAGACGCTCGCCGGCAGCGTCGAGATGACGCGGACGGTGTTGGTGCAGCTGGGCATGCCGTGGTCGGAAGCCCATAGAACCATGGAGATTTTCCGAGACCTTGACGAGCGTCTGTTGGAAGAGAGTTTCCACCTCCGCGGAGATTTGCAGTCGTTGCAGAAGAAGGCGAACAGCGCGCGCGAAGAGCTCGAGCGGCTCTTCGAAGCCGACGCGGCTGCCCTGTCGGACGGCAAGCGCGCGGGGTGACGTTGCGCGCAGATTGCACTTCCGCCTAGAGCGCGGGGTCTTCGGGCCGAGCCGAAGAAAGAACCCCACATGAACTCCTATTCGAAGAAGTGGCTGGCTGCCGCGTTCGCCGCAGCCGCGTTGGTGTTGGTCCCTGTGTCCAGCTGTGGCCCGGCGAAGCAGCCGTGCAACAACTTCACCTGCTTTGGCTGCTGCGACGCCAACGGTGAGTGCCAGGGCGGCACGTCGACGGTGTCGTGTGGCGCCAACGGCGCGGCGTGCAACGCCTGTCAGTTCGGCACCACGTGCTCGCTGGGCGCCTGCGTGAACAACAACGGCGGCGGCTCGGGCGGTGGCAACGGCAACACCGGCGGCGGTACGGCGACGGGCGGCGGCGCGGCGACCGGCGGCGGCTCGGCGACGGGTGGCGGCACGGGCACCTGCGACGGCTGCATGATCGACACCTTCTGCGTCACGCTGGCGCAGACCACTGAGTTCGCCTGCGGCCGCAACGGCGCCGCGTGCGCGGAGTGCGGCAGCGGCGTGGCCTGCAACGCGGGCGTGTGTGGCGGCGCGACGGGCGGCGGCGCGGGCACGGGCGGTGGCTCGGCGACGGGCGGTGGCTCGGCGACGGGCGGTGGCTCGGCGACGGGCGGCGGCTC
>CAYWON010000047.1:0-41789 GCA_964459885.1 uncultured Archangium sp.
TCTTCGGCCTGTTCTCGGCGCAGCTGCGCGCGGCGTCGGCGCGGGCCATCGGCGATTGCACCATCCTCGAGATCTCCGCCGAGCGGCTGCAGCAGCTGCTGGCCAACGACGAAGTGCTGCACCAGCGCCTGCTGGGCTTCTACCGGGAGCGCCTCGTTGAGGGCTTCATGGCGTCGCGGCTCTTCGGCGACATCGACTCCATCGCGCGCGCGCGGCTCATCGGTCGCTTCAAGCCGCTCGAGCTGGAAGCCGGTCACACGCTGCTGAACCCCGGCGAGGTCTCGAACCTCATCGCGGTGGTGACGCACGGCCGCGTGGTGCTGGAAGATCGCAGCCGCGTCGGCCAGGCCCCGCGCCACTTCGAGGTCACGCAGGGCCAGTTCCTCGCGCTCACCTGCGCGCTGTCGGGGCTGCCGTCGAAGCTGCGCGTGCTCGCGCCCGAGTACGCCACGTTGTCGGTGCTGTCCCACAAGGACCTCGTCGAGCTGATGCGCGACTACCCTGCCCTGCGCAGCCTGCCGTCGCGGCTGCCGAACTTCGGTCGGGCGCTCGAGCGCGACGTATTCTGCGGCAGCACGGGCGTGCCGGGCCTCTAAACGAAACAATCGCCGGGCCTCGCGCGTTCAACGCTGCGGCCATGAAGAAAACGGAGCTCCACTTCGGTCGCGCCGGGCTGCTGCTGGCCATCGTGGTGGGCGGCGTCGTCTTCTGGGACTCCGCGCTCTTGACGCCGTTCAAGCTGCTGGCCGTCATGGGCCACGAGACCGGGCACGCGCTGGCGTCGCTGCTGGTCGGCGGCTCGGTGGAACAGGTGACGCTGCGCCTCGACGAGTCAGGCCAGTGCCTCTCGCGCATTCCCGACGGCTTCTTCGCGCGCGTCGTCGTCTACTCGGCGGGCTACGTCGGCAGCGCCGTCATCTCGGTGCTGCTGCTCGTCGTGTCGTTCAGGTTCAACGCGCGGCGCGCGATGTTGGCGGCGGCCTGCGCGTGGCTGGCGTTGATGGGCCTGTTCTACGCGCGCGACGGCTTCACGCTGGCCTTCTCTATCGGCATGGCGGTTGTCTTCGGCGTCGGCGCGCGGTGGCTGCCGCCGGCCGTCGTGGGCGCCATCAACCTCTTCATCGCCAGCTTCACGGCGCTGTACGCGGTGATGGATCTCAAGGACGACCTCTGGAACTCCGCGGTGCGCGCGCAGAGCGACGCGTCGTTGCTGGCCGACCTCACCATCGTGCCCGCCATCGTCTGGGCCGCGGTGTGGACGTTGGTGTCCGTGGCGGTGTTGGCGGCCGGCGCCTGGCTCGCGCTGCAAGACAACGCTGACAACCGTCGCAACACGCCACATTGACTCTGCGGGGCGAGGGCGCTGACTTCGCGCCCCCATGCTCACGCTCGGCAAAGAAGCAGACGGACAGCTCGACCTGAAGGCGCTCACCACGCACGCGTTCATCCTCGGCATGACGGGCGCCGGCAAGACGGGCCTGTGCGCGGTGCTGACGGAAGAGCTGCTGCGCAGCAAGGTGCCGGTCATCGCCGTCGACAGCAAAGGTGACCTGCCCAGCTTCTTCTTGAACGGCGCGTCGGTCGCAGACTGGGCGCCCGACGCCCCGCCCCGCCTCGCCGCCGCGCGCGCCGCCATCGGCCTCGACGACGCCGCGTACCAGACGCTGCTCGGTAGCTACGACCGCGCGCTCTTCACGCCCGGCGCCAACCTGGCGACGCCGGTCGACCTGCTCGGCTCGCTCGCGCCGCCTGATGACGAGAGCACCGCCGCTGATCGCGCCGACGCGTTCGCGCGCAGCCTGCTGGGGCTCGTCGGGCTCGAGGCCGACGCGCTCTCGTCGCCCGAGTACCTCTTGCTGGTGCAGCTCGTCTCGGGCGCGTGGAGCCAGGGCCAGACGCCCACGCTCGCGGACCTCGTCAAGCTGACCATCACCCCGCCCTTCAACGCCGTCGGCGCGCTGCCGCTCGAAGACTTCTTCCCGAAGAAAGACCGCCAGGCGCTCGCCGCGCGCATCAACGGGCTGCTGGTGTCACCGCGCTTCACCGCGTGGCGTCAGGGCGCGCCGCTCGACCCACAGCGACTGTTCTGGAGCGAAGACGGCACGCCGCGCCTGTCGATCTATTCCGTCGCGCACCTCTCGCCCGAAGAGCGCGCGTTCGCGGTGGCCCAGCTGCTCGATCGCGTCGTCACCTGGCTGCGCACGCAGTCGGGCGCCACCACGGTGCGCGCGGTGCTGCTGATCGACGAGATCTTCGGCTACTTCCCGCCGGCGCCGGCCAACCCGCCCACCAAGACGCCGCTGCTGACGCTGCTCAAGCAGGCGCGCGCGTTCGGCGTGTCGGTGGTGCTGGCCACGCAGAACCCCATCGATCTCGACTACCGCGGCCTCGCCAACATCGGCACCTGGCTCGTGGGCCGCCTGCAGTCGCAGCAAGACAAGGCGCGCATCCGCGACGCCCTCATCTCGGCGGCGGCCGCCACCGACACCACGCCCGCGCAGCTCGACGACCTCCTCTCGACGCTCGAGCCGCGCCGCTACCTGCTGCACTCGGTGCATCGCCCGAAGCCGACGGTGTTCACCACGCGCGACGCGCTGTGCCACCTGCGCGGCCCGTTCAGCCCCGATGAGTTGAAGCGCCTCAACGCCGAGGTCTCGACCGACGGCGTCGCGCCCGCCGCGCCCGCCGCGCCCGCGCCGACCGTCGCCACCGACGACGTCGTCATCGACCCCGCGCTCGGGCCCGTGTGGGAAGTCGACACCGGCGAAGCGCGCTGCCACCTGCTGCTGAAGTTCGCGGTGCGCTACCGCGTGGGCCGCGTCGTCGGCGATGAGACGGTGCACGAGCTCGCCTTCCCGCTGGGTGGCATCGAGACCGCGGCCGAGCTGCTGGAAGGCGCGCCGCTCGCCGTGTCGGGCGTGCCGTTCCAACAGACGCGCCCGCCCAACGTGACGTTGGCCCCGACGCCTTCGTGGCTCAGCACGCTGAAGGCCGCGCGCGTCGCGCAGGTCGTCAAAGACCGCCTTCCCGGCAAGCTCGAAGCGAGGCTGCAGCAAGACCCCGTCACCGGCCTCGTCAGCGGGCCGCTCGAGACGCAGGAGGCGTTCATTGCGCGCGTCGCCGCTCAGTCAGCTTCGTCGAAGAACCGCGCGAAGCTGGTGGCCGACCTCGAGCGCAAGCGCGCCGACCTCGCGCAGGCCGAGCGCGAGCTGCAGTCCCGAAAGGCCGAGAAGTGGCTCACCGTGGGCTCGGGCCTGCTGGGCCTCTTCAACAGCCGCAAGTCGACGATGACCAGCGTGCGCAGCGCCGTGTCGAGCAACCGGCAGCAGGGCAACGTCGAAGCGAAGGTGGAAGACCTGCAGCTGAAGATCTCCCAGCTCGAGCAACAGCTCGGCACACAGGAGAACGTCGACGCGTCGCGCTTCGTCGAGCAGGTCGTCTTGCCGCGCAGCACCGACGTGCAGGTGCTGCGCACCACCATCGCGTGGATCGTTCCGTGAGCAGGATTGTGCGCGACTGACGAACTGAGTCAGGCTCGCGCGATGCCCACTCGTACGCTCGCGCTCGCGTTGTCTGTCGTTTGGTTTGGTTGCATTGGCAGCACGTCTGAGCTCGACGCCGGCAGCAGCGGCGGCGGCGCAGCGACTGGTGGTGGCACCTCGACGACGACGGGCGGCGGGTCGGCGACGGGCGGTGGCGACGCGACTGGCGGTGGTGGAAACGCGACAGGCGGCGGCACCGCGACCGGCGGTGGCAGCGCGACCGGCGGCGGCACGGCGACCGGTGGTGGTAGCGGCGGTGGCGGCGCGTTGGACCTCGACGGCGGCTACGGCACACCGACGACGCACCCGCGGATTTTGCTGCATGGCCAGCGGCTGACTGAGCTGCAGGCGCTCGCGAGCGATGGTGGCGTCGCGACGGCGCGCTTCCGTCAGACGGTCGAAGCGGCGATCTCCGGCGCCAACGTCTACGCCTTCAGTCCGTGGAACGCGGCGCTCTGGGCGCATGTCGCCAACGACGCCAGCGCGTGCCCGTGGGCCGTGCAGGAGATCGACGACTTCGTCACCGCCGAAGAGGCGCTCATCGCCCAGAACCAGCGCGCGACGGTGGCCGGCGACAGCTACCTCGAGGTCGGAGACCACATCGGCAACCTCGCCCTCGTGTACGACTGGTGCTTCCCGCAGACGAGCGCCGCGCAGCGCGCCCGGTGGATCGCCTACGCGAACCAGGCCGTGTGGAACGTGTGGAACCACATGAACGCGCGCTGGGGCTCGACGACCTTCGCGTGGAGCGGCTGGTCGGTGAACAACCCGGTCAACAACTACTACTTCTCGTTCCTGCGGGCGACGGTGCTGCTGGGCCTGGCCACGTGGCAGGAGAACCCCGAGGCCACCACGTGGCTTCGCCAGTTCCGCGAGCTGAAGATCGAAGCCGAGCTGGTGCCGACCTTTCAGCGTGACCTCGTGGGCGGCGGCTCGCGTGAAGGCACCGGCTACGGCACCGCGATGCGGAGCCTGTTCGAGCTCTACGATCTCTGGGAGGCCACCACCGGCGAGCGCCTCGTCGATCGCACGCCGCACGCCCGCGAGTCGGCGCTCTATTTCATCCACTCGGTGGTCCCGACGCTCGACCGCGTCGCGCCCATCGGTGACCACGCCCGCGACTCGAGCGGCGCGCTGTTCGACTACCACCGCGGCTACGCGCTCACGCTGGCGAAGCTCTACGCCGGCACCAGCGAAGCTGGCGTGCTCATCGACTTCGTCAACCGCTGCTCTGTGCCCGCGGTGACGCAGCAGTTCCAGCGATGGGTCGACTTCGTCTACCTGCCGACGCAGGCCGCCAAGCCGCTGAGCGATCTCTGGCCGACGTACTACGGCGCCGGCACCGGACACGTCTTCGCCCGCAGCAGCTGGGCCGCTGACGCCACCTGGCTGCACTTCACCGCGGGCCCCTACTCCGAGAGCCACGCCCACCGGGACCAGGGCCAGCTGCTGCTCTTCAAGCGCGAGTGGCTCGCCTTCGACGCCAACGTCGAGAGCCACAGCGGCATCAACCAGACCGAAGACTTCCACAACCTCGTGAAGCTCAGCCGGGGCGGCACCGCGTTGCGCCAGCGTGAAGGCGCCGGGCCCGCCCAGCTGTACGCGCTCTATGACGAAGACGCGTTCCTCTGGGCCGCTGGCGACCTCGCGCCCGCCTACGCCGCCGCCGACGGCGTGCAGACGCTCGAGCGTGAGGTGCTCTTCGTGAAGCCCAACACGGTGGTGGTCTTCGATCGCGTCGCCGCGACGCCAGCCGTCGACGCCGACTGGTTGCTCTCGAGCCCCGCGGCGCCCACGCAAGCCGGCAACACCGTCACCTTCGATGGCGCGCAGACCGACCTCACGGTGACCCGCATTCACCCCGCCACGGCCACCACCACGCTGGCGGTGTGGAGCACGCTCGACGCCGACGTCACCGGCACCGCGCACCGCCTCGCGTGGCGCGCGCAGGGTCCCTTCCTCACCGTGCTGTCGGTCGACGGCGCCGTGACCAGCTCGACCGTCGCCGACGCGGCGGGCCAGCGAGGCGTCGCCATCACCTTGAGCGATGGTCGCGAGGTCACCGCGCGCTTCAACGAAGCATCCCGTGGCGGCACGCTCGAGCTGCGCACGTCGGGCATGGCGCCGCGCCTGGTGACGCTGACGCCGCTGGTGGTGCCGCCGCAGCGCTTCCGCGTGCCGTAGCGCTTCAGCCCGGCGAGTCGCTGCCGCGCTTGCCGAGCGACGCGATGCCCCACATCACCACGCCGACCGCGAAGCCGAGGATGAAGATCACCCCGACGGTCGTGCCGGCGTAGATGAAGCGCACCTCGAGCTGACTGAGGCGCCCTTCGATCCACGCGCGGCGAATGGGCTCGAACAGACCCATCAGCTCCAGCGTGCGCGCAGGGAACGCCTCGAGCGACAGCGACACGCGCTCGAGCCAACGCGGGTTCCACTGGCGGCGCACCAGCTCGGTGACGATGGCCACCACCAGATACAACCCCGCGAGCAACGTCGCGTTGTTGAGCGAGATCTTGAAAACGGGGACGCGCGTCACGGGAGCTGCTTCTTGAGGGTGGCGATCGTCTTCTTCACGCGCGCCTGATCGCCCTCATTCTGATCGATGGCCAACACGGCCTCGTACTGCGCAATCGCCTGAGGGAGCGAAGCGCCTCCCTGTTTGGCCAGCGCGTCGGCGTACGAGAGCCGCGCCTGGCTCCACGAGCCGTCGAGCTCGGCGGCCTTGCCGTACGCCTCGAGCGCCTTCGCGTCGTTCTTCTCGCGCTTGAAGACCTCGGCGTTGGCGAACCACACTGCGGGGTGGAACGGCGCGACCGTCAGCGCCTCGTCGACCGACTCGCGCGCCGTCTTGACGTCGTTCTCGAGCAGCTGCACGCGCGCCAGCGACGACAAGAGCCAGCCCTTTTCCCAGGCGTGGGTGCTGCGACCGATGAGGCCCGTGAGCGTGTCCTTCGACTTGTTGCCCTTCGCCGGCCTGGCGAACAGCGGGCCGCCGAGGCCACAGATGGACTTCGGCTCTTCACGCGTCGCCGCGCCGTAGGCCGCGCCGGCCGTGTCCTGGTTGCCCTGGCGCACGAACGCGTTGCCGATCTCACAGAAGGTCTCGGCGTCTTTGGGGTTCAGCTTGTTGGCGCGCTCGAGGGCCGCCATCGCCGCGCGCCCATCGGCCCGCGCGAACTCGATGAGCGCCCGCGTGCGCCACCACTCGAGCTCGTCGGTCTTGTCGCTCACCTTCGCCATCGCGGCCGCGGCGTCCTTGATGCGGCCCGCCTGCAAATAGACGAGCGCCGCGTCGCGCCACACCAGCTCGAGCGACGGGTTGTCGGCGATCCACGCGTCGATCTGCTTCACCGCTTCGGGCACCTTGCCGAGCTGCAGCAGCGTGCGCGTCAACAGGTGTCGCGAGGGCGCGTGGCTGCCGTTGCGATCGACGGCGCGCTGCAGCGGCTCGATGGCCACGTCGGCCGGCACGCCCGCCTTCAGCAGCAGCTCGCCCAACAGCGCGTTGCCTTCGTAGTCGGCCGGGTCTTTCGCGGCCTCCTCGAGCTGCGTGCGCGCTTTGTCGAGCGCGTTCTTCTGCATGTACACGCGCGCCAACGCGACCTGCACCGTCGCCTTGTTCTTGCGCAGCGAGCCCGCGAACTTCTCGAGCGTCTCGACGGCCTTGTCGCCGCCGCCCTCTTCCGAGGCGTCGATGAGCGCGAGGTACACAGCAGCCTCGGCCGGGTACTTGCCGTTGGTCTGCGTGGCCTGCAGCTCGGCGCGCGCCTTCTTCGGGTCGCCCAGGCGGTACCACGCGATGCCGCGCAGCAGCGCCACCTTGCGCGCGTCCTTTTCGGCGCGCAGGCGGTCCACCAGCTCCTTCTCGCGCGAGCGCGCCAACAGCACGCGGCCCAGGCCTTCCTTCGCCGACTCGCTCCTGGGCGCCAGCTTGAGCGCGCCTTCGAACGACTTCTGCGCTTCGGCCATCTCACCGGCGGCGCGCTGCGCGTCACCGAGCGCCATGGCGTACGGCAAGGCGAGGTCGGTGAACTTCGGCTGCGCTTCAGCCAGCGTCTTGAGCGCGTCGGCGTGCTTGCCGTTGGCCGACTGCGCGCGGCCCAGCATCAGCGCGTAGCGGCCCTTGAGCGCCTCAGGCACTTCAGCCGACGCCGGCAGCCCTTCGAGATCGCTCAGCGCCTCGGGCAGCTCGCGCCCCAGCTCCAGGCGCGCCTCGGCGTGACCGATGACGCGCGCCGGGTGGAACTTCGAAAGCGCTTCGGCGCGCGAGAGCATCTCGAGCGCTGAGTCCCAGTCTTCGAAGGCGAGGTAGTAGTCGCCGAGCGCCACCAGCGCGCGCGTGCTGCGCGGGTCGAGCTCGGTGGCCTTCTTCAAGCGGCCGAGCGCTTCGTCGTATTTCTTGTCGGCGAGGAAGACGCGGCCCGCCTGCGCCTGCACCGCGCCCTTCTCGAGGTCTGACGAGAGCAGCACCTGGCGCGCCGCGGCCTTGCTGGCGTCATCAGACACCAGCGAGTCGACGACGATGGCGAGGTCGGGCCGACCGTTGCGCACCGCGGGCTGCGCGAACGCCGTCACGGCCGCCTGACGATCGGCTTCGGTGCCGCCGTTCTCGGCGAACAGCATCGCGCGCGCGTAGCCGTACAGCGCCTGCGCTTCGACGTTGCTGTCATCCATGCGGATGGCCTGCTCGAGCGCCTTCACCGCCGCCGCGTACTGTTCCTTGGTGTCGGCGTTCACCGCCGAGATGCCCTTGGCGATGCTCGAGTCGAGCGTCTCGCCCTGGTTCTTCACGCGCGTGTAGATGAACGAGCCGCCGAGCCCGCCGGCGATCACCAGCACCACCGCCGCGAGGCCGATCTTCAGGCCGTGCTGCTGGAAGAAGGTCTTCTTCTGCTTGGTGACCTCCAGCTTCGCGCGCAGCTCGCGCTCGTATTCCTTGGCGATGGCCTCGGTGGCCTGCGTGTTGAACTCGACGCGCGGCGCGACGACGGCCGACGGCGGTTCCATGAACTCGTCGGGGATCTCGTCGAGCAACCCGCCGCCACCACTCCGCGGCGCAGGCACCGGCGCGGGCGCACCGCGCAGCGGCGTCTGGATCATGCCCGGCATCTGGAACTCTGACGTCGGCAACTCCGACTGCGTGGACACCACGTCGTCGAGGAGCCCGTTGTTGGCGGGCGGCGGCGGCGGCGCTTCAGGCACCGGCTGCAAGACCGGCGGGCCCGCACGCGGAGACGTCGGCACTTCCAGCTCGCCCACCACCACGGACGGCTCGGACGACACGTCGGGATCTGACGGCGGCGCGCGCGGCGGTGCAGCGACAGCGTTCGAGCCGAGCGCGTCGAAGGTGCTGGTCAACCCGCGCACGGTGTCCGGGTCATCGCTGCTGCCGCCAAAGCCGGCGAACGGGTCCGGCGGCTCCATGGTGCCGGTGATGAGCGGGAGCTCCTGCGTCTGGCGGCCGTCGTGGCTGACGGTAGCCTGTACCAGCGGGAGCTCGGCCGTCGGCACCGGCGGGCGCGCGCGATCGACCAGCGGCGCCGGGTCGTGCGCGGCCATGACCACGGTGGCCTGGGCGTCGGGGTCTTGCTTGCCAGGCGCGAAGGCGGCGAACGGGTCGTCTTCAGCGACGGTCTGCGAAGCGGCGGGCGGAGGCACCGACTGGCCCAGCGGCGCGTCGCCCAGAATCGGCGCGGGGCCGCCGGCGAGCGCCTGCTTGGTCTGCTCGAGCCACTGCGCGATGCGCCCGTCGTTGGGCTGCAGCGCCGACGCGCGCCGCAGCAACGGCAGCGCAGAGCGGTACAGCCCTTTGCGCAGCAGCGCTTCGCTGATCAGGTTGTAGGCGTGCGGGTTGTCGCGATCGATGTTCACCGCGAGATCGAACTGCTTCATCGCGTCGGCGGCCTTGCCGGAATTGATGAGCGCCTTGCCCCAGAGCACGCGACCAACAATCGAGTTCGGGTGATGCGTCACGCCCTGCTGACAGGTGGCGATCGCCCGCTCGTTGTCTCCCCGATCGATGTAGGCACGCGCGAGCTCGACGAACACGGTGCTCGACGGATCCTGCGCGAGCATCTGCTCGTACTTCTCGACCATCGGCTTGGACATTGCGCGCGGGACCATACATGGCGCGAGTGCTACCGTCCCGCGCCATGAAACGGCCCTTCATCGCAATTTTCGCTCTGCTCTCAACCGGTTGCGCGACCCTGCCGAAGGGTGATCCCGAGGCGCTCAAGCCCGCCGTCGAGACGTTTCACCAGCGCGCGCGGTGGAAAGATTTCCGCGGCGCCGCCGAGTTCATCGTGCCCGAACGCCAGGGCAGCTTCGTCAAGGCGCGCACCAAGGCCGACGACGATCGCGACCTCTTCATCACCAACTTCGAGCTGGAAGACGCGAAGATCGCCAACGACACCATCACCGCTGAAGTGGTGACGAAGATCAGCTGGTACCGCATGCCGTCCACGACCGAGGTGACCAAGACCGTCACCAACGTGTTCGTGTGGCGCAACGAGCAGTGGCTGCTGGAGAGCCAGGACGAGGGCCCCTTCGAGGAGCTCAAGCCCGCCCCGCCCGCCGTCGCGCCCGCGCCCGCCGACGCCAGCGCCGCGCCGCAGAGCCAGTGACGCGCACAAAAAAAACCGCCCGTCGTCTCGGGGCCGGCCGAGGCGACGGGCGTCGGAAGTTCCCCTATGGAACCTCCTTACCGAGCCTCTGACAAAGCAACCCGGGTGCCATGTCATTCGCGCCGTGTGTGCGTAATCAGATCAACCACTTGGCGTCGCAACACACCGTCAAGAAGCAGGCGATCAGCCACACCTACCTGACGGCAGTGTCAGACCCCGCTCAATCTCCGAGCACTGAGCGGATCGTCTCACGCATCGTGCGCTGAGGCTTCCAGCCGCTCTCGCTGGTCCACCGCGAGCCGTCGACCATGCAGAGGAACTGGATGTGGTCGAGCTCTTCCGGCGGGTAGTTGGCGAGGCGGTACTTGAAGAGCGTGCGCAAGACAGGGCGCGCCACCACGTGCGGCACGGGAATGGGACGGTGACCGAGCTCCGAGAACACCGCTGACAGCGGCACTTCACCGGGGCCGGTCACGTTGTAGACGCCCTTGCGGCCGGGCCTGAGTGCTTCCACCAGCGCGGCGCTGGCGTCGTCGGTGTGAATGAGCTGCACCATGGGGTCGAAGCCCGCCATCACCCACGGCCGCTTGATGCGCAGGTAGTTCGACGGCGCGTTCTTGATGGACGGCCCCACGATGTGCACCGGCCGCAGCACCACGGTCTCGATCTCCGGGTGCCGCCAGAAGAAGCCGTGGGCCAGCATGTCGACCTCGATGAGATCGCGCACCTGCGGGAAGCGCGACGCGGCCATCAACGGCGACTCTTCGGTGAGGAAGTTCGAGTTCTCGGGCGACGGGCCGTACACGTTGGCGCTCGAGAGCATCACCACCTTCTTCACGCCGTAGCGCGCGGCGCACTCGAGCACCTTCATCGTGCCCAGCACGTTGAACGAGTGGTGGTCCTCCTGGGTCATGCGCGGGTCGTGCATGATGCCCATGTGGATGACGGCGTCGGGCCGGTGCTTGCGGAAGATCTCGTCGACCTTCTTCTTCCGCAGATCGACCTGCACGTGATCGATGTCTTTGGGGCGCCCGACGAAGGGCCGGCGATCGATGCCGATGACGTGCGCAACGCGGTGCAGCTGCTTGGCCACCGCGCGGCCCAGGTTGCCCGAGATGCCTGTGAGCACGACCTTCACCAGAACACCGCCTTCCGCTCCTTGAGGCCCTGCTCGATCATCGACTGAATCGCGGCCTTCACCACCTTCACCTTCTTCTCGAGCTCCACGTCGTCGTCGTCGGCGCGCCCGGTGAACTGAATCGGGTCACCGAAGTGCAGCCGGTACTTCACGGGCAGCGGCAGCGGCAGGCCGTACGGCGTCACCGGCATCACCGGCGCGCCCACCAGCTTCGCGAGCGGCTTGAGGTTGGCGATGGCCGGCGCCTGCTCTTCACCGCCGATGACGGCGATGGGCACGATGGGCGTGCCCGTCTCGAGCGCGAGGCGCATGAAGCCCAGGCCGAACTCCTGCAACTGGTAGCGCTGTGGGTAGAGCTTGCTGATGCCCTTCAAGCCCTCCGGGAACACCAGGATGGCCTCGTCTTTCTCGAGCAGCCGGCGGCAGTTCTCGGGCGTGCCGACGATCTGCCCCACGCGCGCAAAGAAGGTCGACACCCACGGCAACGTAGGCACCCACTTCTCGACCATGCTGCGAATGGCGCGCGGGGCCTTCGCTTCGGTCAGCATCGCCACGCCGATCATGACGCCGTCGACGGGCAGCTGCCCCGAATGGTTGGCGATGAGCAGCACGCGACCCGGCGGCACCTTCTCGATGCCGTAGGTCTCGCAGCGGAAGTAGTTCTTGTAGAGCCACAAGAACGGCCCGATGGCCGAGAGCGCGTAGTCGAGGCTGAAGCCGAACGGGTCGACGCCGTACTCGTTCTCCGGGCGGCTGCCCTGCAAGCGCTCGTCGAGATCGTCGCCCGCCATCGAGCGCGTCCACTGCTTGAGGCCCTGCTTCACCAGCTTCGAGAGTCGTCCGTTCACGCTGGCCGCGGGTCATAGCTGTTGGGGCCTTCGGCGGGAAACGCTACGGTTCGCGCGTGATCTTGCGGTGTGGCCTGGCGCTGCTGCTCTCGGGGTGCGCGATCGAGCTCGATGACGTCCCGGGCCGCGCGTGCGACGACCAACACCCGTGCCGCGCGCCGCGCAGCTGCGTCGACGGCGCGTGCTTCAGCGACGCCGAGCGACCCGACGCGGGGCTCGACGGAGGCCCCACGCCGTGACCGCTGTGCTGTGGCTGGCGCTCGCCGCGACGCCCAACCCGTTCCTCGCGGAGGGGCTGGCGTTGGAACAGGCGCTCGACTTCGAGGGCTGCGTGACGCGGCTGCAGCAGGCGTCGACGCAGTGGCAGAGCACCCCCGACGAGCTGCGCGACATCGAGCTGCACGCGGGCCTGTGCCAGTTCAACCTCGGGCACACCGACAAGGCGACGAAGCACTTCCGCATGGCGCTGCGCCTCGACGACACCGCGCGGCTGCCCACGTACACCACGCCGCGCGCGGTCACGCTCTTCGAGCAGGTGCGGCGCGGGCTGCCCCAGAAGCCCTTCGTCGATGACGACCTGCCGCGCGACGCGCCGGTCAACACCGCCGCCGCGCTGACGCCGCGGGAAACGCCGACGCCGGTGGCCACGTGGCTCGGCCGACGCGCGCTGCCGCTGACGTTGAGCGGCGTCACGCTGGCGTCGATCATCACCGGTGTGGTGTTGGCGCTGCAGGCGCAAGCGGTCGCCGTGCAGGCCAACCGCGCCCACTTCGAGAGCGATTTCTACAAGCTGGGCACCGACGCGCAGGGGCTGGCCACGGGTGCCACCATTTCCTGGGTGATCGCCGCCATCGGCGCCACCGCGTCGGCCGTCACCTTCGTGATCGCCGCTGACGAGGAGCGGCCGTGAGCATTCGTGACGACTTCTTCACGGTCATCGAGGCCTTCGCCGAGGGCGTCATCGTCTACGACGATGCGGGCACCCCCATCGCGTGGAACCAGGTCGCGCTGGAAACGCTGGGCATCACCGTCGCGCACATCAACGATCCCACGACGCGCAGCGGTGAGTGGGCGCTGCTGGCGGTCGATCACTCGCCGCTGGCGCAGCACGAGATCCCCAACGTCGAAGCGCGGCTGACGAAGAAGCCCGTGCACCGCCGCCGCGTGACGGTGAAGGTCGCGCACGACACGTACCGGGAGCTGCTGGTCTCGTCGATTCCCCTCGTGCGCGACGACGGCGAGGTCGACTACGTGGTGTCGGCGCTGCTCGACGTGACGCGTGAGCTCACGGTGGTGAGCGAGCTGCGCGTGTTCGAGCGCTTCTTCGAGGCCTCCGCCGACCTGCTGGTGGTGAAAAAAGCGGGAGGCCCGGTCGTCCACGTGAATGACGCGGTGGTGAACACGCTCGGTGGCGACCGCAGCCGCTACCTCGGCGACGGCATGATGAACGGCGTCGTGCACCCCGCCGACGCCGTCGAGATCATGAAGCTCGGCCCCGGCGCACCGGCGCCGTGGGATTTCACCACGCGCGTCGCGACGGTCACCGGTGAGTGGCGTCATGTCGCGTGGCGCGTGGTGGCGGGCAACTCGCCGCAGCTCGACGGCGTCACCTATTTCGCGCGCGGGGTCGACGTCACCGAGCGCCTCGCCGAGCAGCGCGAGCTGGCGCGATCGCGCGAGCTGCTGAACGACGCGTTCGAGCTGACGCAGCTCGCAGTGCTGCAGCGCGATCTCTCGACCGGGGACATCACCGTCACGCCTCGGCTCAAGGAGCTCCTCGAGCTGGGCGACGAGCGACCCAGCACGCTCGAGCCGTGGGTCGCGCCGGAGGACGTCGCGAGCTTTCAGGCGTACTGCGCCCAGCCGGGCCCCGCGCCCGGAGAGCAGCGGCCGCTGTCGATCCGCATGCGCACCAGGAGCGGCGCGGTGCGCGACGTGCGCGTGTGGCACCGCGCGACGCGAGACGCGACGGGCGTGCCGCGGAGCGACCTCACCGTGCTGCAAGACGTGACGCGCCAGAGCCTCGAGCAGTCGCGGCAGCGGCTCAACGAACGGCTCAACAGCCTCGGCACCATGGCGGCCGGCGTGGCGCACGAGATCAACAACCCGCTGTCGTTCGTGCTCGCGAACCTCAACGTGGTCGCCGAGACGCTGGCTGAGCTACCCGCCAGCCCCGGCGTCGACATGGTCGACCTCCGCGCCGCCGTGGCAGAGGCCATCGACGGCGCCGAGCGCGTGCGACAGATCGTGCTCAGCATGAAGCCGTTCGCGCGCACCGACGAGCACCAGCGCACGCACTGCGACGTGGTGCGCATCGTCCACGCGGCCATCAACCTCGCGCGCAACGAGCTGCGGCACCGCGCGCGGGTGGTCACCGACTTCCAGGCGGTGCCGACGGTGTGGGCCAACGAGTCGCGCCTGGGTCAGGTGTTCTTGAACCTGCTGCTCAACGCGGCGCACGCCATCCCCGACGGGCACGCGGCGCAGCACGAGGTCCACGTCAGCACCCGCGTCGAGGGCGACGAGCTCTGCGTGCGCGTGCGTGACACGGGCCGCGGCATCCCCGCCGACGTGCTGCCGCGCATCTTCGACCCGTTCTTCTCGACCAAGGCCGCGGGCGAAGGCGTGGGCCTCGGCCTCTTCGTCAGCCAGAACATCGTGCAGGACGCCGGCGGCCAGCTGCTCGCCGAGAGCATGCCCGGCGTCGGGTCGACGTTCGAAGTGCGCCTGCCGTCGAGCGCGCTGCGCAGCAAGCCGCCGCGCATCTCGCCCACGCCGGCGCCCCGGGCGCTGCGCGTGCTGGTCGTCGACGACGAGCCGGCGATCCTCCGCTCGATCGAACGACTCATCGGCAAGGCGCACGAGCTGACGCTGGCCAGCTCCGGTCGCGAAGCGCTGGCGCTGCTGGGGGCGCGCGGCGATTTCGACCTCGTGCTGTGCGACATGATGATGCCGGAGCTGTCGGGCATCGAGGTCTGGGAGCAGCTCACCAGCGAGCAGCGCGCGCGCTTCGTGTTCATGACCGGCGGCACGTTCACCGACCGCGCGGAGGCGTTCATGGCGGCGCACACGCCGTCGGTACTGCCCAAGCCGTTCAGCGCAGCCTCGCTGGACGACCTGCTGCTGCGCGCGCAATCGCGTTGACCCACGCCGGGCCGCGCCGTACGTGCGCCCGCGATGTCGTCTGACGCCTTTGCCGCGCTGCCCGCTGCGCTCTCTGTCGGGCACCGGGTGCGCACCGTGGGCCTCACCGGCGCGGCGCGCGCGTGGCTGCTGTCTCGGTTGAGCAAGCGCCTGAAGACGCCGCTGGTGTGCGTCACCGCTGACGACGACGCCGCCGACACGCTCGCCGCCGACCTGGGCTTCTTCTTCGGCGACGACGCTGAGTCACCGACGCGGGTGCTCCGGCTCCCCGCCGACGAGGTCTTGCCGTGGGACGAGCTGGTGCCCGACCCGGCCGCCGTGGGCGATCGCCTCGGCGCGCTGTACCACCTCGCGCACGGCACGCCGTTCGACGCGCTCGTCATCTCGGTGCGCGGGCTCTTGCGCCGCGTGCTGCCGCGCGAGGCGCTGCTCAAGAACTCGAGCGAGGTGCGCGTAGGCGACGACCCGGGGCGCGACGAGCTCGCGCTGCGCCTGGCCAACATGGGCTACCGCAACGCGCCGCTGGTGGAAGACCCGGGCGCCTTCTCGGTGCGCGGCGACATTCTCGACGTGTTCCCCGCGCTGCACACGCACCCGGTGCGCGTCGAGTTCTTCGGAGACAGCGTCGAGTCGATGCGCAGCTTCGACCCTGACACGCAGCGCACGCTGGAAGAGCTCGCGGTGCTCAAGCTGCTGCCCGCGCGCGAGCTGTACTTCTCACCCGAGACGCGGAAGCACGCTGAAGCCGCAGTGCGGCAGCTGGCGGAGCAGCAAGACGTGCCGACGTCGCGCCTGCGCGAGCGGCTCGACCAGCTGAAAGAAGGCATGGGCGCCGGCGGCCTCGAAGGGCTGCTGCCGGGCTTCTTTGCCGGCGGCCTGGTGCCGGTCTTCGAGTACCTGCGCGCGTGGCACGCCTCGCCGCTGGTCTGGCTCGACGAGCCCAACGCGCAAGACCGCGCGATGGGCGAGCTCTTCACCGAGCTGCAGCGCAGCCACGACGACTCGGTGCGCCGCATGGAGCTCACGATGCCGGTGTCGGCGCACTTCCTCTCGGAAGAGGCGCTCGCCGAGTCCCTCTCGGGCTACCGCGTGATGACTGGCGGCGGGCTCTCGTTCGACGTGGGTGAGGCGGCACCGCTGTCGTTCTCGTTCGGCACGACGAAAGACCTCCGCGAGGCCATCCGCGCGCACCACGGCGAAGAGGGCGCGCTGGCCCCGCTCGAAGAGCGCCTCGAGAAGTGGCGCAACGAGAGCCTGCGCGTGGTGGTGGCGTGCGGTTCAGCGGGTCAGGCCGATCGCCTCAAGCGCATGTTGGCCGAGCGCAAGGTGCGCGCCGTGGTGCAGCCGGGCTCGTTCACCGGCGTGCCCAACGACCTCGAGAAGGTCACGCTGGTGACGGGCTCCGTCAGCCAGGGCTTCATCGACAGCGCCGCGGGCCTCGTGGTGCTTGCCGAAGAAGATCTCTTCGGGCCGCGCGCGCGCCGCCGCAGCCGTCGCCGCCGCTCGTCAGCCGAGGGCTTCGCCGCCAGCTTCCAGGATCTCAAGGAAGGCGACCTCTGCGTCCACGGCGACTTCGGCGTGTGCCGCTACGGCGGGCTGGTGACCATGCAGGTCAACGGCGTGTCGGCCGACTTCCTGGTGTTGGAGTTCGCGGGGAAGGACAAGGTCTACCTGCCGGTGAGCCGCATGCGGCTCATCTCGAAGTTCACCGGCGGAGATCCCGCGAAGGTCGCGCTCGACAAGCTGGGCACCGGCGCGTTCGAGAAGCGCAAGGCGTACGTCAAAGAGCAGCTGCTCAAGATGGCCGCCGAGCTGCTGCAGCTCTACGCCGAGCGAAAGGCGCACCCGGGCCACGCCTTCCGCGCGCCCGATCGCTACTTCAAGCAGTTCGAGGCCGACTTCGAGTTCGAAGAGACGCCCGATCAACAGAAGGCCATCGACGACGTGCTGGCCGACATGCAGAAGGCGATGCCGATGGACCGGCTCGTCTGCGGCGACGTCGGCTACGGCAAGACGGAAGTCGCGATGCGCGCCATCTTCAAGGCGGTGCTCGATCGCAAGCAGGTGGCGATGCTGGTGCCGACCACGCTGCTCGCGCATCAGCACTTCAACAACTTCAAGAAGCGCTTCGACGGCTACCCGGTGACGGTCGACGTGGTGTCGTCGCTGCGCAAGGCCGGTGAGGCGCGCGAGGTGCTGCAGAAGGCGCGTGACGGCCGCGTCGACGTGGTCATCGGCACGCACAAGCTGCTGTCGACGCAGACCGCGTTCAAGGACCTCGGGCTCCTCGTCATCGACGAAGAGCAGAAGTTCGGCGTGAAGCAGAAAGAAGCGCTCAAGCGCCTGCGCACCACCGTCGACACGTTGACGCTGACGGCCACGCCCATTCCCCGCACGCTGAACATGGCGCTCAGCGGCATGCGAGACCTCTCGCTCATCACCACGCCGCCTGCAGATCGCCGCGCGATCCGCACCTTCGTGAACAAGTTCGACGAAGCGCAGATCAAGGAAGCCATCCACCGCGAGCTGGCGCGCGGCGGGCAGGTCTATTTCATCCACAACCGCGTGCAGTCCATCGGCGGCATGGAGAAGAAGCTCCGGGCGATGTTGCCCGACGTGTCGATGGTCGTGGCGCACGGACAGATGGCCGAAGGCGAGCTCGAGAAGGCGATGCTCACCTTCGTCGAGAAGCGCGCGCAGCTGCTGCTGGCCACCAGCATCGTCGAGAGCGGCATCGACATCGCGTCGGCCAACACCATGATCGTCGACAACGCCGACGAGTTCGGGCTGAGCCAGCTGTACCAGCTGCGCGGGCGCGTCGGCCGCTCGAAGGAACGTGCGTACGCGTACCTGTTGGTGCCACACGGGCGCGCCATCACCGCCGACGCCGAGAAGCGCCTCGAGGTGCTGCAGGCGTTCACCGAGCTGGGCGCGGGCTTCAACATCGCCAGCCACGACCTCGAGATCCGCGGCGCGGGCAGCCTGCTGGGCAAAGAGCAGTCAGGCAGCATCGAGGCCGTCGGCTTCGACCTCTACGCGCAGATGCTGGAAGAGGCGATCGCCGAGGTGCGCGGAGAGGCGCCGAAGGACGTCATCGAGCCCGACATCAACCTGCCGGTGCCCGCGTACCTGCCCGAGGTCTACGTGCCCGATGTGCACCAGCGCCTGGTGCTCTACAAGCGCTTCAGCCAGGCGGTGTCGGCCGACGAGCTGGAAGACCTGCGCGCCGAGTGCATCGACCGCTTCGGCGACGCGCCCGACGAGCTCGACGCGCTGCACGAGGTGATGGTGCTCAAGCTCGAGCTGCGGAAACTGGCGCTGCGCCAGCTCGACGGTGGGCCGGGACGGTTGGTCGTCACGCTCGGCAACGAAGCGCGGCTCGACGGTGCGCGGCTGCTGACGCTCGTGCAGAAGTCGAAAGGCCTCTACCGCCTGACGCCGGAGCTGAAGCTCATCGTGAAGCTCGACGCGTCGGTGAAGGGCATGGACTTCATCCCGACGGCGCGGAAGGTCGTTCGCGATCTCTGGGCCGCGCGGAGCTCGGTGCTTAAGTAGCGGCATGGATCTCAAGCTGAAGGACAAGGTGGTGCTGGTGACCGGCGGCACGCGCGGCATCGGCCACGCCATCGCCCGCCGCGTCGCTGAAGAAGGCGCGCACGTCGGCGTGTGCGGACGCACGAAGGAGACGCTGGACGCGGCCGTGCAGGCGCTGGCGTCGCTCGGCGTGAAGGCGCACGGCGTTCAGGTCGACGTGTTGGCGAAGGGTGGCGTGCAGCACTTCGTCGACGAGTCAGCGCGTGCGCTGGGCCGCGTGGACGGCGTCGTGGCCAATGTGGGCGGCACGTTCGGTGGGAATTTCCTCGAGACGAGCGCTGAGGACTGGGTGAAGACGCTCGAGGTGAACCTGGTGCACGCGGCGCAGCTCATTCGCGCGGCAGCGCCACACCTCGAAGCGAGCGGTGGCGGGTCGGCGCTCATCATCGCGTCCATCTCCGGGCACCGCGTGGGGCCGCGCAGTCAGTACGGCGCGTCGAAGGCCGCGGAGATCGCCATGGCGAAGTCGATCGCGCGAGAGCTCGCGAGCAAGCGCATTCGCGTCAACACGCTCTCGCCCGGGAGCATCATGTTCGAGGGCGGCTCGTGGGCCCGGCGCGCGAAGGAGATGCCCGAGAAGATCGCCGAGTTCGTGAAGCGCGAGTTCCCCTGGGGTCGCATGGGCACGCTGGACGAGGTCGCTGACGTCGCTGCGTTCCTGCTGTCGCCGCGCGCGAGCTGGGTCAGCGGCACCGACGTCATCGTCGACGGCGCTCAGAACACGCCCAGCGTGCAGCTCTGACACGTCACGGCATGCAGTCACGACCTCGAGAGTTTCAGGCGCGTCGCCCAGCCGAGCGCGGAGTTCCGGTGACGCCTCGCGGGGACGCCTCATCGCGCGATGTCATCTCCGCTCACTGACGCGCAGCGCGCCCACCTCGGCCTGAGGCTCGTGCTCGGCCTCAACATCTTCATGCACGGCGCGGTGCGCTTCGGGCACCTCTCGAAGTTCGTCGACGGCGTCGTTCAGGGCTTCGCTACCACGGCCTTGCCGGCGGGCTTCGTGCTCGGGTTCGCTTACGCGATTCCGTTCCTCGAGGTCGCCATCGGCGCGCTGGTGCTCGCGGGCTTCCGGTTTCGCGAGGCGACGCTCGCCGGCTTCGCGCTCATCGCCGCGCTGACCTTCGGCACGTGCTTGCGAGAGCAGTGGGACATCGCGGGGCTGCAGCTCATCTACGCGCTCGCCTACTTCGCGCTGACGTTGCACGCCTCGCACCTGAGGTACGCCGTCGACGGTCGAGTCGCACGACAGTGAAGCCACCGCCTCGCCCACGCGCGGCGACGGCCGCGCGGCGGTGGCCTCCGCGCTCGGCCGGCCTCACGCGGTGCAATCGCTCTATGACCTCACCAACGCTGCGCGTCCGCGGTGGCCGAGCGTTGGACCGCCGTCTCCATCCCCGCTCTACACTTGCGCCATGAGCGCCTTTCATCCCGACCTCCGCTCAGCCGCGCGCTGGCTTCCCCGCGGTGCCGTGCGTGCGTGGTCACTGGGCATGATGAGCCGGCTGCCCTTCCCCGCGCCTCGCCTTCCTCCTGACGTGTCGCTGCAGGTTCTCCCGTTGCCAGACACGAGCGCGACCGTGCGCATCATCACGCCTGTCGGCGGTGCGGCGCTGAAGCCCGCGGTGCTGTGGATTCACGGCGGCGGCTACGTCATCGGCAGCGCGAAGCAGGACGAGCTGGGCTGCGCCACCCTCGCGAGGAAGCTCGACGCTGTGGTGCTCTCGGTCGACTACCGACTCGCTGCGCGCGTGCCCTTCCCCGCCGCGCACGACGACTGCCTCGCCGCGTGGACCTTGCTGCACGAACACGCGCAGGCCCTCGGCATCGACCCCGCGCGCACCGTCATCGCGGGACAGAGTGCCGGAGGTGGGCTCGCGGCTGGCCTCGTGCTCCGCCTCGTCGACGAGCGTCGCCCGCTGCCGTCGCTGCAGGTCCTCGTGTACCCGATGCTCGACGACCGCACCGTGCAGCGCGCCGCTGAGTCACCTCACTTCCGTCTCTGGGACCCCAAGAGCAACGAACTCGGCTGGTCGCGCTACCTGGGGCGCGCGCCAGGCGGTCCCGACGTGTCCGACTACGCGGCGCCCGGTCGACGAGAGGACCTCCGTGGAGTTCCTCCCACGTGGCTGGGTGTCGGTTCGCTCGACCTGTTCCTCGAAGAAGACCGCGCTTACGTGACGAAGCTCCGCGCCGCCCAGGTCCCTGTCGAGGTCGAGGAGGTCGACGGTGCCTTTCATGGCTTCGAAGCTGCGCTGCCGCGTGCCGAGGTCAGCCGTCGATTCATCGACGCGCGCGTCAACGCCATGGAGCGGGCACTCTCCGCGACCGCTCGCTGACTCGCGACTCGGTCGCCCCACCGTCACCGCACAGCATCGACGGACCCGCTGGGTGCTGGCGGGCTGAACATCGCGGGCTCGCGCGGCGGTGAAGGCGTACCGCGCTCGTCAGAGAAGACTCGAGGACGCCACCTCGCGTCTTCGAAGTCACAGGCGTGCCGCGACCGCGAAGAACGGCCTCGCGAACGGTGATGACGTGCTGGCAGCCGCCATCCTCGACCGGCTGCTGCACCACAGCCACACGCTCGTCATCCAGGGCGAGAGATGCCGACTACGGCAGAAGCGAAAGGCAGGGCTGCTCTCTCAAGGACCGGAAAGAACATGAAGAAGTCGCCGAGCACAGGGCGCCTACGCTCGCTCCGGCGATCGACGCGACGGACAACCGCAGGTAGACGTCGGGCGACAGCAATTTCTGCCCCCCAAACGACACCAAACCTGGCCCCCACGGGCCGGGTAACGCGCCGGTGGCCGATGGAACGCCGCAGTGCGAGCAGCAGCGGTATCAGCGGACGCTCGATGCTCTGTGCTGAACGTTCGCTGGCTCGCGCTTCAACAACCCACTTCGATCGACGCCGCGGTCCTCACTTCGTCTTCGCGCTGAACCCCTTCTCAGCCTCGCGCTTCGACAGGCCGCTGAGGCGTTCGCCGTGCTTCGTCAGGAAACCGCGCACGGCCTTCGGGTGCTCCTTCGCCGCCGCGCGCAACGACCAGCCGATGGCCTTGCGGAGGAAGAACTCTCGCTCCTCGATCGCCGGCTCAATGAGGTCGAACAGCAGGTCGGTCTCGGTGTCTTCGTGCCGCAGCACCTGCGCGATGATCGCCGAGCGACGCAGCCACAGGTCGTCCGACTTCGACCAGCGCCGCAGCACGGCGACCACGCCGTCGTGGTCGAGCGCGAACAACGGCAGAAAGCGGTGCGTCGCCACTTCGTCGACGAGGTCCCACCACGCGCCGTCGGTGATGAAGAACTCGTACAGCGGCACGGCTTCCATCGTCTGGAACGCGCGCGTCTGCTTGAGGTCGAGCAGCGTCAGCGCCGCGTAGCGCTCTTCCCGGTGCGTCGCCTCGGTCCAGAGTGTGCGCACGAAGTCCTTGAAGCTGTCGAACCACGGGAAGAGCAGCGGCTTCGCCGCGGACTTCACCAGACGTCGCAGCTCGGCCGACGGCACGCCGTAGTACGGCAGCTTCGACTTCATGTACTCCTGCATCTGCTTCGCGCGCGCTTCGTCACGCCGGGCAGTCAGCTCGGCCCGCAGCGCCTTCTGCCAATCGTGCACGTCCATCGCGTCACAACCCGAGCAGCTTGAGCTTGTTCTTCGCGGCCTTCGCGATCTTCGTCTTTCCGGTGGCAATGCCCTCGAGCACCTCAGCACCGAGGTTCTTGAGCTCGAACGTCGGCTTCTCGGCGAAGTGCACGCCCACGTAGTAGCGGCCTTCGTCGGTCAGCTTCTTGTCCTTCGCGACGGCGTCGCGCAGCTTGAAGCCCTCGCGGTGGAGCTTCTCGAGTTCCTGCAGCGATGGGTCGCGCTGACGCGCGCGCGGGTGCGGGTCGAGGCTGCTGTGCGCGAGCTGCGCGACCACGAGACCAAAGCGATCTTCCGGCGTCGCCACCATCGAGCGCCCGAGCAGGTTTCCGATGGCCTCGGCGCGCGCGGGGTCCTTCTTCGCGAGCGCCTTCACCTTCTCGCGCAGCAGCTCGGCCCACGCGTCGGCGTCGGCGGCGCGCACCGGCTCAAGCTGCTTCTTCGCCACCGACAGGTGCTTGCCCAGGTTCTTTCCGCCAGCGTCGAGCAGCAGCTTCACGTCTTTCTTGCCCAGCGTCGGCGCCAGCGGCGCCAGCACGTCGGCCAGCACCTGTGCGCCGGTCTCGTCTTCGGCGTCAGCGAGCGCTTCGGCCAACAACGACGCACCACCGGGCAGCGCCGCCAACACCTTCGACGCGGCCTCCGCGCGGGCACGCTCATGGCCCCGCGCCACCGGCAGCAGCGTCTTGGCGGCCAGTGCGCCGGCCTTGCCCTTCTCGCTCACCGCCAGCTCGCCCAGCCGCGAGATGGCCCACAGCGCCACCTCGCCGACGGGCGAATCACACAACTCCGCGAGCTCGTCGCAGAACTCCACGCCGACCTTGAGCACCGTGAGCGAGTCACGCGCCGAGCGGCCCACCAGCGCATCGGGGTCGAGCAGCAGGTCCATCAACCGACGCATCGCCTTCTTTGAAGGGCCGTGGTGCAGCGCGAAGCGGAGCGCGGTCGCGGCTTCCACACGCACGGCCGGCGATTGCTTCGGCGAGAGGTACCCCAGCAGCAGATCCTGCGTCTCTGCGAGCTCGAGGTAGCCGACGATCTTCAGCACGCCACGCACCGCGTGCTCGTCGTCGGCGCTCTTCTTCTTCGCGAGGAACTTCTCGGCCTGCGTCTTCATCACGCGGCGCTCGGCCTCGCTCATCGAGCGCGCCTCCTGGCGCACCGACAGCGCCACCTTGTTGATGGCGTCCCACGGCTGGCCACGCAGCCCTTCCAGCGCCATCTCGAAGCTCTGCCGGCCGCCCACCGCGGGCAGCAACTGCGAGAGCGCAGCGCGCACCTCCGGCGTGGCGCCGTCGAGCCTCGCGCGGATCTCCGGCAGCGCGTCTTCGCCCAGCTCGCTGACGGCCACGCGCGCCCGCGCGGCGAGGTCCTTCCCGCGGCCCAGCGCGTCGAGCAACACCGGCAGCGCCTTGAGCGCGCGCATGCTGCCCAGCGCCTCCACCGCCGCCTCGGCGTACGCGTCGACGGGATCCTTCGCCATGGTGATGAGGCGCGAGACCACCGCGGCGTCCTTCACCTTCAGCTCGCCCAGCACCACGGCGGCCGCGATGCGCTTGCGGGGTGACTCGTCGTCCAGCAACCGGGCGATGCGTTCCAGCGCGTCCATGGAGGCTCCTTGAAACCGCGGGTAATGACGGCGCCGCACGCTGTCACGAGTCGTGTCACGGTTGAACCACGCCGCCGAATCGTTTGAACACAAACCGAGTGCCACATGGCAGCATGCGCGGCCATGCGAAAACTGATGACGTTGTTGATGGTCGCGCCCGCGCTGGGCTGCGTCTCGCAGAACACGTACGACGCGCTTCAACGCGACCGTGACGGGCTCGAAGCCAACCTCACCGAGAAGAACAAGGCGCTGGCAGACCTCGAGAAGAAGCAGCGCACGCTGGAGGCGCGCAACACCGAGCTGTCGACGGCGCTGGCCGACGAGCAGGCGAAGGTGGTCGACCTCAACGCGCGCATCGACAAGCTGCGCGGTGACATCGCCGCCGTCGCCAAGGACAAGAGCCGGCTGCAGTCGTCGGTCGAAGAGATGACGCGCGCGCTCGCCGAGCTCGAGCGCCGTCGGGCCGAGGCCGAGTCACGCGTCGCGGAGTTCAAGAACCTGCTCAACCGGTTTCGCAGCCTCATCGACGCCGGGAAGCTGCGCGTGAAGATCGTGGACGGCCGCATGGTGGTGGTGCTGGCCACCGACATCCTCTTCGGCTCGGGGTCAGCCAGCCTCTCGAAGGACGGCCTGGCCGCGATCGGCGAGGTCGGTCAGGTGCTGGCCAGCATCCCCAAGCGCAGCTTCCAGGTCGAAGGCCACACCGACAACGTGCCCATCAACTCGGCGCAGTACCCGAGCAACTGGGAGCTGGCCGCCGCGCGCGCCATCACGGTGCTCAAGGCGATGGTCGAGTCGGGGCTGCCCGCCGACCGCATCTCTGCGTCGTCGTTCGGCGACACGCACCCCGTCGCGGCCAACGACTCGAAGGAGAGCAAGGCGCAGAACCGCCGCATCGAGATCATCATCGTGCCGGATCTCTCGCAGCTGCCCGGCTTCGAGGAGCTCAAGGCGCTGGACGCGAAGCAGTAGTCGTCAGTTGCGGAGCTGGGGCCTGCCGAGCTGCTCGAGCAGGTCCCAGAGGTCGTTGAGCGTGATCTCGTGCTTCGTGTTGCAGAACTGGCAGGTCACCGCCGTGCTGCCCATGGTGTCGACGATGCTCTGCACCTCGTCGGCGCCGAGCGCCATCAGCGTGGTCATCGCGCGTTCTTTGCTGCACGTGCACTGAAACCGCAGCGGCGTGCGCGCAATGGTGGCTTCGCCAGGGAACAGCGCGGCCAACAACGCCTCGGGCTCTCCGCCGCCCGCCCCGCACCACGCCCGCAGTCCGTCGGTCAGCAGCGGCGCGAGCCGTCGCAGCTCGGTCACGTCGCCGTCGGGCAGCGCCTGCACCAACACGCCGGCCACCACGCCCAGGCCATCCTCGCCGGCGCGCGCGACGTCGAGCGCCACGTGCGTCTGCACCTGATCTGACTTCGCGAAGTAATGGTTGAGGTCGCCCTCGAGCTGCATGGCCGTCAGCTCCACCGACGAGCGGTAGTACTCGCCGCCCAGGTCACGCAGCACCGACAAGAAGCCCGAGTTGCCGAGCGCGGCGCGCCACTGGAACGCGCCCTCGCGGAGCTCGACCTCGACGTGGGGGTTCTTGACGTAGCCACGCAGCGCGCCCGTGGTGCCGGCGTCGACGAAATAGCCGCGCAGCGGGCCGTCGCACTCGAGCTGCAGGTTGATGCGGGTGTCGGTCTTCTGCAGCGACGCCATCAGCGCGCCCGCGGCGAGGCCCTGAGCGAACAGCGATGCCGACGCCGAGGCGAGGCCGTGCCGCACACGCGCGTCACGCGCCGTGTCCGTCACCACCACCACCGACACCGTCAGGTTGCTGTGCTCCAACAACGCACGAACGACTGCATCAGCCACGAAAGCCACCTCGACGAGAGAGAAAACAACGGGGGGCGACAGTCAGCGACCGTCGCCCCCCAAACCTTCAGACTGCGCGCAGCGGCTTAGAGGACGCCGCCGTCAGGCAACGTGCAGTAGCCGGTGGCGGGCACGCAGGTCGAACCCTGCGGGCAGCTGCCAGCGCCCGGCGCGTCACAGGCCGGGTTGCAGTAGCCGTCGGTGCTGCGGCCGCCGTCTTCGATCTGGAAGCCATCGCAGGTGTAGCCGGTGCGGCACGGGCCGGGGCCACCGACCGAGTCAGCGCAGCCCTGGAAGCAACGGCCGATGACCTGGGTGCCAACAGTCGAGAAGAGGCAACGGTTGCCCGCGCCGCCGTCGGTCGGCGTCGCGCCGCACTCGCTGTCATCGGTGCACTCGAAGCGCGTGCAGTAGCCACCCGCCCACGAGCTGGCGCCGCCGTCCGGCAACGTGCCCGGGATGCAGTCGGCGATCGCGCCGGCAGGCTGCTGGCAGTCGCCGTCCATCACGCAGGCGCCACCGATGGTCTCGACGGCCGGGGCAGGCGGCGGGATGCAGAAGCCGTCGGCCGAGCGCTGCTGGCCACCGTCGCCGAGCGACAAGAAGTACGGCTGGCAGGCGTAGCCGTTGCGGCAGGTGCTCTGGCCGCCGTCGGACGAGTCGGCGCAGCGCTGCGTGCAGAACTGCTCGTCGTTGTCGGGACCGAAGCCGCCGAGGCAGAGCGCGCCACCGTCGGCGGAGCACTCACCGTCAGCCTGGCAGTTGGTGCGCGTGCAGTAGCCGCCGACCGCTTCCCAGTTGTAGCCGTACTCGCGGGTCAAGCAGGCGCCGCCGGTCTCAGGCGGGTTCTGGCACTGCGTGTCGGCGGTGCAGCCCTGGCCAACCTTGTCGGCAGGCGTGCCGGCGTCCATCGCCGGGAACGGATCAAGCCAGCAGGCGTTGAAGCTGCCGAGCGAGTAGCATTCGTAGCCTTCGCTGTTGCGGCAGTTGCCGTTGGTCGTGCCGCAGAGGTCCCAGCAGAAGACGTCAGCTTCGCCGTAGCGCGGCTCAAGACCGACACAACGCGAACCCGACGGGCAGCTGGCCGGCGCGCTGGCGCACGGACGCGTGCAGTAACCGCCGCCGTAGGCGCCGTTGCCGCTCGACGTCATCTTCTTGCAGATGGCCGTCGAACCGAGGGTGGTCTGGCACTCCGCGTCGGTCTCACAGGCCGAGCCGACCGCCACGACGGGCGGAGGCGTGGTGCAGGCGCCGTTGGTGCACAGCTGGCCCGACGGGCACGGCTGGCAGCGGTCACCGTTGGTGCCGCAGTTGTTGGTCGTCGTCGCCGACAGGGGGACGCAGGTGCCCGAGGCCAAACGGCAGCCGTCGCAGCCCGAGGTGCCGCCACCCGTGCCCGTGCCGCCGCCGGTGCCCGTTCCGCCGCCCGTGCCGCCCGCAGTCGCGCAGGTGTTGGTGGTGGGGTTACAGGTCGAACCAACCGCCGCGCAGTCCGTGCAGGCGTTGCCCGCAGAGCCGCAGGTGCTGTTGTTGCCGTTCGAGGGCTTCTGCACGCACGCGCCAGTCGCGTCGCAGCAGCCGTCACAGTTGGCGGGACCACATTTGGGAGGGGTACAGCCGGGGGCGATGGCCACGACGAAGCCGATCAAGGCTCCGAGCGTGAGGGCTCTTGCGTTCATTTGGGACTACTCCTGCGACGTGAAACAGCGCCAACCGGGCTCGGCGCTGATGTGTGGAAACCTGCTGCGTGAAAGGCGGCGCAACAAACAGAAAGCGGGCGGCTGCGTCAAGTGCTGATCAGAAACGCCGGCCCGCTTCCGAGGTTGGGTGCACGCTACCGTCTCTCAGAACGGAATGTCATCAGCCGGGGGAGGCCCGCCGAAGTCGTCACCGCTACCGCCACCGCTGCTGGGGCCTGCGTCGTTGCCGCCGCGCTGGAAGCCGCCACCACCGCCGCCGCCGCCGTCACCGCGAGGCCCGCCTGCGCCGCCACCCGCCCCGCCGAGGAACTGCACCGTGTTGGCCACGACCTCGGTCGTGTAGTTCTTCTTGCCCTCTTTGTCGGTCCACTCGCGCGTCTGCAGGCGACCCTCGACGTAGCACTGGCGACCCTTCTTCAGGTACTCGCCGCAGAGCTCCGCCAACTTCCCCCACACCACGATGCGGTGCCACTCGGTCTTTTCCTGCTTCTGACCTGAGCTCTTGTCAGTCCACGACTCGCTGGTCGCGATGCTGAAATTGGCGACCGCCTGGCCGCTCGGGGTGAAGCGCACCTCGGGGTCACGCCCCAGGTTGCCAATGAGAATGACCTTGTTGATTCCGCCAGCCATGCGTGTGTCTCCGTTTCGAGAACCGGCCCACCACGGGTCGGTTGTGAGTCGGAAACGCGCATAGCACGGCCCACCGACAAGTGATCAGCCGCCGGGCGCCGTGGCGCTGGCCGGCTCGGGCGTCGGCGCCTTGGCCTCGGCGATCTTCAGCGAGAGCGTGGCCTCGAGCGCCTTCACGAAGGCCACCATCGACGGGTCGGCGGCGCCTTCGTTCTGCCGCAGCACACCCCACAGCGGCGCGTCGGGCTGGCCGGCCTTCACCATGCCGCGCACCAGGCTGTCGATGATGACGCCCCGATCAGCCTCAGGCGTCGACTTGAGCGCCAGCAGCAGCTCTTGCGGCGCGTCGGTGGCCACCACGGCGAGCTGCTCTGACAGCCACGCCGACGAGCGCTCGTCACCTTGATCGACGCGCACGAAATCGAACAGCCGCGCCGCCGCGTCGACGTTGCCAGCCGCCGCGAGCTCCACCAGCGAGGGCAGCACCGGCAGATCGAAGCCCGCTTCCAGCGAGGCCTTCTTGATGCGGCCGTAGACGTCGTCGCTGGCGAGCGCCGAGTCGAGCAGCACGCGCACCGACGCGCCCTCGCGCGGGTCCGACTGGTAGAGCGCGTCAGCGATAATGGCGCGCACCGCGGGGTCTTTCTCACTGCGCCACGCGGTGCGGAGCAGCGCCACGTTGCGCTTCTCACCCTGCTGCGCGAGGCCCACGTAGGTCTGCAGCCGCTTCTTGAGCTCCTCGAACGGCCCGACGACGTTGGTGGGCTTGAGCGCCGCGACCGCCGCCGAAGGGCCACCGCTGGAGCCGCTCGCCGCGACCGCCGCGCCAAGCGCGTCGATGTTCGGCACCACGGTGCCAGCGCGACCGGCGAAGTCGTTCACCATGATCGAGAACACGAAGCGCTCGCCGCCCACCGACTGCACGTAGCCCGAGAGCGCCGAGACGGTCTCGAGCGTGCCGGTCTTGGCGCGCAGACGACCCACCGCGTCGCTGCCTTCGAAGCGGTACTTGAGCGTGCCGTCTTTGCCGGCGATGCCGACGGAAGAGAGGTACTCGGGCATGACGGTGAAGCGCTCCATCATGTGCACGAGCAACCGGTTCGTCTGGGAAGCCGAGAAGCGGTTGGCGTCGTTGAGGCCCGAGCCGTTCTTCATCACGTAGCTGCCGCGGGAAATGCCCACGTCGCGCTCGAGGAAGTCTTCGACCACGTCGATGCCCTTGGGGTGGCTGCCCGGCACGCCGCGGCCTTCGGCGCCCAGGGTCTTGATCAGCTGCTCGGCCACGAAGTTCGATGAGTTCTTGTTGAGGCGCTTGAGCACGATGTCGAGCGTGTCGCTCTGCGCGACGTGCAACATCTTCACGCCGTAGTTCGGCGTCACGCCCGACTTGAGCCGACCGCGCACCTTGACGCCGCGCTGCTGCAGCATCGCCTTGACGGTGAAGCCGAAATAGAGCGCCGGCTGATCGATCTTCTTCCACGCCGACCAGGTGCCCTTCTCGACCGGCACCACGCCGTCAGCGACGATCTTCTGACGCACGCGATCCTTGTCGACCGACGAGCTCACGGTGTAGCGCCGCTGCGTCTTGGTGCCCGTGGTGACGGTGCTCTCGACCACGAAGTAGTCGCTCGGCGGCTCGACCTCGACCGTCGCCTTGCCGCCCGCTTGATCCGCCGGGCGCAGGTACACGCCGATGGTGTTCCAGTTGAGCGAGAGCGCGCCGGTGGGCGCGAGGTACGCGCGGTCGCCGTATTCCTGATCGAAGCCCGGCGCGACGCGCTCGGTGTCGAACCAGCTGTCGTCGACGACGATGTCCTGCACCTCTTTCAAGCCACCGTGCACCAGCTCCGCGACCATGCCGTAGAGCCGCTCGGTGGTGATGCTCGGGTCGCCGCGCCCGCGGATGTAGAGGACCTTCGCCTTCCCGTCCTTGAACTCCTTGTCGGTGAGGAACTCGGTCTCGAAGCGGTACTCAGGGCCAAGGCGCGCGAGCGCTGTCGCCGCGGTGAAGAGCTTCACGTTCGACGCGGGGTTCAGCAGCTCGTCGGCGTCGCGCGTGAACACGATCGACCCGTCATCGAGGCTGCGCACCTGCACGCCGACGCGCGCGGCGTTGAGCGTGCTGCCGGCGATGACCGACTCCATCGTCTTGCGGAGCGCTTCACGGTCCTGGGGCTTCGGCGCCGCGAACGCCGAGAACGAGACGACGAGGCTGAAGGCGGCGAAGAGATTGGTACGCATCAGGATGAGTGGAGTTAACTGCGTTTTCGGCTCGCGCGCCTAGTCTCGCGCCACGTTCGGGGAGGGAACCACATGCCAGAGAACATCAGGTTGACCGACATCATCCCCGCGTCACCGGAGGCGGTGTACGCCGCCTGGCTCGACGCAGAGCAGCACTCACGCATGACCAACTCGCCCGCCACCGACGAAGGTGACGGTCGGTTCACCGCGGGGGCCGGCTACATCTGGGGGCGCACCGTGTCTGCGGTGCCGCACTCGAAGATCGTCCAGGCGTGGCGCACCAAGCACTTCCCCGCCGATGTGACCGATTCCATCGTCACCGTCGGCTTCGCCCCGTTTGAGGGCGGCACACAGCTGACCATCTCTCACGAGAACATCCCCGATGAGCAGGCCGAGTCGTACCGCGACGGCTGGGACGCCAACTACTTCGGGCCGATGAAGGCGTACTTCGCGTCACCGGTCGGTAAGGCGTGGGCCGCCGTGCAAGCCACGCGGGTGAAGGCCCGCACCAGCGCGCTCAAGGCGGTGAAGGTCGTCAAGAAGGCGCAGAAGACCGTCGCCAAGAAGCTGAAGGCGCTCGGAAAGAGAGCCAAAGCGGTCGTGGCGCCGAAGAAACAGAAGAAGTCGCCCGTGAAGAAGAAGGCGAAGCCCGCGAAGAAGCCGGCCGCGAAACGAAAGCGGTAGCTCGCGATTTCGCAGCGAACGTTTCGAGGCCGCGGCACGACGCGCCAGTCACCTTCCTGCTACATGCGCGCACCCATGATGCGTCGCTCGTGGCTCTTCGCGTGGTGTGTGGCCGGCCTCTGGGCGTGCACGGCTCCAACGGGTTGTGCGTGCGGCGGCTTCACGCAGCTGCCGCAGGGCTCGTACACGGGCGAGAAGATCAACAGCGCAGGCGCGGCGCGGCTCTCGTCGCGCGGGTTCCAGACGCTCAACGACAACTCGGCGTCCATCATGGCGTTCTTCGCGCCGGGCGGCGTCATGCAGGTGCCGGTGCCGTGCAGCATCGAGCAGGTCAGCATCCTCGGCATTCCCGCGGTGCAGCTGGCCGTCGCTGACACCGGCGCGCTCTACTGCACGCAGGAGACCTGCGGTCGCATGGACGGCGCGTGCGACGCCGACGATCTCGGCCACACCGTCACCATCACCTTCAACTCACTGACGTTCGCGCCGCGCAGCCCCGACATCCTCGAAGCGCGCGTCAACGCCACCGTGCAGACCGGCCAGCTGCCCATCTCGTCGCGAGGCAGCGGCAGCTCGTTGCTGTGCGGCTTCTCGGGAGGCCGCGCGAAGTTCACCGTCGATCTCGACACGGCGCGGGCGCAGCCGGCAACGAACGATCTGCTGCTCGACATCAAGTTCGCCATCAACACGCGGTGGGACCAGCTGCTCTCGCTCGAGGTCGCAGACGTGCGCAACACGCAGGCCTGCTCCGGAGCCTCGGCGCCGCCGAACTGCATCGACCCCAACGACATGGAGATCCTCAACGAGGGGTGCAGCGCGCTGAACATCACCAGCCTCGCGCCGGTGAAGACGCTGCTCATCAACCAGCTCACCTCGTCACTGCGCACGCAGCTCAGCGACGCGCTCGCCGACGCGAACTGCGCCAGCTGCGACATGGGCGGCGCGTGCCCGTCATTCAACGGCGCCACGTCGACCTGCGAGCCCGACGCCGGCGTGTGCATCGACACCATGAACGGGAAGTGTGTGCCGGCGTTGCTCGGCCTCGAGGGCCGCCTGGAGATCGGCACCGCGCTCGCCGACCTGGGGGCGCCGGCCGGCTCGGCCATCGAGCTGTCCATCGGCGCTGGTGGCAGCGCTGAAGCCAACACCGACGGCCTCACCGCAGGGCTGCGCGGCGGCGCGAAGGAGCTGGTCGTCGCCGACTGCGTCGCGCCCATCAACCGCCCCACCCCGCCGCTGCTGCCGCTGCCCGACTTCGATCTCGACGCGCCCGCGCCGTACGACGTCGGCCTGTCGGTCTCGAACCAGCTGCTGACCGAGATGCTCTTCCGCGCGCAGCAGTCCGGCGCGCTGTGCCTCGAGCTGGGCACCGAGACGGTCGCGCAGTTGAGCTCCGAGTTGTTGGCCACGCTGCTGCCCTCACTCAACCTCGTGACGCAGAACCGCAACGTGCCGCTGCGCGTGGTGATTCGCCCGGTGACGCCGCCGACCGTGGTGGTCGGTGAAGGCACCGTCGATGGCTCAGGTCAGCCGCTCGACGCACTGCTGCGCCTGAAGTGGACAGCGCTGGAGCTCGACGTCTACGCGCTGCTCGAGGAGCGCTACGCACGGCTGCTCACGGTGTCAGCCGACCTCTCGCTGCCGCTGGGCGTGACGCACGACGGCTGCTCGACGGTGACGCCGGTGGTGGGCTCGCTCTCGGGCGCCATCACCAACGTCGACGTGAAGAACAGCGAGCTGCTCGCCGAGAACGCGACGGCGCTGCGCAACCTGGTGCCCTCGCTGTTGACGCTCGCGGAGCCGCAGCTCGCGGGTGGCCTCTCGTCGTTCACGGTGCCCGACTTCAACGGGTTCCAGCTGCAGGTGGTCGGCGCACGCGGCGTCGGCCGAGTGGCCGGCACCAACACGTTCAACCACGCGGCGCTCTACGCCAACCTGCTGAACGAGACCGAGGTCTGTCAGCCGATGATGAAGCGCGCGGTGTCGACGCTGGTGCGCGGCGCGAAGAAAGGTGACGGCGTCGCGGCGCTCGAAGTGGGCACGGGTCGTCGCTACTCGTGGCGCGTCGATGAGGGGCTGTGGTCCACGTGGAAGCAAGCCGACGGCGTGCTGCAGCTTGAGCACCCTCGCCTCCGCTTCGGCGGCCGTCACGTCATCGACGTGCGAACGCCCGAAGGCGAAGTTCAGCGCGTGACCGTCGAGTAGGCGCACGCACACACGCGCTTACTGAACGCCTGTCGCACTGTATTACTGCGGGCTGCTAGCGAAGCGCCGCGATGGCCGCGCGGTAGTCCGGCGCGCGGAACACGGCGTTGCCAGCGACGAGCACGTTGGCGCCCGCGGCCACCACGCGCTTCGCGGTCTCGGCGTTGATGCCACCATCGACCTCGATGTCGACGCGCTGCAGGCCACGCGCGTCCAGCATCGCGCGGAGTCGGCGCACCTTGTCGACCGTCGACTCGATGAAGGCCTGCCCGCCGAAGCCGGGGTTCACCGACATCAGCAGCACTTGATCGACCTCGCCCAGGACCTCTTCGATGGCAAACAGCGGCGTCGACGGGTTGAGCACCACCGAGGGCTTCGCGCCCGCCGCGCGGATCTGCTGCAGCACGCGGTGCAGGTGCGGGCAGGTCTCCTGATGCACGGTGATGATGTCGGCGCCGGCCTTGGCGAAGGCCTCGATGTACTTCTCGGGCTCGACGATCATCAGGTGCACGTCGAGCGGCAATGACGTGGCGCGCTTCACGGCCTCGACGACCAGCGGCCCGATGGTGATGTTGGGCACGAAGCGGCCGTCCATCACGTCGACGTGCACGTAGTCAGCGCCCGCGGCGGTGATGGCCTTCACTTCTTCAGCGAGCCGCCCGAAGTCGGCAGAGAGGATCGACGGAGCGATGCGCACCGGGTGGCTCATGGCGCGCGTGGTAGCACGAAGGTTGCCGACCCGCGCAGCTTCGGAGGAAGATCTCCGCCCGTGGCCGACACCGACGCGTCGCAGAGCCCCCTCGAGCAGTCCCGCCGCCGCGCCGACAAGCTGCAGGCCATCCTGGAGGTGGCCAAGGCGATGGCCGCCGCGCACAGCCTCGATGAGCTGCTGCCGCTGATTCTCCGGGAGGCCGCGCGCGTCGTCGAAGCCGATCGCTGCTCGCTGTTCATCGTCGACCGTCACCGCAACGAGCTGTGGAGCCGGGTCGCGCAGGGCGCGAAGCAGGAGATCCGCGTACCGCTGGGCCAGGGCATCGCCGGCTCGGTCGCGCAGAGCGGCGAGGTCATCAACCTGCTCGACGCGTACGAAGATCCCCGCTTCCAGCGCGACTGGGACGTGAAGACGAACTACCGCACGCGGTCGGTGCTCTGCGTGCCCATGCGTGACACGCGCGGCGACGTCACCGGCGTCATTCAAGCGCTCAACGCCGAGGGCGGCGTGTTCGACGCTGAAGATGAAGAGCTGCTGATCGCGCTCGGCGGCCAGGCTGCGCAGGCCATCGAGAACGCCATGCTGCACGAGGAGATCCGCGGGCTGTTCGAGGGCTTCGTGCAGGCGTCGGTGATGGCCATCGAGTCGCGCGACCCCACGACTGCCGGTCACTCGGGCCGCGTGGCGTCGCTGACCGTGTCGCTCGCGGAAGCGGCCGAGCAGGTCAGCAGCGGGCCGTTCAAAGACCTCACGTTCTCTTCAGAGCAGATTCAGGAGATCCGCTACGCGTCGCTGCTGCACGACTTCGGGAAGATCGGCGTGCGCGAGCCGGTGCTGGTGAAGGCCGAGAAGCTGTACCCCCATGAGCTCGAGGTCTTGAAGCAGCGCTTCGAGATCGCGCGCAAAGACAGGCAGCTCGCGTCGATGGTCAGGCGCGTCGACGCGGTGAAGCTGCGTGGCGAGCGCGAGTTCGTGGCCATCGAGCAGGAAGAGAACGAGCGGCTGACGCGGGAGCTGAAGGAGATCGACGACGCGATGGACTTCGTCCTCCAGTGCAACCGGCCGACGGTGCTGGCGCAGGGCGGGTTCGAGAAGCTGACCGGGCTGTCAGCGATGTCGTTCAACGACTCGCGTGAGCGGCCGCAGATGCTGCTGACGCCGGCCGAGGTGCAGGTGTTGTCGATCCCGCGTGGCTCGCTGTCGGCGACGGAGCGCCGCGAGATTGAATCGCACGTGACGCACACGTTCCGCTTCCTCGCGCAGATCCCGTGGACACGAACGCTCAAGCGCGTGCCGGAGATCGCCTACGCGCACCACGAGAAGCTCGACGGCAAGGGCTACCCGCGCGCCATCGCGGCCGAGCAGATCCCCGTGCAGTCCAAGATGATGGCCATCAGCGACATCTACGACGCGCTGACCGCGAGCGACCGCCCGTACAAGAAGGCCGTGCCGCATGAGCTGGCGCTCGACATCCTCAAGAAGGAGTCGGAGGGCGGGCAGCTCGACCGCGAGCTCTTCCGCATCTTCGTGGAGGCCGACGTGCCGAAGCGCGCGCTCAAGCCGCGCTGAGGTTGGCCGACAGACGCCTCGACGAGCTCGACCGCGCAGCAGTTACGGCGAGCCCGTCGGTGCGAACGGCGGACTCGTCGTCTTCTCTCGATGACCTCGCTAGGTCATCGAGAGGCGCCCTACATCTCGATGGTGTGCAGGCGCAGCGAGTTGATGCGACCGGCCTGCCCGACGGGCGCGCCGAACACGATGACGATGCGATCGCCCCGCTTCGCGAGGCCGCGCGCCAGCAGCTCTTCTTCCACGCGGCGCACCATCTCTTCAGTCTCCTGCACGGGCTCGAGCACGCGCGGCATGACGCCCCAGAGCACCGCGAGGCGGCGACGCACTTCCTGGTTGGGCGAGAACGCGATGATCGGCACCTGCGGGCGGTAGCGCGACAGCAGGCGCGCCGTGGTGCCCGTCAGGGTGAAGGCCACGATGAGCGCCGCGCCCGACTCACGCGCCGCGCGGCACGCCACGCCACAGGTCACGTCGGGGAAATCAGCGGGCAGCTTCGCCGGCTCGCCGCTGCCGATGCGCGGGAAGCTCTGGCGCATCGCCGACTCGGCCGCCTCGACGATGCGGTTCATCATCTCGACAGACTCGATGGGGTAGCGGCCCGACGCCGACTCACCCGACAGCATCACCGCGTCGGTGTTGTCGAAGATGGCGTTCGCCACGTCGCTCGCTTCCGCGCGCGTGGGGCGCGGGTGCTCAATCATCGAGTTCAGCATCTGCGTGGCGACGATGACCGGCAGGCCGCGCTGGTTCGACCGGCGAATGATGTCCTTCTGGATCGCCGGCACTTCTTCCGGGGGAATCTCCACGCCGAGGTCGCCGCGCGCCACCATCACGCCGTCGGTCTTGTCGAGGATGGCGTCGAGCCGCGCGATGGCTTCCGGCTTCTCGAGCTTGGCGATGATGGGCACCACCTTGCCGGCCTCACGCATCGCCTCGCGACAGATCTCGATGTCTTCCGGCGTGCGCACGAACGACAACGCGACCATGTCGACGCCGTTCTTGAGGCCGAAGATGAGATCTTCGCGGTCCTTCGCGGTCAGCGCCTCGGCGCGCAGCGCCACGCCCGGCAGGTTGATGCCCTTGTTGTTCTTGAGCGTGCCGCCGTGAATGATCTCCGTGCGGATCAGCTGCTTCTTGTCGGTCGCGATGACCTTGAGCTCCAGCAGGCCGTCGTCGACGAGGATGCGATCACCCACGTTCACGTCTGACGCGAGGTGCGGGTACGTCGTCGAGACGAGCTCCTGCGTGCCGAGCACCGACTCGTCGGTGGTGATGCTGAGCTCCTTGCCCTCGACCAACTCCACGGCGCCCTTCTCGAGCTTGCCGGTGCGGATCTTCGGGCCCTGCAGGTCACCCAGAATGCCGACGGCCTTGCGCACCTTGAGCTGCGCCGCGCGCAGCCGCTCGATGGTGGCGAGGTGGTCGGCGTGGCTGCCGTGGCTGAAATTGAGCCGCGCCACGTCCATGCCTGCGTGAATCAGCTTCTCCAGCATCTCCTGCGAGTTGGTGGCCGGCCCCAACGTGCACACGATCTTCGCGCGTCTCATGCGCGGCGTTATACGGACGGCCGTGCTCCTCTTCCAGAAGCGGTTTCACGCAGGGCTTGTCGATGGCGCGGTGCGTCTCACGTTTCGGCAGTGGGACAAGCCGCACGTGAAAGCTGGCGGTCGCTACCGCGTGCACCCCATCGGCGTGGTTGAGGTGGAAGCCGTCGATCAGGTCGCGCTCTCGACCATCACCGACGCCGATGCGCGAGCTGGCGGCTTCGAGTCACGCGACGAGCTGCTGAAGTTCATGGCGCCCGTCGCAAAGAAGAAGCTGACGCCTTCCACGAAGGTGTTCCGCGTGGCGCTCAAGTACGGCGGCGATGGCGATCGCGTGAGCATCGCGCTCGAGACCAACCTGTCGAGCGACGACGTCGCGGCGCTCGAGCAGCGGCTCGCGAAGCTCGACCGCGACGCGCCGTGGACGAGGCAGGTGCTGGCGCTCATCGACAAGCATCCGCGCGTGGCCGCGTCGCAGCTGGCGGCGAAGCTCGGCCGCGAGACGCTGCCCTTCAAGGTCGACGTGCGGAAGCTCAAGGAGCTCGGCCTCACCCAGAGCTTCGAGGTCGGTTACGAGGTCAGCCCGCGTGGGCGCCGGTTCCTCGAGCTGAGCCCGGGGCCTCGCCGCGGCAAGCACTGAGTCAGCGGCGCAGCAGCTCCTGCAGGTGCTGCTTTTCCCATTCCATCGCGATGCCGAACTTGGGGAACGCGCGCTCGCGCTCGCGGAACGCGCGTGGGTGGTGCACGTGCCGACCGGTGTGGCGATCGCTGGGGAACAGCTGGTGGAGCATCTCGTGGAAGACGATGAACTCGACGAAGAAGCGCGGCACGTCGGGGCGGTCGAGCGCCGGGTGAATGCGGATCTCCTTCGCCTTGTGATCGTAGACGCCGAGGCGGATCGACTTGCGGCGCCGCTTGCCCGTGTGACGCCCCCAGCCGATGCGGGCCACCACCTTCGCGTCGAAGTGCGCGCGGTTGATCTCGTCGAACAGCACCTGGAGATCGAAGCACTGGCCGCGTGACTCGAGCGCCACCTGCTTGCGCGGGAGCGCGTTGATCGACGCCTGGCGCGCCGCGATGTACCCGTCGAGGGCTGCGCCGGCGTCGGGCTTCCCGCGGCCCGCGTAGTCGGCGATGGCGGCGACGACTTCAGGCGGCGCGTCGAGGAACATGTGGTGCGCGCGGATCTTCAGCAGCGGCGGCTGTCGCCGGAAGCTGATCATCGTCGAGCGGTTGTCGTGCACCGTCAGCAGCACCTTGAGCTCGGGGCCCAGCCGGGCGGCGATGCGCTGCGCCAGGTCGCGCGCGCGCGTCAGCACTTCCTGTCGGCTGGGCAGCGGGCTCTCGACCGGCGGCGGCGGCTCGGCCACCTTCGGCAACGGTGCGGGCTCGGCCTCGTAGCGCGGCGTGGCGGCGCGGGCGGCGCGGCCGAAGAGATCGAGCTGTCGCGGCGCGAGCTGCACGCGCTCGTTGTAGCCAAACACGTCGCCCTTTTGAAACGACGAGGCGCCCGACCCTTCGTTGGGGTCGAGCGCCTCTTTGAAAGTTCAGCCCCGCGCTACGCGGGGCTCGCCATCACCAGGCGCGGCCGAAGATGTCGTACAGACCGCGCATCATCTCGACGGTGCGCGTGGCCTGACGGAGCTCGGTTTCCCACTGCGCCGCGGTCTTGCCGTCGACCGGCTGACCCGACGAGATGGCGAGCTCCCACTTGGTGCGCATCGTCGCCGCGCGCTCGACCATCTGCGCGCCTGCGGGAGGCGTGGTGGAGCCCTGCTTCTTCATCGCGGCGTAGATGTAGCCACCACCGAACGGATCTTCGTAGGTGACGACCTCGAAGCCCGCGGCGGGGGTGAGGTTGTCAGACGAGCCGAGGCGGAAGACCTGGTTGAAGCTGGCGAACTCCAGGTTGAAGTTGGCGGTGAAGTACGCCATCGACAGGAACTGCGCGTAGAAGCGGGCGCTCCACGTCGACACCGGCGTCACCTTCGAGAACACCATCGGCGAGCCGTTGTCGACCGGCGTGACAGGCGCGGGCGGGTAGATGAAGCCCGGCACGAAGTCGTGCGCGCGGATGTAGTTCCCCAGCTGGACGTACGCCGTACCGTCGCTCTGCTTCGCGAGGTTCGGCGAGAAGTACGAGGTCGTCTCGGTCCAGTAGTTGTTGAAGAACGGCGCCAGCTCCAGGTTGAACGTCAGGTAGTACGGCAGCGAGTAGCGGAGCGCGTCGGAGCCGCGGTCAACACCGAGGAAGTTCGTCTCGCTGGTGATGAGCGCCAGCATGGCCGAGAGCACGTCCCAGAAATGGCCGGCCTCGTTCACGCGGCTGAAGCCGTCGTAACCGAACGTGTCGTACACGGTGAACATGTTGCGACCCGGGCCGCGCGGCACGTAGACGAGGTCGGTGTAGCCACCGTTCTGCGGCTTCGCGAGCTCGGTCTTGAGCGCCGCTTCAGCCGTCGCCTCGAGGCGGCGGTTCTGCAGGTCACCCGTCGCCACGTACTCCCACGTGCCGTCCACGCGCTTGCCGTGGTAGCCGGCCGATGGAATCGTGAACTGCTTCATCAGCAGGTTCGTCGAGTCCATCACGGCCATGGTCCAGTAGTTCTGGTAGATGGGGTCGCCAAGGCCGTAGAACTTGTCCATCTCTTCCGGCGTGAGCTCGTCGTTCTTCGCTAGGTAGTGAATGTTGAACAGCCACTGCTGGTACACGTTGGGAACGTTGCCCAGGTAGCGGCCGAACTTGCGGTTCACGACCGCGTTCGGTGACAGCGACAGACGGTCGCGACGGAAGTTCTCGAACACGTAGGCTTGCTCGAAGCGCTCGATCCACTTCGAGGTCATCTCGAACACGTCGGCGCCCTGGTCGTTGCGGTTGCAGAGCAGGTTCGCGCCGACCTCCGAGTCCGTGCAGAACATGTACGGCACCTCGACGGGGATCGACTGACCACCGGCCGCGTTGATGATGTCGCGGGCGCGGCCGTAGTCGTTCTCCTGGAGACCCGACTGCGAGAGCTCGTAGTTCTTCCGCTCGTCAGCGATGCGCTTGTAGTGCGCTTCCATCTCGCTCCACTTGCGGAACGAGCGGTTCTTCATGCGGCCGAGGCCCTGCTCGATCATCGCGTCGAACGAGCCGTTCTGGTCGGCGAAATGGAAGGGCAGCGTCGAGTAGTGGTACTTGTCCGTGTAGAACGACGAGGCGGGCGTGTAGTGCTCGACCTGCGCCAGCGGTAGCTCAACGTGCGCGCCGCGGACCGTGAAGACCTTGGCCTGGTTGTCGAGCGGCACCGTGATGTTGGGGCTGCCGTAATCCTTGCGGAGATCGTTGAACACCTCGACCCAACCCGGCTCGTAGCCGCCGGCGTAGCCGAAGAGGATCGCCGCGTCGTCGTACTTGCCGGTGCCACGGTTCTGCGAGTTGACGCGCGCGCCGTAGTCCATGATCGACGAGTAGGTGTACTCGTACATCGCTTCGTCGATCTGGTGCTGGTTCGGCTTCACCGCGTCGAGGAGGTTCTGAGGGGTGACGGGCAGCACGCGACGGCCACCGACCTCGACACCGATGGTCTCCTTGCGGAGATCCCAGTAGCCGTCCTGGTAGTTCAGCGCGTCGGCCGAGGCGATGAAGTTGTGGCGCAGGCCGAGCGTGTGACCAACCTCGTGCTCCATGACTGAGCGGTACGCTTCCTGGCGCAGCGACGTGTAGACGTCGGCCTTGGCGCGGCGGTGCGCCTCTTCGTCCGACAGGCCCTGCGTCTTGTAGGTCGCCTCGCGCTGCTGCTGGAACGCGATCTTGCGGCGCGCCAGACCCTCGTAGTCTTCGTCCGAGTAGGTGAACTCGTAGAAGCAACCGATCGACGGGTCCGCCTTCTCGCGCATCGCCTTCTGGGCCTTCTCGATGGGGTCGTTGCCCATGAGGAGGTTGCGGGCGACCTGGCGGTAGAGGTTCGAGTCCTTCAGCACCTTGGCCTTGAAGCCGGCGTTGGTGGTCATCGACTCGATGGCCACGCGCACTTCGGGGAGGCCGATCAGCTCTTCTTCGAGCGCCGGGTTCTGCTTGAGGAGCGCCTCGACCACCTCGCGGCGGTTCTCCTTGAGCTGCGGCATCGAGCCCTGCGCGTTCCAAGAGAGCGCCATCTGACGGAGCTTGCCGTCGACGCCGGCGAACGAGCCCATGGGGCGCGACGACTCAGAGAGGAGCGGCTGCTGCGACTGCCACGGGCCGTTCAGCGGGCGGCGCGGGTCGGTCGCGCTGAGGTTCAGCTTCACGTAGTCCTTGATGTCGGTGCCGGCGACCAGCTCGCTGACCGAGAGCTCGCCGTTGACGACGTCGATGATCTGCGCCGAGCTGCCCGCCCACGTGTCGAGCACGGGGCCGTACACGTTGGCTGCGGCCGAGACGACCATGCCGGTCTCGGGGTCCATGGCCGACGGGCCGAGGCCGAGGAGGCCGCCCGCGTTCTGGTCGACGTACGGCATCATGTTGTAGCGGATGTCGCC
>CAYWON010000048.1:0-17355 GCA_964459885.1 uncultured Archangium sp.
GTGAAGCGCACGTGGATCTACATCCGCGCTGGTGGCGGCGTTTCGTTCTACACGCCGCCCGCGCTGCTCCAGATGTTCGACGTCTTCGTCACGGCTGGGCCGGGCATCGAGTACTACACGCGGCTGCGTCACCTGGTCATCGGCCTCGAGGCGAACTTCAACTTCTTCGCGCTGACCCAGTCGTTCGGCTTCTCGGTTCTGCCCACGGTGAAGTACGCGTTCTGAACGCGCTTGACCCACTCACATCGGCCTGACATGGCCATCGCTCACGCCGTCGGCAGTGGTTGCCGGCGGCGTTTCACTTTCATTCGAGCGAGACAGTCATGGACGACAACAAGGCGAAGGGCCCCGGGCAGAACGGCCGGGGAAATCGCGGCGGTAACGGTTTCTCTTTCGACGAGCCCAAGCGTGGTGGTGGCCGTGGTGATCGCGACGGCGGTCGCGGCGATCGCCGTGGCGGCCCGGGCGGTCGTGGTGGTGGGGCGTCGTACCGCATCGACAGCGAACTGACTGCGCTCGAGCGCGCGCTCACCAAGAAGGACGTGGGCGCGATGACCGACCCGCTCCGCACGTTGCTCAACGCCATCAAGCCGATGCGCCTCGCGTCGCTCGAGCAGCTCGATTCCGGTGCGCGCGGTCGCCTGCTGACGACGCTGATGCGCGTGCAGCGCATGGACAAGCCCGCCGACGCGGCGCCCGCTGAGAGCGCGCCTGCCGAGGCGCCGGCGGCTGAAGCGCCGGTCGAAGCCGCTCCCGCCGAGGGTGCGCCCGCCGAAGCGCCGGCCGTGGAGGCCGCGCCGGTCGCCGAGAAGCCCGTCGAGAAGAAGGCCTCGCCGTACTCCGACGTGCAGTTCACCATCGGCCTCATCTGGTCGGCAATCCACGAGAAGGATCGCGCTGAGGTCGCCTTCGGCAAGGCCGAGCGTCAGCCCACCGAGGCGGAGCTGGCGGCGCCGCCGGCCGTCGAGCGCCCGGCGCGTGAAGCGCGCCCCGAGCGCGGCCCGCGGAAGGACCGTGGCGATCGCAACGAGCGTGGTGGTGAGCGCGGCGAGCGCCGTGAACGTCGCGATCGTCCGGCCCGCGCCGAGCGCCCGGAGCGTCCGGCTCCGTTCGTCTCGTCGGGTGACTGGCAGGTCGACGTGAAGACGCTGGAAGCGGCGGGTCGCACGCGTGACGCCGGTCGCATTCACGAGAAGAACGGCTCGTTTGCCGACGCGGCGCGCCTGTACGAAGCGGGCGGCGACGTGAAGTCGGCGCTGCGCAACGCGGCCGCTGGCAAGCTCGACGACGCGTTCAAGCGCCTGTCCGAGAAGCTGAAGCCCGAGGAGATCATGGAGGCCCTCGAGCGCGCCGGCGCGTTCGAGAAGCTGATGGAGTTCCACGTGGCGCGCGGCGACTTCGATTCGATCGCCAAGCTGTACGAGCGCGCGAACCAGTTCGACCAGGCCGGCCTCGCGTGGGAGCGCGCGGGCAAGTTCTCGTTCGCCCGCAAGGCGTACGAGCGCGCGAAGGACTTCGGCGCCGTCAACCGCGTGCGCGATCTCGAGGTGGCCAAGCTCATCGAGCGTGGTGATCGCCTCGGCGCGGCGACGCTGCAGGTCGGCGCCGGCAAGAAGGCCGAAGCGCTCGAGACGCTCAAGCCGCTGCCCGGCCCCAAGGCGTTCCACTTCATGCAGAAGCTGAAGTTGACCGCCGAGGCCGACGCGTTCGCCGCCGCGGAGCTCGCGAAGGCCGAAGCCGAGAACAACGCGCTGCAGAAGGCGCGCTGGCTGGAGCTCGTGGGTCGTCAGCAGGAAGCCGCCGACGTGTACCTGGCCGCCGATCGCAAGGACAAGGCCGCGTTCGTGTTCGAGGCGATGGGTCAGCTGGGCAAGGCCGCCGAGCTGCTCGAGGCCGCGGGCCAGCTGGACAAGGCGCAGGCGCTCTTCACCAAGGCTGGCGACACCGCCAACGCCGACCGCGTGAAGGCGCTGCCGCGCCCTGAGCCGAAGCCGCGCGCTGAGGCCGCCGCGAAGAGCGACGAAGGTGACGCCGTGCCGCCGCCGAGCCCCTCGGCGCCGGGAAGCACTGCAACTGCCTGAAAAGAAAAGTCTGACATGTGGGAACGGGGGGTAGACTCCCGCCCGCTCCCACATGTCGAACACCCCCGAGAAGCCCTTTGGCGAGGTTGAGGCAAGCCTCGAAAAAACCGGTCGCGTCGACGAGCTGATCAAGCTGTACGAGTCGCGATCGCGTGAGGTCCCCAAGGCCGACGAAGCCGCGCACCTCCTGTGCCGCGCCGCCGACCTCTGTCGCGAGAAGCTGAAGAACGCCGCGCGGGCGGAAGAGCTGTTCCGCCGTGCGTTGGTGTACCTGCCGAACGCACGTGAAGCCCTCGAAGGCCTGCGCGGCATCTACGAGAGCCGCAACGACTTCGCGGCGTTGGCCGAAGTGCTGGAGCGCCTCGCGCTGGTGCAGTCGGGCCCCGCGGCGGCGGCGATCTACCTGCGCACGGGCGAGCTCTACGAGTCGAAGCTGTCGCGGCGTGATCGCGCGGTGCTCTGCTACCAGCTGGCGTCGCGCGCGGCGCCGCAGGAACGGCAGGCCTACCAGAAGGCGCGTCGGCTGCTGTTGCAGGAAGGCCGTCACGCGTCGGGCTTCGAGTCGCTCGAGCGCGAGCGGTCGCACCTCGGCGATCGCGAGCTCGTCGAGGAGTACGTCAACTTCGCCGAAGCGCTCGTGAACTACCCGCAAGAGCACGGGCTGGCGACGAAGGCGCTGGTGCGCGCGCTGGCCGTCGACGGCAAGCACCCGCGGGCCACACAGATCCAGAAAGACCTCGGCAAGCTCGAGTACGTCTGGCGCGACAAGGTCAAGCAGCTGCGCGCGCAGTCGCTGGAAGAGCGCGATCGCCGCGTCGCCGCGCGCCTGTCGCTGCAGGTCGCGCGCATGTTCGCGTTCTACGAGTCGCAGGCCGTCGACAAGGTGAAGGAGGCCATCGACCGTTGCTTCGCGTTGTGGCCGGCGATGCCCGACGCGCTCGATCTGCTCGAGCAGGTCGCCACCAAGGCTGGTGACGTGCGGGTGGCGCTCACCGTGTTCTCGAAGCTGGCGGGCGACACGCGCGACAAGCAGGCCCGCGTCGATCTGCACCTGCGCATCGGCCAGGTGCTGCTCTCGAAGCTGAACGATCAGCAGGGCGCCGCTGACGCGTTCGAGCAGGCCGCGAAGCTCGACCCGTCGCGGCCCGACGCCGCCGAGCTCGCCAGCGAGGCGATGATCTCCACCGACAAGCCCGCCGAGGGCATGGCGGTGCTCGAGCGGCACCTCGCGACGCTCAAGGACAAGCACGCGCAGGTGGCGTTGCGGCTCAACCTGGCGGACCTCACGCAGAAGCTGCTGAAGGACGCCGCGGCGTCGCGCGCGCACATCGAGGCCGCGCACAAGATCGATCCCAACAACGCGCAGGTCGCGTTCCGCCTCGCGAGCCTCTACGCCGAGGAAGGGAACCTCGACGCGCTGTGGCCGATGATCGAGCTCGCCGCGTCGGCGCCGCGGCCGATCGCCGATCGTGTGGCGCTGTGTGAGTTGGTCGCGATGAGCTGCGAAGAGGCGGGTGACGCGAAGCGCGCGTTCCACGTGCTCTCGCTGGCGCTCCCGCTCGACCCTGCGAAGGCCACGTTGCTCTCGTCGCTGCAGAGCGAGGCCGAAAAGGCGCAGTTGCAGCCGCAGCTGGCGATGGCGCTGCGCCGCGCCGCGCAGGTCGCGCCGGCTTCTGCGCAGCTCGTGCTGTGGCGCACGCTGGGTCAGCTGCTGCAGCAGCTGCAGCGCCCCGCCGAAGCGCAGGAAGCCTGGCTTGAGGTGCAGAAGCGCCACCCCGATGACGCCGAAGCGACCGCCGCGCTCGCGGCCATGCGCAAGGCGCTGGCTGAAGAGCCGCAAGACCCGCGCTCGAAGCTCGAAGCCGAGGCGCGCAAGCTCGAGGCCTCCGCGGCCGACCCTGCGTCGTCAGCGGCGGTGTACCGGAAGATCCTCGAGATCGACCCTGACAGCGTGCAGACGCTCAAGAAGCTGGGCTCTGCGTCGGCGAACCTCGGGCTCTGGGAAGAGGTCGCGTCGGTCGCGGAGCGGCTGCTCGCGCTCGCGGACTCTCCGGCCGAACGTCAGGAGTGGCGGTCTCGCCTCGCGCAGCTGTACGCCGAGCGGCTGAACCGTCGCGAAGACGCCGCGAAGCTGTACCTGAACCTGCTCGACGAGGGGAACGACAGCGCCGCGGTCGTCGGCGGCCTGGAACGCCTCGCGTCGCAGGGCGTACGGCAGGGCGACATCTCTCGCGCGCTGGCGCCGGTGTACGCGAAGGCGGGTGACTACCAGCGTCAGGTCGCGTCGCTGCTGGTGCAGCTCGCCACCGTCAACGAGCGCGACGAACAGAAGAACCTGCTCACGCTGCTCGCCGAGACCACCGAGAAGCGCCTCATCGACGAGCGCGCGGCGTTCGATCTCCGGCTGCGTGGCCTCGCGCTCGACCCGTCAGACTCGACCTTCCGCGCGGAAGCCGTGCGCCTGGGCAAGGCGCTCAAGGCCGAGCAGGAGCTCGCGCGCACGTTCACCGAGCTCGCCGGCAAGGCGACCGATCAGACGCTCGCGGTCTCGCTCCTCATCGAGGCCTCGGAGCTTGCTGAAGACGTCGGTGCCATCGATGAGGCCGCCGCCGCGCTGAAAAAGGGCCTGGAGAAGCAGCCGGACCACCTCGAGCTGCTGCTCCGGCTCTCGGAGCTGTACCTCGTCGCCCGTCGGTGGGCCGAAGCGGAAGCCGTGCTGCGTCGTCGACTGGCGCTGGCGCCGGCTGAAGAGAAGGTCGCGCTCGGTCTGCAGCTCACCAACGTCAACACCGAGCTGAACCGGCCGCGCGAAGCGGCCACGGCGCTGGCGGAGGCCATCAAGGCGGGCGCGCCAGAGGTCGATCATCTCCCTCGCCTCGCGGAGCTGTACGAGAAGGGCGGGCAGCTGCGTGAGCTGACCGACGTGCAGGCGCGGATGATCGCGTTGCACGAAGAAGCGGGCGAGAAAGAGAAGGCCGCGGCGCTCGGTGTGCAACGTGCCCGGTTGTTGGAGACCGCGCTCGGTGACAAGGCCGAGGCGATTCGTCGCTACGCGGAGGTGCTCGCGGGCAAGCCGAGCGACGCCGACGCGCTGTCGGCGCTCGAGAACCTGCTGACCGACGCAGACCACCGCGAGGCCGCGGCCCGCGCGCTGCTGCCCGCGTACGACGCGGTGAAAGACCAGCGAAAGCAGGTCGCTGCGCTCGCGGTGATCGCCGACTCGGCGCGCGACTCGCTCGATCGCATCACCGCGCTGCGGAAAGCCGCTGAGCTGCACTCGGGTCACCTGCGGCAGCCGGAGCAGGCCTTCGCGTCACTCGCGAGCGCCATGCGACTCGCACCCGATGACGTGGAGATTCGTGCGGCGGCCCGCGCCGCTGCCGACGAAGCCGACGCGCTCGATTCGTATGCAGAGGTGATCGAGGAGATCATCGAAGGTGGCGCAGAGTCGGTGGCCATCGCGCTGCACCGCGAGCTCGCCGACGTCTACGAGAAGAAGCTGAACAAGCAGGACGCCGCGATTGATCACCTGCGCGCGGTCTTGCTCGTCGACGCCAAGCACCTCGAGGCGCTGCGCTCGCTGCAGCGGCTCTATCGCAGCCGCGAGGAGTACGCCGAGCTGGTGCCCGTCACCGAGCGGCTCGCCAAGCTCGAAGCAGATCCCGCGGCCCGCTCGGCGCTCGATCGCGAAGCCGCAGTGTTGTCGGAGCAGAAGCTCGACGACCTCGAACGCGCCGCTGCCAACTGGCGCCTCATCGCTGCGCGCGACGTCCTGGCGCGTGAGGCGGCGACTGCGCTCGATCGCCTCTACGCGGAGTTGGACAAGCCGCAGGAACTCGCGTTCGCGCTCGAACTTCGTCGCAACCAGGAAGGGCAGAGCCCTCAAGGCCGCGAGCTCGCGTTCCGTCTCGCGGCGCTGCGTCAGAACCGCCTGAACGACGCGCGCGGTGCGCTCGAGGTGTACCGCCAGATCTTGAGCGAGGACCCGTCGCACGAGGGCACCCGCGACGCGCTCGATCACTGGGCCCGCAGCGCCGACAACGACGCGGCGCTCGCCGCGGAGATCGTCGATGGGGTGCTGGCGCGCACGGGCGATCACCAGCGCCGCATCGCCATTCGTGAAGCGCGGCTGCAGCACGCGACGACGCCCAGCGAGCGCGCGCGGGTGGCCAGCGAAGTGCGCGCCATTCTCGAGCGTGATCTCGCGCAGCCCGAGGCCGCGTTCATGAACGCGCTCAAGGCGTTCACCGACGGGCTCGATCGCGCGGGCATCCAGCCGGAGCTCGAGCGCCTCGCGCGCCTGACCGGGTCGTTCGAAGAGCTCGCGGAGATCTACGAGGCGACCGTCGACGAGCTGCCTGAAGGCGACGAGATGCGCGTGCCGTTGCTGCGCCGCGCCGCCGAGCTGCGCGAGCAGCTCAACGAGCCCGAAGAAGCGACGCGCGTGTGGAAGCTGCTGCTCGAGGCCCTGCCGCAGGACCGCCAGGCGCTCGATTCGCTGTCGCGGCTCTACGAGAAGTCGAACAACGCCAAGAGCCTCTCGGACGTCTACGCCAAGAAGGCGCAGCTGGCCGCCGACCCGAAGGAGAAGCTGGAGCTGCTGACGCGCGCGGCCGAAGCCTTCGAGACCGCCGGCGACGACGGCCAGGCCATCGAGTCGTACAAGCTGGCCCACGCCATCGGGAAGTCGCGCGAGCAGCTGGTGCACCTCGAGCGGCTCTTCGGCCGCAACAAGCGCCACCTCGAGCAAGCCGACGTGTTGGCGCAGCTCGCGGAGGCCTCGCCCGACGCCAGCGAGCGGCTCGGCCACCTCGTGAAGCGCGGTCTGCTGCTCGAGAAGGAAGGTCAGGCGGCGGAGGCCGTTCGCGACTTCGGCGCGGCGCTGCAGCTCTCTCGCACCGAGCCGCAGACCATCGCGGCGCTCGAGCGCCTGATGCAGGTGGAAGGCGTGCGGCTCGACGCCGCGCGACTGCTCGAAGGCGCGTACCGCGAGGGCAACGATCTCAAGCACCTCGTCGAGGTGTTGGAGGTGCGGTTGTCGGCGACCGACGCGTCTCGCCGCATCGGGCTGCTGCTCGAGATCGCCAACCTGCGTGAGGCCGTCGGTCAGAAGAACCTTGCCCTCACCGCGCGCCTCAAGGCGTTCGGCGAAGAGCCCGGCGACGTCGAGGTGCGTGAAGAGCTCGAGCGCCTCGCCGCTGACCTCGGCGCGTTCGAAGAGCTCACCGCGGCCTATGAAGACGCGCTCGAGCGTGGCGTTCAGGAGCCGTTGGCGGGCGAGCTGTGGAGACGGCTGGCCGTCATCTACGGCGATCGCATGTCGCGCTTCGACCTCGCGGCGCGCGCGTGGAACGAGGTCCTCGGGCGCAACCCGAAGGACATGTTCGTGCTCGAGCAGCTCGGGCGCATCTTCCGGCGCACCTCGCAGTTCCGCGAGCTGTCGATCGTCATGCGGCGGCAGCTGGGGCTCGAGACCAACGTCACGGTGCAGGTCGGCCTGTTGTTCGAGCTCGCCAACCTCGCCGAAGAGACGCTGTCGGACAAGGCGCTCGCCGCGCAGTGCTACACGGCGGTGCTCGAGCGGAAGCCTGATGACCCGAACGCGATGAAGTTCCTCGCGCGCATCCTCGCCGAGACCGAGCAGTGGCCCGAGCTGGCCGCGCTGCTGGGCAAGGAGATCGCGCTGGCCGAAGGTCGCTCGCAGGAAGAGCAGGCGCTCGAGCTGAGCGTGCGCCTCGGCCGTCTGAAGCTCACCCGTCTGAGCGATCCGCGAGGCGCGCTCACGACGTTCCAGGAGGTGTTGCGCCGCAAGCCAGCCCACGCGGGCGCTGTTGGCGCACTCGAAGAAATGGCCCGTTCCGAAAATCCGTTGAAGGGTGAAGCCGCGAGCACGCTGGAGCCTGTGTTCGCCGGCGAAGGCGAGCACCTCAAGCTCGTGCAGATGTTGGAAGCCCGCGTCGCCGCGGAGCCGCAGGCCGCCGAGCGCGCGTCGTTGCTCCGCAAGATGGCCGACGTGTACGCAGGTCAGCTCGACAACGCCGAGATGGCCTTCGTGGCCTCGGCGCGCGCGCTCAAGGAGCTCCCCGACGAGCCCGAGAACCTCAAGGTGACGCTGGCGCACTACCAGCGCGCCGACGCCGAAGATGAGATGGCCGCGCTGCTGGAAGAGGTCGCGCCGCGCGCTTCGACCGACACCGCGCGTGCGTCGCTCTTCCGCGCGCTGGCGAAAATCCAGGCGCAGGCCGATCAGGAAGGTGAAGCGATCGAGTCGTGGCGGCGCGTGATGGAGATCGTGCCCACCGACAGCGAGGCGATGCAGCAGCTCGGTCAGCTGCTCTCGCGCCAGGGCCGCGTCAACGAGCTGCTCGATGTCTTGAAGCGGCAGCTCACCATCGAGGAGGACACCGGGCGCCGCGCGGCGCTGCTGTTCCAGGTCGGCTCGCTGCAGGAAGAGCAGCTCAAGGACGCCAACTCGGCGATCGCGACGTTCCGCCGGTTGTTGGAGCTCTCGCCCGACGACGTCGCCGCCCTCGGTCGCATGGAGCGGCTGTGTGAAGCGCAGTCACGGTGGCCGGAGTTGGCCGACGTGCTCTCGCGCCGGCTCAAGCTGCTGTCTGCCGAAGAGCAGCCCGCGGTGGCCTTCAAGCTGGCCGTGGTGCGCGAGACCAAGCTGCTCGACAAGCAGGGCGCGTTCGACCTGTACCGCGAGATCCTCACGCAGAACCCGCGGCACGAAGGCGCGCTGCAGCGCATGGACGCGCTCGTGCAGCGCGAACCGCAGAACCAGCAGGCCTTCGAGATCCTCGCCAACGCGTACCGGCAGTCGTCGGAGGCCAACGCGCTCGCCAAGGTGATCGAAGCGCGCGTGGCGGTCTCGCCTGATCAGATCGAGCGCAAGACGCTGCTCAGCGAGCTCGCGGGGCTGCGCGAAGGGCAGGGCGAGCCCGAGCTGGCGTACCTCGGTTACTACCGCGCGTTCCGCGACGACCCGAACGACGGCGCGCTCCGCAAGAAGCTCTACGCGTCGGCGCAGGCGGCGTCGTCGTTCGACGAGCTGGTGGGCGCGTTGCAAGCCGAGCTGCCGCGCATCGCCGAGCCGCAGGACGTGGCCGAGATCTGCATGGTCATCGGCCAGGTGTCCGAGCAGCGGCTCGACGAGAAAGAGCAGGCCGTCGTGTTCTACGAGCGGGCGCGCGCCGCGCACCCGGAGTCGTCGGTCAGGGTGTTGCCCTCGCTCGACCGGCTGTACGGCGAGCTCGAGTTCCCCGACAAGCAGGCCGACGTGCTCGACGCGTTGGTGGCTGACGCGAAAGAGCCGGCCGACCAGGTGGCGCTCTCGTTCCGGCTCGGGCAGCTGGCGATGGAGCAGCTCGACAGCCCCGATCGCGCCGCGGCAGCGTTTGAGCGCGTGCTGACGGCCGACCCGAAGCACCTGCCGTCGCTGCGTTCACTCGAGGTGCTCTACGAGCAGGCCGGCGCCAGCGAGAAGCTGTACCGCGTGCTCGAGGCGCAGCGCGAGCTGGTGCAGGGCGCCGAGAAAGAACGGCTGCTCGGCAAGATGGCGGTCACGTCGGCGGAAGGGCTCGCCGACATCGATCACTCAGTGAAGCTCTACCGCGAGCTGCTCGAGAAGAACCCGCGCAACGAGCAGGCGTTCGACGCGCTGTCGCGTTTGCTGGAGCGGGGCGGCAAGGCGGAAGAGCTGCGCGAGCTGCTGCAGTGGAAGCTGCAGTTCACGGTCGATCCGCGCGAGCTGGTGAAGCTCAACGAGCGCCTCGGTCGGGTGTTGGCCACCCAGCTCAACCGCCACGAAGAAGCCGTGCCGTTCTTCAAGGCGGCGTTGGAGCGAGACGCGCGCCACCGCGGCGCGTTGGAAGCGCTGCGCGACATCTTCGACCAGCTCGGGAAGAAGGAAGATCTCGTCATCGTGCTGCGGCGCCTCATTCCGCTGCAGGAAGACGCGAGCGGCGTGAAGCAGATCCGCATTCGTCTCGCGGAGATCATCTCGGAGTCGGCGCGGCGCGAAGAGGCGCTGGACGCCGCGCGTCGCTCGCTCGAGGTCGAGCCGCACGCCGTCGGCGATCTCGATCGACTGCACGTGGTGTTCACCAAGCTCAAGGCCTGGCCTGACGCCGTGCGCACGCTCGAGGCCAAGTCGGCCGTGCAGCTGCAGATGGAAGAGCGCGAGGCCGCGGTGCAGACGATGTTCCAGGTCGCCGAGGTCTGGCGCGGCCCGGCGTCGAAGATGGATCAAGCCGGCGCGGCGCTCGAGAAGGTGCTCGAGATCGAGCCGTCGAACCGGCAGGCCTACGAGCAGGCGCTCGAGCTGTACAGCAAGCTGAACGACTGGCGCAGCTACGCGCAGGTGATGGACCGCTACCTGCCGAACCTCGTCACCGACGACGAGAAGGTCGCCACGCTGCGCGAGCTGGCGCGGGTGCAGGAGACGAAGCTGGGCGCGCGCCAGGTGGCGTTCCTCCAGTACTGCCGCGCGCTGCAGCTGATGCCGTCGAACGACGAGATCCGCGAGCAGGTCGAGCGCCTCGCCGAAGAGACCGGCAGCTACGACGAGCTCGCCGCGGTCTACGAAGAGGTCGCCGAGACCGTGCCGCGCGGGCCGCTGGCCGAGCGCCTCTTCCTCACACTGGCGCGCGTGCAGGACACCAAGCTCGACGACGCGGAGGCCGCCGAGGCCTCGCTGCGCAAGATCCTCGAGTTCGACCCGACCAACGAGACGGCGCTCGAGCGCCTCGCGGGCATGTTCGCCCGTCGCGGCCAGAACAAGGAATATGTGGTGTCGCTCGAGCAGAAGCTCGAGGCGGCGGGCTCCATCGAGCGCCGCAAGGAGATCCTGCGCGAGATCTCGCGCGTCTACGACGAGCAGATGGGCGACCCGGGCGAGGCCGAGAACGCGCTCGTTCGCGCGCTGGAGCTCGAGCCCGATCTCGACACGCTCGGTGTGTTGGTGACGCTGCAGAAGCGGCAGAACAACCACGCCGCCGTCGCCAGCACGCTGATGCGCATGCGCGACATCGCGCCCACGCCGGAAGATCGCGCGCGGCTGCAGGTCGAGGTCGCGCAGGTCTACGAGCGCGATCTGAGCGACGACGAGGCCGCCGTCGAGGGCTACCGGCAGGCGCTGGAGTTCGACCCGGCCAACGTGCAGGCGCTGACCGCGCTCGAGCAGCTGTACTCGAAGCTCGACAGGCCCGCCGAGTTGCTCGCGGTGTACGAGCGGCAGATCGAGCTGTCGTCGGACTACCGCGAGCGGGTGAAGATCCTCTTCCGCTCCGCGACGATCTGGGAAGAGCGGTACCAGAACCTGCAGCACGCCGACGCGTGCATCGAAGCGGCGCTGCAGGTCGACCCGCAGAACATCCAGGCGATCAAGACGCTCGAGCGCCTGCGCAAGTCGCAGGGCCGCTGGGACGAGCTGATCGGCGTCGTCGATCGCCACATCCAGCTGCTCACCAACCCGGCCGAGAAGGCCGAGCTGTGCGTGGAGATGGGCGACATCTTCCACCAGCAGCTCAAGGCCGTGGACCGCGCCGCGACGGCGTACCACCAGGCCCTCGAGCTCGACGCCCGCTGCCGCCCGGCGATGCACGCGCTCGGCATGCTCTACGAGCGCTCGGGCAACTGGCCGTTCGCGCTCGACATGCTCGAGCGTGAAGCGCAGGTGCTGGGGCAGACGCCCGAGGCCGTCGAGCTCTGGTACCGCATGGGCAAGATCAACGAGGACATGTTGATCGACGCGGGGTCGGCCAAGCGCTGCTACCTCGAGGCGCTGCGCATCGACGCGGCGTACCTGCCCGCCATTCGCGCGCTCAAGGGCATCTACGAGCTCGAGCGCGACTTCGACAGCTACGAGAAGGCGCTGCTCGAAGAAGCGCGGCAGACCGAAGACCCCGCGGCGCGCGCTGGCGCGTGGGTCAACGTCGGCAAGTACTACGAGAGCAAGGAAGACCGCGATCAGGCCACGCCGGCGTACGAAGAGGCGCTCAAGCTGCAGCCTGATCTGCTCGAGGCCGCGCAGCCGCTCGCCGACATCTACCTGTCGACCGAGAGCTGGGAGCGCTGCGAGAAGATGCTCGACATCGTCACCGCGCGCCTCTCGCAGCAGTACGCGATGACGCCCGACGAGCCCGAGTTGGGCCGCGAGCTGTGCCGGCGCCAGTACCGCCTCGGCTACGTCAGCGAAAAGAACGGTCACCGCGAAAAAGCGCTGACTGCCTACGAGCGCGCGTACCAGCTCGACGCGACGTACCTGCCGGTGCTCGAGGGCTACGGCAACCTGCTGGTGCAGGCGCGCCGCTTCGAAGAAGGCCAGCGCGTCTACCAGTCGATCCTCGTGCACCACCGCGGCGATCTCACCGACCTCGAGGTCGCGGAGATCTACTGGACGCTCGGCGATCTGCACCTGAACCTCCGTCAGTTCGATCGCGCGCAGAACCACTTCGAGAAGGCGCTCGCCATCGACCCGTCGCACGAGCCGTCGCTGCGCTCGATGGTGGGCCTGGCCGAGCAGGGTGGTCACTTCGACAAGGCCGTCGAGTTCCGCCAGAAGCTGGTCGAGGTGCTCGACGGTGAGGCGCGCTTCGAGGCCGGCGTGGCCCTCGGCGCGCTCGCGAAGGACAAGCTGTCAGACCCGTACATCGCCATCGACGGCTACCTCGCGGCGCACCGCATTCGCCAGGACGCGTTGGAGGTGATGGACGCGCTCTACGTGCTGTACCGCGAGACGAAGCAGGGCGCGAAGGCCGCCGAGATGCTCGAGAAGATGCTCTCGGTGCCGGCGCTGCAGCAGGACGCGCAGCGCGCCAAGCGCGTGTGGTTCGCGTTGGGTGAGATCAACCGCGACGAGCTCGCCGATCTCGAGAAGGCCGCGCAGTGCTTCAACCAGGCCCTCGACGCCGACTGGCGCTTCGTCGACGCGTTCTCGGCGCTCGAAGCAATGCTGGGCCGCGCGAAGAAGTGGCAGCAGCTCGATGAGAACTACAAGCGCATGATCGCGCGCATCCCCAAGACGCCAGAGACGCACGCCGTGCGCATGAACTTCTGGAAGGCCCTGGGCGACCTGTACCTCAACGCGCTCAAGGCCCCCGAAGCCGCCGTACAGGTCTACAAGGTGGTCGCTTCAGGGCTGCCCGAGAACGTCGAGATCCAGGAGATGTACGCCGGGCTCGCGCAGACGCAGGCGGGCTTCGAGAACGAAGCGGTCGAGGCGTGGCGTCGGGCGCTGCCGTCGACCAGCAACCCGGGCCGCGTGGCGTCGGCCCTCGCCGAGCTCGCCGCCAAGCGGAAGGACTACGACGCCGCGTGGCTCGCCGCGCAGGTCTCGTCAGGGCTCATCGGCGACCCGGGCACTGGCGAGAAGGAGATCCTCACCAAGCTGACGCCCTACGCGCGCAAGCGTGAGGTGCCGCAGCGCCAGATGACCGACCGGCTGTGGACGGAGCACCTCTTCCACCCGAAGGTGCGCGGCCCGTTGGCGGATCTCTTCGCGATCCTCTTCGAGCAGGGCGGCACGCTCTACAAGGAGGACTTCACGCGCTACGGCATCGTGCCCAAGAAGCACTTCATCGATGTCGCGACCGCGCAGGAATACCAGATTCACCACTACCGCACGGTCTCGCGGCTGCTGGGCATGGATCAGGTGACGGTGTTCTCGCCGTTCCTCATCACCACGCGCGAGCGCATGGCCAAGCGCACCACCGAGCCTGCTCCCGACCCGATGGTGGGCGTGGAGATCTGCCACACCGACCCGGTCGCGCTTCGCTTCGGCGGCAAGTTCTTCAGCGAGACGGGGCAGCGGGAGGTCTACTACCTGCTCGCGCGCACCATGACGCTGCTGCGCCCGGAGCTCGCGCTGACGCAGCGCCTGTCGGCCGAGCGCCTCGAGGCGGTGATGCAGGCGGCGATCAGCCTGTCGGTCGATCGCTTCCGCTTCACGGCCGACCTGCGCGCCATCGACACCGAGCGCAAGCTGCTCGAGAAGCACCTGACGCCGCAGGCTCGCGACGCGCTGGCCCGCGTCACGCGCGAGTACGTGAAGATCGCCACGCCGAACGACCTGCGGAACTTCCTCGAAGGGGCGGAGCTCACCGCCACGCGCGCGGGCGCCTTCGTCGCTGGCGACATCGAGCCCGTCAAGCGCATGGTGCTGGCCGAGACGGGCGCGAACTTCCGCGTGCAGCCGCGCTCCAAGATCCGCGACCTGATGGTCTTCGCGCTGGGCGATGACCTCCACGCGCTGCGCGTCGCGGTCGGCACCAACGTCGAGGTGCAGATCCGCAAGTAGTGACGATCTTTCAGACTTTCAGGACGCCGGCTCTGGTACGGAACCGCCCGGGCGGAACCGGCGTCCGTTGTCTTGACGCTTCCGTGCGTCAAACCTAAACTTTTCAAAGAGTTACACGTTTCAGCCTCTAGGAACTTTCATGCGCTTCGTCTGTGAGAGCTGCCGCGCGCAGTACATGATCAATGACGAGAAGGTCGGGCCCAAGGGGGTCAAGGTCCGCTGCCGCAAGTGCGGCTACGTCATTCTCGTCAAGCGGCCCGACGCCGCGAAGTCCGGCGGTCCCGTCGCGCAGTCGAACGACCCCGACGACGCCCTCGCTACCCAGGTGATGCAGACGCCGCTGGCCGCGGCCGAAGCGACGCTGTCGAACGAAGACACCAGCGCTGGTGACTCGACCAACCCGGGCGCTTCGGCGCCCACGGGCGGGCCCGGTGACAGCTTCTTCGGCGCTGACGAAGACGAGATCGGCGCGGTCTTCGACCAGGTGCTCAAGACCGGCAACAACGCGGCCCACAAGCCCGCGTCCGACGACGGTGACGATCGCCACAGCACCAAGGTCATCGACGCCGACACGGTGCGGAAGCTCGCGGAAGAATCGAGCGGCAAAGAAGACGACGCCGCCGAAGGGGAAGGCGAGAGCGTCCCCGAGACCGACTGGTACGTCGCCATCGACGAGAAGCAGACGGGCCCGCTCACGCTCGAGAAGGTCAAGCAGCACTGGGACAACGGCGAGATCAGCCCCGATTCGTTGTGCTGGCGCGCGGGCTTCAGCGATTGGATCCCCGTCAGCACGGTGAAGTCGCTGGCCTCGGTGCTGGCGCCCAAGCCGCCCAAGCCCATCGTCGTCGCGCCCGCGACCATCACGCACAGCAACGCGCCTGCGGTGATGAGCGTGCCCGTGCAGTCGGCCTTCAGCGCCGGCGGCATGATGCAGACCGTACAGTCTGAAGTGCAGGTGCCGGTGTCGGCCACCGCCGCGTCGTCGGTCGCCGATCGCGAAGAGAGCGGCACCTGGAAGCCTTCGGCGGCCTCGGCCCTCGCGTCGCTCGTGAAAGACGAGATGGACGCGCTCGCCAAGCCCGCGCCTTCCGCGCCGCCGCCGCCTGCGGACGAGCCGATGGGCGGTGGGCTGCTCGACCTGCCGGCGGAAGAGAAGCCCGCGCCTGCGCCGGTCGCGGCCCGTCCGACCGCGCCGCCGCCTCCGCCGGTGAACCCGTACATGCAGAACCCCGGCGCCACCTACAGCGCGCCCGCGGTGACGCAGTACCGCCCGCCCAACAACAACCGCGGCCTCATGGTCGGCGTCGGCATCGGCGGCGTGGTGGTGCTGCTGATCCTCGTTGGGCTCATCGTCTGGCTCGCGACGCGTCAGCCTGTGGTAGTGGCGCAGCCCACGCCGCCGCCTGCACCGGTGGTCGTCGCGCAGGCGCCCACGCCGGCCCCGACGCCTGCGCCGACCCCGGCTCCAACGCCCGCGCCGACGCCGGCCCCGGTCGCTGCTGCGCCTGCCGACGGGACCACTGCGCCCGCGCCCGTCGCCGCCGCGCCGACGCCTGCGCCCACGCCGGCTCCGACGCCTGCACCGGCGCCGGTCGCCCCCAAGGTGGCCTCTGCGTCGAAGACGAGCCGCACCACCACGTCGCGGCCTGACCCGGAGCCCGCGCCCGCCCCTGAACCCAAGAAGGTCGCTTCGTCAGGTTCGGACGATGACTTCGATAAGGCGTTCGGTGGTTCCAGCTCGAAGAAAGAGACGGCAGCGCCGGCCCCCACCAAGAAGGCTGGTGGCTACATTCCTCCGCCGCCCGGCGGGTCGGCCGCCGACGTCCCCGAGTCACTGGGCCAGGCGCAGATCATGGAAGTCGTGCTCGCCAACAAGAGCGCCCTGGCCAACTGCGTCTCGCAGCAGAAGGCGAAGGACCCGGGCACGTCGGGCAAGTTGCTCATGCGCTGGACGATTCAGACCAGCGGCAAGACCTCGAACGTCGGCGTCGCGTCGGACGAGTTCAAGGGCACCCACATCGCCACCTGTGTGGGCGGCCTCATCAAGGGCTGGACGTTCCCGAAGCACAAGAAGCAGGGCGAGCCGATCACGTTCCCGTTCAAGTTCTGACCGTGGTGTCGTACGGGCGCCTGCGCGCCGGCGCTCCAGTTGTCGAACATCCTGAAGTTTCTTTTGAACTCTGGCCCGCGCCTTGCGTACTGGCGGCGGGCTCTGTCGTTGACTTCAGAGCTTTGGTCACTACTCTTCGCCCCGTCTTAGAGGCTGGGTAAGCAGTGGAAAACACGCAGTAACTGAGGGGTTACACACATGAACGGAATGCACCGAGGAATGTTGGTCGCGGCAATGAGCGCGGCCTTCGCGATGGGCTGTGGAGACATTGTTGGTGGCATGGACGCTGGCGACGGGTCGTGCACCAGCGACACGCAGTGCAGCACTGGCAAGGGCTGCCACCCTGTGACGAAGAAGTGTGTCGACTCGTGTACGGGCGACGAAGACTGTCCCGCCAGCGCCAAGACGTGCGCGGCCGTCTCGTCGTCGGCCTCGAAGTTCTGCACGTGCAGCACGGACGACCTCTGCAACGGCGGCACCGCCGGTTCGCTGGTCTGCAACAACGCCACGAAGGCCTGCTCGGCCAAGTGCAGCGCGACGAACGCCTGCCCGACGGGCTTCACCTGCAACGCCACCAGCGGCAACTGCGACGCCGAAGTGACGACGGATGCCGGCATTAGCTGCACCAGCACCAACTCGCAGCCCGACGTGTGTGGCCACACGTTCGCCTGCACCACTGCGAACAAGTGCGAAGCGGTCGTCGACGGCACGTGCAGCAACATCACGTCGGCCACGGGTCGCACGGCGTTCACCTCGGCCTCGACTGGCCCGGTGATCTTCAACGTCACCGACGAGACCACCAACGACGACGCGTTCTGCACTGCGCCCGCGGTCGCGTTCACGTCGACGATCCACGCCTACGC
>CAYWON010000048.1:17373-41076 GCA_964459885.1 uncultured Archangium sp.
GGCGCCACGGCGACGGGCCTCCCCGCAGGCCGGTACTACAAGGTCGATGGCACCTCCGAGACGCTCACCGGCAAGTTCCGCCCGATGTCCGGCTACACGCAGATCGACGGCGGGAAGATGATGAACCTCAAGGTCACGCTCTGCGCGGATAACGCGTCGAACCAGATCCAGGTCGCCTTCGGCTTCGACAACGGCAACGGCTACTGCACCACGATCCAGCGGTGAACCCCTTTGAAGAACCCGGAACGGCACTCGTCTTTATCGACGAATGCGCGCCGGGCGCTTCGCTTAACTGAACCAAGGAGACACACATGATTCGCAAGCTGATGACTTTCTCGATGGTGGTTGCTGGTGTGGCCCTCGCGCAGGCTCCCGCGGTTGTTCGCGCGCCTGAGTTCAAGGCCGGCACGGCGCTCTCGTGCCCCACGGGCACGAAGCAGATGAACGGTGCGGGCGGCACGTTGGTCGCCTGCGCGAAGATGGTGAACGGCAAGCCGGTGTTCCACGGCCCCGCCGTGAGCCTCTACGAGCCCGGCAAGGTCGAAGCCGTCGGCCAGATGGAGAACGGTCTGCGCACCGGCAAGTGGCAGATGTTCACCCAGGACGGCGCGCTGACCTCGGAGATCGAGTTCGCTGAGGACCGCTACAACGGTCACCGCATCGAGTACACGAACGGCAAGATGGTGCTCGACGAGGTGTACGTCGCGGGCAAGCGTGAAGGTGCGCAGAAGATGTTCAACGCCCAGGGCGTCGCCACCATCACCGAGTACCGCAACGATCGTCCGCTCTGATCGCCAGCACTTGAAGTGATTCGCGGCCGGGCGTCTCGTCATGAGGCGCCCGGCCGTTGTGCATTTTCTACGTGGCGCAAGAAGCGACATGCGCCAAAAGCCGTCGCAGCCGTGACCGTCGACAAGCACCACACGCTCATCCCCGATCTGCCCGTCCGCCGCGTTGAGGAGATGGGCCTCAAAGAGCTCGAGCGCATTCGCCTCATCTTGCGCGGTGGCTCGGTCATCGAGTGGCGGCGCATGCACTTCAACACGTGGGACGAGGTCGACCGCTTTCTGCGGTTGCAGCAGATCGACCCCACGAAGAAGCACGATGAAGCGTGGGTGCGCACGGTGCTGGCTGACGCCGTCGAGTACCTGCGGAAGACCTTCAACTACCGGGTGGCCGACGCCGTCGCCAACCCCAACATGATCCACGACCTCTTCCTGCTGGCGTCAGGTCACATCGACCGGCGCATGCGGAAGATCGCCTGCATCGTGCTCAAGACGATGCACGTCATTCAGCACATCGAGGCGCGCGACGTGCTGTTCCACGTGGCGATGCCCGAGGCCGAGCTCTCGCGCATGGTGACGGCGCGGGTGCACGCGGTGATGGCCGAGGCCCGCGAGAAGGGCCTGCCCATCGTCGAGTTCTCCGATTCAACCAAGACTCGCGAGTCGACGATCACCAAGCTGATCGCCAAGAAAGACTCGACGGCCGCCGCCATCTACGACCGCACGCGCTTCCGCATCATCGTGAAGGAGCGCGACGACGTCATCCCCACGCTCTACTTCCTCAATCAGCGGCTCTTGCCCTTCAACTTCGTGGTGCCGACGCAGAGCGACAACACACTCATCAAGTTCAAGGACCTGGTGAAGCAGTACCCGAACTTCGAGAAGTACGCGCGGCAGCTGCACCTCGACCTCGACTTCGAGGAGCGCGAGGCCCGCAACGCCAACACGTTCTCAGGCGCGACCTACCGCGTGCTGAACTTCGTGGCCGACGTGCCGCTGCGGCTCGACGCGTTCTTGCCGCCGCCCGAAGAAGACCTGCGCGAGCGCCGCTGCCGCATCTCGCTGGCGACCTGCGAGTTCCAGATGGTCGACGAGAAGACCGCCGAGCAGAACGAGAAGGGCGAGAACTCGCACGATCGCTACAAGCAGCGGCAGCGCGACGTGGTGCTCAAGCGCTTGAGCTCCGGGCTCGTGGTGCCGCGCCGCAAGCCGTCAGCCGGCGGCTGACACGTCTTTCCACGGGCACCCCGGCCCGAGCTCGCGCGTCACCCGCTCAGCCAGCCGCTCGATGGGGTCCAGCTTCGAGAACACCGCCGACGCGAGGCCCGCCTGGCCGATCTCCGCCAGCTCTTCGCGGCTCGTCGCCGAGAACAGGAACACGCGCAGCGCGGCGTCACCGCCCAGGCGGCGCACGCGATCGAGCACCGTCAGCCCGTCGAGGTGCGGCATGTGCAGATCGAGGATGACGAGATCGAGATCGAAGTAGCCGTCGATCAACTTCACGAGGCCTTCGCGGCCGTCGCTGGCCAGCACGATGTCGGCGTCCAGCGTCTTGAGCATGCGCACCAGCGACGAGCGCCAGATGGCCTCGTCGTCGACCACCAGCACGCGCGGGCGGCGCTTGTCTTCGGCTGCCAGCAGCCGCTCGATGGGCTCGAACGCGTCGGGCGGCACGTCGAACAGGCGCAGCTGCACGCCGCGGTCGTCGGTGCTCACCACTTCGGCGCCCAGCGCGATGCGCTCTTCCGATGGCAACACCAGGCGCAGCTCGACCCGCGACTGCGGCACGGCGTCTTCACCTTCGACGTACAGCGTGCCCTTGCGCAGCTCGTTCGCGTAGCGCACGGCCAGCTCGCGCACGCGCTCGAAGCGCACCGTCAGCGTGTTGTCGGTGGGCGACGGGGTGGGCACCGCGGTCAGCAGCGAGCGCGGCGTGCGCCGCTCGTGCGCCACCCGGTGCAACAGCCGCGTCAGCGCGACGCCAGCGGCGATCTCCACGCGCCCGTCGGGCAGCACCGTGGCGCGGTTGCCGGCGTATTCCCCCATGGGCGTGACGAAGGTGACGCTGGGCCGGGGAGGGACGTCGATCTGCAGGCCACCTTCCGCGACCTGCCGCGCCCACACCGCGAGGAACTCGTCCTGCGACGGGTAGGTCAACACCAGCGGCGACGGCAGCCGCGGCCGCATCGCATCGAAGGCCTGCAGCACGGTGCCGCGCGCGCGCACGGCGTGCTGGGCCCGAAACGCGGGCAGCTCCAGCGGCGTGAGCACCCGGCCCGCCACCAACGTACACAGCGCGTTGAGGCGCGGGTGCTGCGTCGTCGCGTTCTCCTGATTGCCGAAGTCCAGCAGCGCCACCAACCCATCGGTCGCTGGGTCGCTGCAGAGCTCCACGCGCTCCAGGGGTGGCCACACCAGCTCGAGCGCGCGCAACCCCTCTTCAAGCTCCACGAGGCTCGCCGTGGTGCTCAACAGCCCGGTCTGAAAGGCGTCGACCTTCACGGAAAATGCCTAATGAACGAGAGAACCGGGTGCATGGCGGACTTTACGGTGGCGGTGCGCCGCCGTCGGCGTTCCACCCCGAGTTGAAGGGGCCGATGGAGGTGGCTTCCACACAGTCGGTGCTGAGCGGCACGTCGCCCGTGAGGTCCCAGTGCACGAAGCGCACGTTGGTGGCGTTGCCGATGATGCGGCCCGCCTCGGCGCGGTCGGCCCGCTCGATCGTCATCGAGCCGGACTGGGCGAGGTAGTCGCGTTGGCACACCGCGTTGGCGTCGCAGGTCTCGTGGTACACGGCGCAGAGGCGGCACGCCTTGTAGGTCTGGCCCGTGAAGTCGCGCGTCACCGGCGGCACGAGCGGCGCTTCGGCGTTGGGGTACACCACCTCCACGCGCACGGCGTTGAACGGCAGCACGCTGGGGTTGCCCACGCCCCAGAGGGCGAAGTTGTACCAGCCGGCGTTGCTGGTGAACGGGCGGTACTCGAAGAACAGATCGTTCGACGACGGCGTGGCGATGGCGCCCAGCTGACGACAGCCACCCGCGCCACCGCCGGTGGTGCCGCTGCCCCCACCCGTCGCGCCGCTGCCGCCGCCCGTGCCCGCGCCGGCCTGGCACGCGCCGCCGACACAAGAAGTGCCGGTGCCGCAGCGGCCGCAGCTCTGGCCATCGATGCCGCACGCATCGGCGGTGGCGCCCGACTCGCACTTACCGAGGGCGTTGCAGCAGCCGCCGCAGGTGGCCGACGAGCAGGTCGCGGCGGTCCCGCAGTTGCTCAAAACGAAGCCGAGGACCGCCGCGAAGAGGAACGGCACATAGATGCGACGCATGAAGCTCCCTGGTTGGCGAGTGCGCGAGAGGGGACTTGAACCCCTACGGCCCAGCGAAGGGCCCGCGGATTTTAAGTCCGCTGCGTATGCCGATTCCGCCACTCGCGCGCGCGTAGACGTGGGTGTGTAGCAGGCTTTCGAAGTGGTGTAGGAGCGCCGGCATGCTGGAGACCGTTTCCAAGGGATTTCGGGCGGCCAAGAACCGCCTGCTGGGCAAGGCCGAGCTGACGCCGGAGCTGATCGACGAGTCGCTGCGCGACATTCGCGTGTCGCTGCTCGAGGCCGACGTCGCGTTCGACGTGGTGAAGAAGTTCGTCGCGCGCGTGCGCGAGCAGGCCACCGGCGCCGAGGTGCAGACCTCGATGACCGACAAGTCGGGCAAGAAGGTGAAGGTCTCGGCCGGCGATCACTTCGTGAAGATCTGCCACGACGAGCTCGAGGCCCTCATGGGCCCCGTCGACACGTCGCTCAACCTGAAGCCGCGCGGGCAGGTCAGCGGCATCATGATGGTCGGCTTGCAGGGCTCCGGTAAGACGACCACCACCGGCAAGCTGGCCTACAAGCTCAAGAAGGAAGGCCGCTCGCTGATGTTGGTGGCCGCCGACATCTACCGCCCGGCGGCCGTCGATCAGCTCAAGGTGCTGGGTCAGAAGCTCGAGGTGCCGGTGTTCGCGGAAGCCGGGTTGCAGCCGCCCGAGCTCGCGAAGAAGGCCTACGAGAAGGCGCGCGCCGAGAAGATCGACACCGTCATCATCGACACCGCCGGTCGCCTCGCGATCGACGACGCACTGATGACCGAGCTCGAGGCGATCAAGACCAACGTCCGCCCCGAGAACATCATCTTCGTGACCGACTCGATGATCGGTCAGGACGCCGTGAAGACCGCCGCCGAGTTCAACCGGCGCCTGTCGATCGACGGCTTCATCCTCACCAAGCTGGACGGCGACGCCCGCGGTGGCGCGGCGCTGTCGATCAAGGAAGTCACGGGCAAGCCCATCAAGTTCCTCGGCATGGGCGAGGGCATGGACAAGCTCGAGGAGTTCCGCCCGGCGGGCCTCGCGTCGCGCATTCTCGGGTTCGGCGACGTCGTTGGCCTGATGAAGGACTTCGAGCAGGTCGTCGATCAGGACAAGGCCGAAGAAGACGCGAAGAAGCTGCTGTCAGGCCGCTTCAACATGAAGGACTTCATGGAGCAGATCCGCACGGTCCGCAAAATGGGACCGCTGAAGGACCTCATGGAGAAGATGCCCTTCCTCGGGGAGATGAGCGAGCAGCTCAACCCCAACGAGAAGGAGCTCGACAAGATCGACGCCATCTACAACTCGATGACGGAGCAGGAGCGCCTCGAGCCGCACCGCATCAACAAGGGCCGCGCCGAGCGCATCGCCAAGGGCTCCGGCCGCAACGCGCAGGAAGTCGGCGAGCTGATGCAGAAGTTCTCGGGCATGCAGCAGGTCATGGGCGCCATCGGCCAGGACCCCGGCATCCTGGGGCGGCTGCCGTTCTTCAAGCAGCTCAACCAGATGAACCAGATGAAGAACATGGACCTGGGCGCGCTCTTCGGGAAGGACCCGATGATGGCGCAGGCGCTCGGCGGCATGGGCGGGCTGCCTGGCATGGGCGGGATGCCGATGCAGATGCCGGCCGGGTTGCCCAGGGGCTACACGCCGCCGATGAGCCAGGCGCAGTTGGCGCAGGCGCGCATGCAGGGCTACTCGCTGGGGCCGCAGAAGGGCGGCATGTCCGACGCTGAGCGCAAGGCGCTGAAGGAAAAGCGCAAGCGCGAGAAGGACAACAAGAAGAAGAACCGCCGCCGTTAAAGGCGAACTCAGTTGTTCTGCGCCCCCTCGAGGATCCACTGTCGCACCGTGGCAACCTCATCTGCGGTCAGCGCATCGTAGTTCAGCGGCATTCTTCGGCCGAGGTTCGTGGGAACCTCGACAGCGAGCTTCTTGACGAGGCTGCTGTCGTCAGGCGCGCCCGGAGCGACCCTCTTTCCACCAAAGTTTGAGTTCACGTCCACCAGCCCCCGCGGACCGAAGGGATTCACGACGTCAGGCGAGTTCGGCGAGATCGCCGAATGGCAATACGAGCACTTTCCGATCGCGCGCCCAAGATTCGCTGCGTTGCCGAACATTGGGGCTACGTTGCTTCGGAAAAAGGCATCGTCGTTGGCGCCATCCGAAATCCATTGCCGGACATCGGCTCGCTCCGCGTCGGTGACCTCGGCGACGAAGAACGGCATCTTGTCGCCGTCCTTCTTGGGGTCGAGCGCGATGCTCGCGTCGATCTTGTCGATCAATGCGCTCTCTTCAGGCTTCCCCGGTACAACCAACACGAGGTGCTGCGCTTCAGTCCAGCTGTTCGCTCGATTGATGAGGCCTTCGTTCACGTCGAATGGATCGACGAGGTTCAGGTGCGTCGGGCTTCCTTCGAAGTGGCACGCAACGCACTTGCTCGCGAAGATCGGGCGTACCTCGGCGGCATAGCTCACGGGTTGCGGTGCGGGGGGCTGCTGAGTTCCGCAAGAAGACGCTGCAACAACAATCGCCAAGGCGAGTGAGCGCATAGTGCGAGGGTAGGTCAGGTGAGCGCTCCGGTGAAGTCGAGTTGATGGGCGATGTAGGAGAGAGATGCGACGCTCAGCTGCGCTCTCCGCTCAGCCACCCATCGCTCAACGGTGCGTGTTGAGATCTCCGACGGACGAGCGCGAAGCTCGGCTTCGACCGTCGCGATGATGTGTTCGAGGAAGTATGCCTCGTCGCCGATGTAGCGGCCCGCGCGCGAGTGCACGACCCAGTCGGAGCTGCCAGCTGCGGTGATCTCAAGCCCTGCCGCCGGAAGTTGTTGGAAGAGTTCTCGGCCGGTGCGACTGCTCCCGGCCGGCTTTCCACTGCGAACACGGGTGTCCATGCTGCGGTGGTAGACGGCAAGCACTTCGCCATCATCGTGATGAGGGGGACAGAAGATGCTCTCTCCATCGAAGTTGATCGTGAACCAGAATCTCCCGTCGGGCCGGAGCAGCTTCGACAGCCGGGGCAGTACGGTTTTCAGGTCGATGAGGTCGAGGAACGCGTTCGCGATGAGGAGCGACCACTTTCGCTCCGCCGCATTGTCGAGCCACGTATCGAGACTTGAGTGAATGAAGCGCACTTCGAGTCGCCCATCGATGGTCAGCCCTTGCGCCGAGTCTGCGCATGGCAGGTGCTGTCGTGCGCACCACGCAGAGAGTCCACGTACCGCTTCGCCGATGCTGCGCGCATCCTCGTCGAGCAGCGTCCAGGTCCCTTGTGCGACGAGCCCCCACTCGAGCGCGCGAGACACCATGGTCCCAACGCCGGCGCCGAGCTCAAGCACGTCGAGTGGCTTCACGCCGATTTCTCGCTTGAGGTCTTCGTAGACCACCCGGCTGAGTGCTCGGTCATCCACCGTGGTCTTGGCATGGAGGTAACGGACAGAGTCGTAGTTCATGGTCACCGTCGAAGTTCAGAGAGGCTGACGAGAAACGACGCACTGATCGCCGCCGTCGAGATCACCGTCAGGGTTGGTGTCCATCCCGCAGCGCGAGTCGCACAGGCGAAGACCATGAGCCAGGCAGCCACAGTGAAGGCGCCTCGCCCAACCCATGTGCGGGGCTCGCCGTGCGACGAGTTTGGGAAGCCGAGTCGCACCAGAACGAACACCGGCCTCCACCCGGCGACAGCCAACACCCAAGGAGCCTCCGGTGCGAGCGTCAGGGCGAGCAGTGACATGAAGATGCCGTCTGTCTCCATGTCGAAGAGGGCGCCGAACGGCGACGTCTCACCGAGCCGCCGCGCGAGCAGCCCGTCGACCCCATCGAGAGCGAGTACGAGACCGAACATCGCCGCCGTCGGGAAGAGGACGGAGCCTATGAGGGTGATCGAAAGTCTGAGGAGCGTCACGGCATTGGCGACCCCGAGCCCCCCAAGCCGCTGCTGAGTCGGGCGCGCTCTGAAAAAAAGCACGAGCATGGAGACCCCGCTGACGGCGACGAACGGCCATTTCATTCCCGAGAGCGCTGAGATTCCGCCGGCCACCAAAGTGGCAACTGCGTGAGCGATGGTCCATCGAGAGACCGACACGCGGCGCTTCTCAAACCAAAACCGGGGCGGATACAACGCCCGGCCATGAATCAGGGCGGCCAGACTGAAGCGCGGGTGCTGCGCGTGGTGGCGCCCGGGCAGGTCGCGGTGAGCGCCGTGCCGTTGCTGCCGCCGGGCGTCGGCGAGGTCCGCGTGCGCACGCTCGTGTCGGCGATCTCGGCGGGCACCGAGCGACTTGTGTCGTCAGGCGCGGCGGTTGATTCGTCGTTCGGAGATCGACACGGGCGATCGGGCTACTCGACCGTCGGCGTCGTCGAGGCGCTCGGGGATGGTGTCGACACGAGCTGGCGTGGCGCGCGCGTCTTCGCGTTTCAGCCGCACGCGTCACACTTCGTGGCGCCGGTGGCGTCGCTGATACTTCTGCCCGAGGGGCTCTCGTCCGACGCGGCGACGTTGCTCGCCAACACCGAGACCGCCGTTTCGCTCGTGATGGATGCGGCGCCGGTGCTGGGAGAGGTGAGCGCGGTCGTCGGGCTCGGGGTCGTGGGGCAGCTGGTGTTGGCGATCACCTCGCGACTGCAGCTGGGGCCGGTGCATGGCGTGGACGTTCGTGACGATCGTGTCGCCCTCGCGCGCACCATGAGCCCTCACGCGCGCTTCACCGCGCCCAGCGACGTCGACGTCGTCTACGAGGTCAGCGGTTCGACGAAGGCGCTCGCGGGCGCGTTCGACCTGGTGAGGCGGGAAGGGCGCGTCATCGCGGGGTCCTGGTACGACGGCGCCGTATCGCTGGGGACGCGCGCGCACACCAACCGCAACACCGTGCGCTTTTCTCAGGTCAGCACCATCGACGCCGCGCTGGCCGGCCGCTTCGACAAGGTCCGCCGCATGGGCGTCGCGCTCGAGTGGCTCGCGAAGCTGCCTGTCGAGGTGCTCGTCACGCACCGTGTTCCTCTCAACGACGCATCGACGGCGTGGGAGCTCCTCACGAAGTCGCCGTCGGGTTGTCTGCAGATCCTCCTCACGCACGAGGGCTAAGCCATGTTCGAGGTCGCCGTTCGCCGCAGCTTCACGTCGTTCCACACCCTCTTTGGAGGCGACTGGGGCGCAGAGAATCAGCACCACTCACACGATTACCTGCTGGAGGTCGTCTGCCAGGGCGCGCAGGTCGACCAGCACCAGTACCTGTTCGACATCTCGGTGTTGGAGAAGCACCTCGAGGCCTTCATCGACACCGTGCGCGGCAAGTCGCTCAACGATCTGCCGGGCTTTGAAGGCAAGAACCCAAGCATCGAGCTGTTCGCGCGCGTGGCGGCCGATCGGCTGAAGCCGGCGCTGGCGACGCAGAAGTCGCTGAGCGGCTTCAAGGTCGTGATCTGGGAGCACGCGCAGGCCTGGGCGTCGTTTCACCAGCCGCTGTGAAGTTCCTGCTCGTCACGCCGGAGGCAGACGCGCCTTCGGGTGGGCACCTCTACAATCAGCACGTCGCGGCGTTGACGGGGTGCCGAGTGACGAGCGCCGAACGGGCTGCGTTTCATCTCGAGGAGCCGGTCGTTGTCGACTCGCTGTACCTTGGTCGCGTCACTCCGCCGGTGCCATTTGTGTGGCTGCTGCATTGGTTGCCTGACGAGGTGGGAGGTTCGCCGTTTGATGACGCGCTGAGGCGGGCCCGAGGGCTCATCGTGACCAGCCATTTCATGGCGGGTCGACTTCGGGCCCGCGGGTTCTCGAACGTGAGCGTTTGCGAACCGGGGCTTGAGGCGCGGTACCTCGAGCGCAACGTGACCCCTCGGCAGCCAGCGCACCGAGTCCTGACCGTCGCGAATTTCGAGGTACGCAAGGGACACGAAGCGTTGCTGGAGGCGCTCGCGCAATGCGCGGTGCCGTGGAAGTGGGAGTTGATCGGGGACTCGCGTCGGGATCCGGCGCTCGCCGCGCGCTTCGCGGCTCGTGTTCGTGACCTCGACCTCTCTCGCCGCGTATGCGTGCGTGGAAGTTGTTCTCCTGACGACGTCTTCGACGCCTACTCGCGCGCCGACGTGTTCGCGCTGTTCCCGACCTACGAGCCCTACGGCATGGTCTTCGCCGAGGCCGTCGCAAGTGGCGTTCCCGTGGTTGCGCCCCGCGTCGGTGAGGTGCCGCAGATCGTCGCTGACGCCGGAGTGTTGTTTGACTCCCTGGACGACGCGCCCGCGGCGATCGACATGGCGTTTCTCCGTGGCGCCGAACTCTCGGTCAACGCCCTCTCACGCCGTGCGCGATTCCTTCTCTGGAGCGACACCAGCGCCGCTGTCACTGCTGCTGTCGCTCGCTGGCTGGGGTGAAAGAACAAACGTGGTGGTCAGCCAGAGGAGCGGCTCGATCATGAATCGGTACCGCGCGTTCTCTCCCAGCGCGAAGCAGCACGCCGCGGCTGAGATGACCCCGATGTGAAGGAGTGAGAAGCCGATCAGCGCGGAGAGAGCGCGGTCTCCCCGCTGCCGCAGCTTCCACGACTTTCGGAACGCCAGCGCGAGCACCAACGGCATGAAGACATAGACGCCCAGCGAGCCGAACGGATGAAGGAGGCCGACGTAGATGCGTTCGAATCCGCCGAGCGCGGCGTGATGTCGATCGTGCGAGCCTCCGCGACCGTTCCACGGGTGCCAACGCGTCGTGGGTCCCAGGTACTGGGGCAGACTCTTCGTGAAGACCGTCGTCAGCCACTCCGTTGGTGAGATTCGGAGGTAGGCCTTCACGTCGCGTTCGCGCACCCGGTTCACTTCGAGGAAGAGCCAGTGGTTGAAGTTTCCCGCGCCGCTGGTCGGCTTCGTCAGGCGCGTCACTTGAGGCGGTAGCCCCGGCGGGACCTCGAACTCGGTGCCATACGCTGCGGGCGGGGCGAAGACGCTGATTGCTGCGTAGCGGGACACGAGACCTCGCTCGATCCACTCTGTTCGCTCGGCGGCCGGCAGTTGGTTCGTCGTGACTGCCACGAGGTTCGCGGGGCCCCACGACGTCACGCCCAAGACCCCGAAGAGCACGGCGTTCTTCACGATCCACGCCAGGAGCGCCGCCATCGGCACAAAGGCCAGCTGCGTTTTGCGAAACGGTACACGCGCGAAGAACGAGGTCGCCGCGACCACGCCCAGGAGCCAAGCAGGGTGAAACGCGCTCCGGAGGAAGCCGAGGACCGCCATCGCGAGTCCGAACGAGAACCACCGGCCATGCGTTGGCTTCTCGATCGCGCGCACGAAGAGCAGCGCCGCGACGCACAAGAGGGTCGCCGTCAGATGGTCGTAGAGGAAGATCTTCTCAAGGTAGATCGCTGGCGGCGTCATCACGAATGCGAAGGCGAGCAGCGTTGGTGCCCATGCACTGGAGACGACCCGGGTGAAGAGCGCTCGCAATGAGAGCGCGAGGGTCAGGCCTGAGAGGCTGAAGACGAGCTCTGCCAGCATCGCCGGCGAGCCGAGTTTCAGGACCACGCCCGCCAGCAGCGCCATCCCCGGAGGGAAGGCGTGGAACCACAGCAACGAACGCCACAGGTCATGCTGCAGGTCGGACGCGTCGGGCAGAAACATCCAGTTGAAGTCGGCCTCAAACCTGAGGCCGATTGCATAGAGCGCCACGCGCGAGACGACGAAGAGCCCTGCGAGTACTGCGGAGTGCTTCATGTCAGCTCACAAGCCGCCGGTGTCGTAGCTGTTGGGTTCATCGACGCGGAACGCGAGGTCGATCTCCTTCTTCTCGCCGGGCTTCAGCGTCAGCGGCCACTTCGCGATGCCGTCTTGCGCGTCGAGCTTGTAGCCGCGCGTGGTCTTCTCATCGACCGTCACCGCGATGTCCGACAGCTCCGACACCGGCAGCTGTTCCGCCAGCGTCACCGTCATCGCCTGCTTGCCGTAGTTCACGACCTCGAAGCGGTACGCGTATGTGAAGCGCTTGTTGCCGTTGAACAACCCGGTGTCGCGCTTCAGCTCTTCCATCACCTTGCGCTTCACGCGCACCGAGTCTTCGAGCCCGAAGGTGAGCGTAAACGCGCCGCCTTGCGGTACGCGCTCCAACGCGTAGCGGCCGACGAGACCCGTGCTGCGGAAGACGTCGACGCGCCCAGGTAGTAGCGGCCACGCGCCCTGGTTGTTCAGCTCTGCGACGCGAAAGACAGCGGGCATCGACCGGGGCGCGGTGCGCAGCTCGTACGTCGCCTTGAACTTCGACTTGCCGACGAAGAGCCGCGCGGCCGTGCCATCGCCGCCGACCTTCGACTTGCCCGGCACCTCCAGCTGCACCGAGAGGCCCTGTTCCCGCGCCACCGCCTGGCCGCCCACCGCGCCGGTCTGATCGGCAGAGCTCACCTGCGCGCGCTCGACGTATTCCTCTCGGCGCACCAGCACCTTCTTCTCGGGGCCTTTGTCCCAACCCGTCACGCGCAGCAGCTTGAGCTCCGGCGGCGTGGCGTTCTCTGACGGCACCGCGGTCGACAGCACCAGCTCGACCTGGCTCCAGTCTTCACCGGTGGCCTGCGTCAGCGTGGCCCACGTCGAGAACTCGACGGCGCCTTCCTTCTCGAGCGCGCGCGCTTCGTACTCGGGCTGCCACGCCGCGCCGCCCACGAGGTACGTCAGCGACAGCTCCGCCGTCTTGCCGCTCGGGCACGAGGCCAGCACGTCCACCGTCCACGACTTCTTCTGCGCGGCCAGCTGCAGCACTTCCTGCTGGCGGCGCAGCTCGTCGTCTTCGCGCCGCAGTCCGCGCAGCTTCGCGTGCTGCTCCGCCATCGTCTTCGCCGCCGACATCCCAGTGGTGAGCGACGCGTCGAAGGCCTGCGTCCACGCGCGCGGGTCGGCCTTGTCGGCGAGCTCCTTCGAGACGAGCTGCGCGGCGATGTCGCCGTACTTCTGCGCGGTGCGCTGCTGGGCCTGCGTGGCGCCGAGCGCGTCGGTGACGGTGTCGATCTCGCTCTGCAGCGCTTCACGCTTCGTGCGCAGCGCTTCGGCCTTGGCGCTGAATTCCTTTTCGCGCGTCATCAGCTCAGCGCGGAGCCCGTCGATGGACCCGCCCACCAGCTGCGCACGGAACGAGTCCTGCGCGGCCGCCGGAGGAATGCCTTCGAACGAGACCGGCACGCGCGCGCCGCACGTCAGCTGCGTGGTGCGGGTGATCTGCGCGCGATCAGGAAAGACGACGACGCGATCCGGAGCCGAGGTCGACGCCAGCAACATCAAGACGAACGGGCTCATCGCGTCACCTCCTGCTGCTGCAGCTTCCAACCCTTGGGCCGCTTCACCGTGTAGCTGAACGTGAAGACCTGCTTCTTCTGCGCGGGGATCGTCACGCGCCACTCGAGCTCGCCGGTCTTGTCGTCACTCTTTGCCTGCGGCGCCGACTTGAGCAGCTTCGTCTCGACCTCTTTCTGCGTCGCCAGCGGGAACTGATCGATGACGCGCACCGCGATGGGCGCGCGGTACGGGTTCGCCAGCTCGATGGTCACCGTGTACGTGCCCACCTCGTCTTTGCTGATGAGGCCCTGCGTGGCTTCGACGAGCTGCACGTTGCGCACGGGCTTGAGCGCGCGGTCGATGCCCAGCGGCAGGGTGAACGACTCGCCCGGAGACACCAGCTCGAGTCGCGCCGTGCCTGCAGGGTCAGCGCCCACGTAGAGCTGCGCGGGGCCGCCGGGCAGCACTTGCTGCGACGGGTTCTTCAGCTCCGCGACCAGGTACGCGTCGCTCGTCAACGCGGGGAACAGCTTGCGCTCGACCGTCACCGGCCACTGGGCCGACCACAGCGCGACGCGGCGCGCGCCCCGCGCGGAAGGAATGGTCTCTTTCTGCAGCGAGCTGAAGGCGAGGTCGTACCCGCCGGCCAACGTCACCGGGCTGTCGGGGCCGAAGCTGGGCGCGACCCACGCTGGCGGCGGCGACAACGAGAAGCTGGTGGTGGGCACGTAGACGGCCGACTGGCGGCGACCGGTGCTGGCGACGCTGACGTCCTGTGAGACCGACTCAGCGACGCGCATGGGCATCGCAGCCGGTGGAGGCGGCGGCGCTGCGGGCCGACGTTCTTCTCGTGGCGGTGCGAGCGCCTTCGACGCGACGCCACCGAAGGCGTACTCACCCTCAGGCTTCGCGAGCTCGCCGTCGATCTCTTCATCTGAGAAGTCGACGACGGTGCGCGTGCGGTACTCGACCGGGGCTTCGGCCAGCGCCACACCGAGCGCCCTCAAGCGCGCGCGCAGCAGATCTTCTTCTGAACGTGCGCGCGGCAACGGCTGCGCCGGCGGCGGCGGCGTGACGCGCGAGTACAGCGGCGTCGGCGTGGGGATGAAGCGATCGCTGACGCCTATCTTCCACGTGGCCAGCTTCGGCGCGGTGACCGCGTGTGAGGGGATCGCCGTCGACAGCGAGAGCGACGACTGCGTCCAGTCTTCGCCGGTGCTCTGCGCGACGAGGCCACCCAGCGAGATGGCGACGGTGTTGCTGTCGGGCTGCAGCTGGAGATCCCACGTGGGCGTCCACTGCGCGTTCATGACGAGGTAGGTGAGGGTGACGGTCGCCGGGCCATTGCCCGCGAGCTGCGCGGTGAGCCGCCAGCCAGACGTCGTCTCGGGGTTGCCCAGCTTCTGCGCCTGTTCCAGCAACGTCGCGCGGCGCTCGTTGGCCTTCTTGAGCGAGCGATCTCCGTCGCGCAGCTTGACCTGCACGCGGCCCAGCGAGTCAGCGATGAACTGCGCGCCCTGCGCCCAGCTCGACGCGTTCAACTTCGGCGCGGGCTTGAGCGGATCTCCCGTCGGCGCCGTGGGGCTCAGGCGCTGCAGCTGATCGCGCTGCGCCGACAGCACCGCGCGCTCCTGCGTCAGGCGCTCCAGCTCGGTGTCCAGCTTGTCGAGCTCGTCCAACACCTTCTTCGCTTCTTCGGTGCGCAGCTCTTCGGGGCGCACGCGCTCGAGATCGACGCGCTTCACCTCGGCGCCGCTCGCTTCGACGCGCACGCTCGAGAGATCGACGGTGTCGCGCAGCAAGGGCAGCTCGATGCGCTGCGTCCCCGAGAGGGACACCTTCGCTTCGCGCACCACGCGGGCCTGGTTGGTGAAAACCGTCACTTCGGCGACTGGGGCCTCGACGGCCGCCAGCGTCAGCAAGAGAAGCGGAGCGATCATGGGTGCCTCGAAACGAGCGAGCTGCGCGATGGGTTCACACACCGTACGTGCTTGTGAGCAGCCCCGCGATCTCAACGTGTTACGAGGCGTATTGCTGAACGGTCGTTCAGGTGCGAAGGATGCGGGTTGCCCATGTCGACCGTGTTGTCCTCGCTCCGCACGAAGTTGCGCCCGACAGGTGCGCCGTTCTCGCTGCAGGCGATGACGGGCGCGCTGAGCGAGCTGTCGGGGCCAGCGGTGCTGACGGCGGCGATGTTGAAGGTGCGTGAAGCGCAGCTGGCGCGCGAGCCTGTGGCGTGGGTCTCGCGGCCCGACTCGATCTTCTATGCGCCTGACGCCGAAGCGGGCGGCGTCGATCTCCTCGCGCTGACGGTGGTGCGCGTACCGGGTGAGGCGGCGGTGCGCGCGGGCGAGATGCTGGTGCGGCACGGCGGCTTCGGGCTGGTGGTGATCGATCTCGAAGCGGGCCAGCGCGTGGCGACGCCGTTGCTGTCGCGGCTGCTGGGCCTCGCGCAGAAACATGACGCGGCGGTGCTGTTCCTGACGCCGCGCGGGGAACACGACGGGTCGATCGATCCGTTGATCTCGATGCGGGCGTGGGCGTCGGCTCCGAAGACGGCGCCGGGGGCATTCACCCTGTCGGTGCGCGCGCTGAAGGACAAGCGCCACGCGCCCGACTGGATCGCGTCGGAGGTGTGCCATGGACCGGCTGGCCTGCGTTGAGGTGCCGGTGCTGCCGCTGCAGCTGCTGTTGCGCGCGCGGCCGCAGTGGCGCGAGGGCCCGGTGGCGGTCGTCGTCGAAGACGCGCCGCTGGGTCTCATCACGCACGTGAACGAAGCCGCGCGACGGCACGGCGTGGTGCCGGGGCTCAAGTACGGCGAGGCGCTGTCGTTGTGCGCGCCGCTGCACGCGGCCGTCGTCGACGCGCAGGAGATCGAAGACGCGGTGTCGTCGATGTTGAAGTTGCTGCGCGACTGGAGCCCCGCCATCGAAGCGTCGCGTGACGAGGCCGGCGTGTTCTGGCTCGAGGCGCACGGGCTGTCGCAGGTGTTCCCGTCGCTCGAGGCGTGGGGCGCGCAGGTGTTGGCGGTGTTGAAGGCCGCCGGCTGGCGCGCGTCGCTGTGCGTGGGTTTTACGCGCTTTGGCAGCTACGCGGTGACGAAGGCGCTGCGTGTCGACGTGGCGAAGCACCTGACGAGCCCTGAAGAAGAGAAGCGGTTGCTGGCGCAGGTGCCGCTGCGGCGCGTGGGGTTGGAGCCGCGCGCGTTGATGGCGCTCGAGAAGCTGGGCGTGACGACGCTGGGCGGCTTCCTCGCGTTGCCGGTGGGCGGGCTGCGCAAGCGCTACGGCGAAGTGGCCGAGCGGCTGGCGTTGTCGGCGGCTGGCAAGCGCGTCGAGCCGTTTCAGCCGACGGCGGCGGTGGTGCCGGTGCAGGCGCGGTTGGACTTTGACGAGCCGGTGTTGGACTCGAACCAGCTCATCTTCGCGAGCCTGGCGGCGCTGCGGCAGTTGATGCAGTCGCTGGCCGAGCGGCAGCTGGCGCTGCGCACGTTGACGGTGACGCTGGAGCTGGATCGACCGAAGGGCGTGGTGAACGAGCCCATCGTGTTGAACGTGGCGTTGGCGGAAGCGACGCAGGACGGCGCGCGGGTGACGGAGCAGGTGCGGCTGACGTTGGCCGCCGCGCTGGCCAGGATCGAGAAGCCCTCTCTCCCTGCGCCAGCGGGGAGAGGGCCGGGGAGAGGGGCCACCATCCTGACGATCATCGAAGGCGCGGCAGAAGACTCGCCTTCGGTTGTGTCGACGAAGCCTGCGCTCCGACTCGTCGAGGCTCCGGAGGTGCCTCCAGCCCCTCTCCCCAACCCTCTCCCCGCTGACGCAGGGAGAGGGAGCTTTCCTCGGGGTCCGTTCACTCTTCTTCGACGCAGGCGGCGCACCACCCGCCACCGCGCAGCTCGCGCTCGTCGACCGCCCGCGTCGCGACCCCTACGACACCCGCCGCACGCTGGAGCGTCTGCGCGCCGCCTTCGGTCCCCTCGCTGTCCAACAGCTCACGCACGGCCCTGGCCACCTGCCGGAAGCCCGGCTGCACTTCGAGCTGCTCAAAGACGTCCCACCGCCCGCTGAAGCCACCACACCAACCCCACTGCGCATGCGCCGCATGAAGTTCAAAGCCGAGCTGTTGCCCACGCGACCGAACCACGAGCCCGACGGCTGGCTGGTGCTCGGCGAGCGCGGCGGCCCGGTGCTGCGTCACCACGGCCCGTTCTTCATCAACGGCGGTTGGTGGCGCGGCGACGTGAGCCGCCACTACTACTTCCTCGAGTTGGAGCGCGGCGGGCAGGTGCTGTGGTGCTACTTCGACGCGCTCCGCCGACGCTGGCTGCGCCAGGGAGACGTCGAGTGAGCGCCCTGCTGTGGTGCAAGAGCAACTTCTCGTTCCTCGAGGGCGCGAGTCACCCTGAAGAGCTCGTCGAGGCTGCGCACCAGCTCGGTTACGCGGCCCTCGCCATCACCGATCGCGACGGCGTCTACGGCGTGGTGCGCGCGCACGAGAAAGCGAAGGAGCTGGGCATCAAGCTGCTCGTCGGCGCGGAAGTGACGCTCGACGACGGCGCGACGCTGGTGCTGCTGGCGATGACGCGGCGCGGGTACGCGAACCTGTGCCGGCTGCTGACGGTGGGGCGCATGCGCTGCGAAAAAGGGCGCTCCGAAGTGACGCGACAGGAGGTCGCAGCCCACGCCGTCGATCTGATCGCGCTGTGGCGACTCGACGGGCCGCACGAGGCGCTGCAGGCAGCCTTCGGAGACCGGCTCTACGGGCTCATCTCGCGGCACCACCGGCCTGAAGAGCTCGAGCACGAAGCGACGCAGCGCGCGCGGGCCGAGGCGCTCAATGTTGCGCTCGTCGCCGCGCCAGAAGTTCTCTACCACCACGTCGAGCGGCGCCCGCTGCAAGACGTGGTGACCTGCATCCGCCATCAGCTCTCGTTGCCGGAAGCGGGGCGGCTGCTGAAGCCGAACGACTCGCACGCGGTGATGACGAAGCTGCAGCTGGAGCGCCGCTACGCCGATCAACAACAGTGGGTCCGCCGCAGCGCCACCATCGCCGAGCGCTGCACGTTCTCGATGTCGGAGCTGCGCTACGTGTACCCGACGGAGAACCTCCCGGAAGGGCAGACCACCACGCAGCACCTGACGCAGCTGACCTTCGAAGGCGCGAAGTGGCGCGGCGGTGGCGTCGTCAGCGACGCGATGCGCGCGCAGTTGCTGAAGGAGCTCAAGCTCATCGAGCAGCTCGACTACGGCGGCTACTTCCTGACGATGTGGGAGCTGGTTCAGTTCTGTAAGGCGAACGACATCATCTGCCAGGGGCGCGGCAGCGCAGCGAGCTCGGCGGTGTGCTTCTGCCTGGGCATCACCGCGGTCGACCCCGTGAAGATGGACCTGCTCTTCGAGCGCTTTCTTTCACTCGAGCGCGCCGAGCCGCCCGACATCGATCTCGACATCGAGCACGAGCGCCGGGAAGAGGTGATTCAACACCTCTACGCGAAGCACGGGCGCGCGCACGCGGCGATGGTGGCGAACGTGACGAGCTACCGGGCGCGCTCGGCGGTGCGAGAGGTGGGCAAGGCGCTCGGCGTCGCGCAGACCGAGCTGGACCGCTACGCGAAGCTGCTGCACCACTACGACGCGCCCGACGGCCGCTACGCGAACGACGTGGGCCTCGACACGAGCTCGAAGGTCTTCGAACAGCTGATGACGCTGTGCCGCGAGCTCGAGGGCTTTCCGCGGCACCTGTCGATCCACCCCGGCGGCTTCATCCTCGGCAGCGATCCCATCGACACGCTGGTGCCGGTGGAGAACGCCACGATGGAAGGCCGCACCGTCATTCAGTGGAGCAAGGACGACGTCGAGGCGCTGGGGCTCTTCAAGGTCGATCTGCTGGCGCTGGGCTCGCTCACGCACCTCCACAAGTCGTTCCGGTTGATCGGGAAACATCGGGGGCAGGAGATCTCGCTCGCGAAGATCCCCAACGATGATCCACGGACCTACGCGGCGATTCAGAAAGCCGACACCATCGGCGTGTTCCAGATCGAGAGCCGCGCGCAGATGTCGATGCTGCCGAGGCTCAAGCCGAAGAACTATTACGACCTGGTGGTGCAGGTGAGCATCGTGCGGCCGGGGCCCATCACCGGCGGCATGGTGCACCCGTACCTGCGTCGACGGAGTGGGCAAGAGCCGATCACGTACCCGCACGAGTGTCTGAAGCCGGTGCTCTCGCGGACGCTCGGCGTGCCGTTGTTTCAAGAGCAGGTCATGCGCATCGCCATCGTGGGCGCGGGCTACACGCCGGGCGAAGCCGACCAGCTGCGCCGTGACATGGCGGCGTGGCGACGCAACGGGCGGCTCGAGAAGCACCACGACAAGTTCGTGCAGGGCATGATCGCGCGCGGCATCGCGCCCGACTTCGCGGAGCGCGTGTTTCAACAGATCCGCGGCTTCGGTGAGTACGGCTTCCCCGAGAGCCACGCGGCCTCGTTCGCGCTCATCAGCTACGCGGGCAGCTACTTGAAAGAGCACTACCCGGTGGAGTTCACCTGCGGGCTGCTCAACTCGTTGCCGATGGGCTTCTACTCGCCGGCCACCATCATCGAAGACGCGAAGCGGCACCGCGTGCGCGTGTTGTCGATCGATCTGCGACACAGCGCGTGGGACTGCACGTTGGAGCCGAGCGACAGCGAGTACGGCTTCGCGCTGCGCATGGGGCTGCGTTTCGTGAAGGGCTTGAGCGAAGACGACGCGACGAAGTTGCTGGCGGTGCGTGATGCGCACTCAGTCAGCGAGCTGGCGCGGCGGAGCGGGGTGGCCTCGCGGCCGCTGACGTTGCTGGCTGAAGCCGGTGCGCTGACGAGCATCGAGCCGTCGCGGCGGACGGCGCTGTGGCAGGCGCAAGGGCAGCAGGGCGGGACGTTGCCGATGGCGGTCGACGCCGAGCCGCAGCTGACGTTCCCCGGGCTGACGGTGCCGCAGTCGATCGCGTGGGACTACTCGCGCACGTCGCACAGCACGTTGGGTCACCCGGTGGGGCCGCTGCGGGCGCAGCTGCACGCGAGAGGGCTGAAGAGCGCGCGTGAGGTGCAGGGGCTCACGCACGGCGCGGCGGTGCGCGCTGCGGGCGTGGTGATCTGTCGGCAGCGGCCGGGCACGGCGAGCGGCGTGACGTTCATGACGCTGGAAGACGAGACGGGGCTGGTGAACCTGGTGGTGTGGCGCGACGTGTTCGAGGCGTACTCGGTGCTGGCGCGCACGCGCACGTTCCTGGGCGTGGAAGGCACGGTGCAGCAGCAAGACGGCGTGACGCACGTGGTGGCGGGGCGCTTCTTCGAGCCGGGCGAAGAATCCGTGTCGCTGCCGCCCATCGAGAGCCGGGACTTTCACTGAGGCTGCGGTGATGCTCCGTCAGACATGACGTCGAGTGACGAGTTGATCGAGGCCTCACCGGAGGCGTTCAGGGAGCAACACAAGCGACGCCTATCGTGGATGCCGTGGCTCTACGCGGTGCTCAAGCCCAAGCACCTGGTGTGGGCGAAGCCGTGGCAGGCCGAGGTGCAGGCGAAGCTGATGCGCGACGAGACGGTCTTCATCGCTGAGGACTGCTTCATCGCGCCCGACGCCGGCATCTTCGCGGAGCTGGGCCGGCCCATTCGCATCGGCGCGCGGAGCTCGGTGGCGTCGCTGGCGTTCCTGCACGGGCCGCTGACGCTGGGCGCCGACGTCAGCGTCAACGCAAAGGCCAACCTCGACGGCGGCACCGGCGGTATCACCATCGGCGACGGCACGCGCATCGCGTCGGGCGCGGCGATCTACGCGTTCGATCACGGGCTCTCGCCGGAGCGCGGCGTGCGCGAGCAGCCGGTGGTGTCGAAGGGCATCACCATCGGGAAGGACGTGTGGATCGGCGCGAACGCCGGCATCACCGATGGGGTGACGATCGGCGACGGCGCGGTGGTGGGCATGGGCGCGGTGGTGACGCACGACGTGCCGCCCTGGGCCATCGTCGCCGGCGTGCCCGCGCGGGTGATCGGTGATCGCCGCGACCGCCGCACCTCGTGAGCGCTCAACGGCGGTGCGTGCCTACATTCACCCGGTCCGGTGAATGTGGATGAGTCTTTCTATCGGATCCCCGATCTTCGGTTTCCGCTAGAAGGTGTGACTGCGGATCTCACCATCGGCGTCAAGACGCCACAAACTCCGCAAGTCCACGATTTCGTCCGCGCCACCGCCACACCCACGCGTCCTCAAGGTGACCAAGTGATCATCGTCAAGCCGAGAACTGGGCCGTTGGCGCGATGAAAGGCCTACGGTCACTCGCCGTCGCGGTCGGCGACGCGCTCGTCGTTCTTGAGATGACTCGCCTCTCGGGATTTCCGCTCCCATCCGGGTCCACGTTCGAGCGGTACGTCGAACGTCTCGTTGCGGAGCTTGAAGAACTCACACGGCGAACGCGCGCAGGCTGGAAACGTGACTTGCTTCAGCTCGTGCAGGTCGAGGTGGCTGATGCGATCACCAAGGCTCGCATGGGCGATGAAGCGGGAAGCCACAAGCTCTTCGTTGATGCCCACCTTCATTTTCGGCAGTACGAGCGAGGCGAAGAACCGCGCGTGACATTCATTGCCGGACCGCAGGGCGTGACGAAGGCCTAGCAGGATGTTGAGAAAGTCGGCCTGAGCCCCCTCGACGACGGTGCGAGCGCATGATCAACCAGCCGGAGGGGCATCCCTCTAAGAATCACTGGTCCGAAGAACTCAGGCAGGTCACCCGCTATTCATCGTCGGTCATGGCGAACGTGACGGCCCACGAACTTGGTCACGCCGTCGCGGTTCGGCACCACGGCGAGGGCGACCCAGGCGACGTCGTGTGGAGTGTCAGCGGCGGCACCCTCATTGAAACGAGGGCGAACGGCGCGTCTATGCCGATCATCACGTTCGACGGCGAATTCTCGGATGTGACCCACTACACGATTCTCATGCTCAATGAAGCGGACCCCACGCGACCAACGCGGGAGTTCTACGTTGGTGCGCGTGGTGGGCAGCACTCCGGCAGCACGCGCTGCTTCATGCGGTACGCGGCGGCCAACAAGCTGATCCCAGAGGGAGTTCCGAACGGACGAAGGTATGCGACTGAGCCACAGCCGGTCGGTTTTCAACTCTGCGACTCGCGTGACGGCGACGGAATCAACCCGGTCGAGTTCGGTGACGGTCAGGCCGGCTGCGCGCACCAACTCCTGGTCAACGATCTCTATGCTCCGTAGTCGCGCGGGGACATCGAGACCTTGTGGGACGCCAGGCCAAGTAACCGACGCGCACGACATGCTTGAGGTGTTGGCGCTGCTCGTCGACAACGACGAGCGCGAACACTTCCCACGGAAGCGCTGATTCCCCCGGCCTGACCCCGCCCGTGTAACACCCCGGAAACCGGCCAGTCGCCACCGCTTCTGGCCACCTTGCATCGCCCCCCTGCTTCAGCTAACGGCGCTGAACGACTCCCCTCATTTCCGAGCGGAGTACCGACCAACGCGACTTCAGCCTTCGCGCGTTGGCGTCACCACCGAGGGCCGCAGCACCTTTCAGCAGTTCCCAGGACAACCCATCACATGCAGCAGAACGTCAATCAGTCGACCGGCTTTGAGGGCGAAGAAGATTTCGCCGCGATGTTTGAGGCTTCCCTCAAGGAGGGCGGTCGCACCGGCCTCGTGAAGGAAGGCGAAGTGATCCGCGGCACGGTCGTGCGCGTCACGGGCGAGTTCGCCATCGTCGACATCGGTTACAAGTCGGAAGGCCAGGTCGCCATCGCCGAGTTCACCAGCCCCAAGGGCGAGGTGACCGTCAAGCCGGGCGACACCGTCGACGTCTTCCTCGAGTCCCGTGAGAACGATACGGGCATGGTCGTCCTCTCCAAGGAGAAGGCCGACAAGATGCGGATCTGGGACGAGATCTCGGCCGCCGTGAAGGACGACCAGATCATCAAGGGCACCATCACCGGCAAGGTGAAGGGCGGCCTCCAGGTCGACATCGGCGTCAAGGCGTTCCTGCCGGGCAGCCAGGTCGACATCCGCCCCGTGCGGAACCTCGAGCAGTACCTCTCGAAGGAGTTCGAGTTCAAGGTCATCAAGTTCAACAAGAAGCGCGGCAACATCGTGCTTTCGCGTCGCGTGCTGCTCGAGAAGCAGCGCGAAGAGCAGAAGAAGGAGACGCTCAAGAACCTGAAGGAAGGCGCGATCATGAAGGGCCAGGTCAAGAACCTGACCGACTACGGCGCCTTCATCGACCTCGGCGGCATCGACGGCCTGCTGCACATCACCGACATGTCGTGGGGCCGCG